>NZ_JBZYDM010000009.1:0-153295 GCF_058933345.1 Halomicrobium sp. HArcht3-1 | reverse complement strand
GAGCGACGCAGGGACGCTTTGAGTGTCCCGAGTGTGGGCTGGACGACAACGCGGACAAGAACGGTGCGCTCAACATCGGCAAACGAGCCTTGGGCAAGTTCTCGAAACCGCTGTCCGAGGCGGGGGCTGTACTGGCACAGCCCGAAACGCAGGTCATCGTCCAACGTGACGACGAACCTGCGAACCTCTCCGTATCCGTGGGTTCAACCCCCAGTGGGGGAACCCCACGGCTTTAGCCGTGGGAGGATGTCAGAGTTCCGTCGCCAGCATCACTTCGTCGATGTACTCCCCTTCGAGTTTGTAGTGATCCTCGCGAACGGCTTCGACCGCCCAGCCGTGGGCTTCGAGAAACGCGATCCCCTCCTCGTTGGTCGCGGGAACGGAGTTGTAGATCCGTTCGTAGCCGTGCTGGGCGGCCCACTCCAGACCGCGTTCGAGGAGGTGACTGCCGATACCACGCTGGCGATACTGCTTGAGGACGCCAAGCGTCAACTCTGCGGTGTGGTTCAGTTTGTCGATCTCCGGGTGCTTGAGGTGGACCCAGCCGACGACCTCGTCGTTGACGCAGGCGACGAAGAAGATGCGCGATTCGAGTTCGTTGTGTCGCAGGAGCACGCCCTCGTTGTCGACCACGTCGGCGACCGTCTCGGCGTCGACGTAGGTCTTGGCGCCGATGGCCTGTCTGATCGCACCGACCAGTCCCGTCAGGTCTTCCTGTCGGGCCTGCCGGATGGTAAAGTCCACGTCCTGTGCCGAGAACTCCTCTTCTTCGGAGTCCTCGTACGCGATGCGGAGTTCGTCGTCGTGTGCTTTGAGCGTGCCGTTGCGTTTGAGTATCGCCACGTGATGTCCGAACGGCCGCGGTTCCATGTGGAGTGCCGTTCGAAGCTCCTCGGCTGTGACCGATCCGTGGCGCTCGACGTACTCGTAGATGTCTTTTCGGTCTTTGTGGTCGAACTGCAGTGGCTCTGTTAGTTCCATGTGGGACGATACCACGTCACTATACTTAATGATTTATCAGGTTATTACCTGTCGAGAACGTCGATCGATCGAGTCGACGCTACGTGATACTTACCAGCGTTCGGGCACGTCGGTCAGCAACTGGGCCACGTCACGGATGTTGTGGGTTTCGACGAGGAGTTCGGCGGCCTTTCGGATGGTGTAGTCGGCATCGATCTCGACCCCGTAACAGGCCGCGTAGGCGACGAGCCAGTCGTTGAGCGCGTCCTGCAGCAGGTCGAATTCGCGCTGTGTAAAGCGGACCATCGACCCCCCGGTACGCGCCTCGCAGTACAGCGTCACGGTTGGTCCAAGTCCCTGCCGGCAGAGTTCCATCGCCCGGTCGTCGTCCGGCGGGACCGGCGCGTCCGCTTCGCTGGCCGTGGCGGCCGCTTCGGCGAGTCGTTCGATTCGCTCGCCGTATCCGGCCGATGGGTCGGTTTCTGTGAGATCGGTCCCGGTCATCGTCACACCGATCTACCCCTGTCTGTACTCGACGCCTTTGCCGCCGTCGGGGTGTTCCCAGTGTGTCTCTGCGACGACGGCACAGGTGCCACACTCGACACAGGGCTGGGTGTCGAGACTCACCAGATGTTCCTCGTGGCCGTTCGTCTGGACGTGTTCGTCGCGGTAACAGCCGCCGCCGAAGTCCATCGCACTGACCGGACAGGCCGTCACGGCCGTGCCAGAGGCGGCGAAGTCGTTGTCTACCAACTCGATGTGGGGGTCGCCCACGTCGTAGGTCAGGTCCCCGATCCGGTCGTCGAGTGCCGGCGGCTGGACGGTGTTCTCGTCGGTGATCGGGTCACCCAGCTCCTCGGCGATGATCGTCGGAATCGTCACGTAGGGTGTGCGCGTGTCGGGCATCATCGCCATCAGGTGCGGCGAGGAGAAGAGTCGCTCCATGGTCCCCTCGCCGAGTGCGTTGATCGCGAACCGACCGACGGCGGAGTCGGCGATGGCGTCGGTCAGCGAGGCGATCGGACCGGTCTCGCCGAGGCGCCCGAGGGTCCGGTAGCTGGCGGGCCTTAGCTTGTCCATCACGCCTTCGTCGTTCAGTTTCTGTTCGTAGAACTCGCCTGCGCTGTGGGGATCGCCTCTGGACTTCGCGGTCGCGAACGCCTCGGCGGCGAGCGCACCGGCAGTCACCGCGTGGTTCATCCCCTTGATGATCGGTCCCTGTGCCTGCATCTGGCCGGCCGCGTCGCCGACGAGGACGAGCCGATCCTTGTGCGGGGACGGATGAGCCGCCTTCTTCGAATCGGGGACCAGCTTCGCCGAGTACTCGCGTTCGTCGTACTCGTCGCCGAGCCACTGTGCCAGCAGGGGATGGGTGAGCAGATTGTCGAGCAGTTCCTGGGGTTCGGCGCGCTCGTCGGCGATCGAATCGAGGTGGAAGACGGTCCCGATCGACAGGGAGTCCTCGTTCGTGTAGAGGAAGCCACCGCCACGGACGCCATCGAACAGGTCCCCGGAGAACAGGTGTGCGACGCCCTCGTCGTCGTCGATATCGAACCGTTCGTTGATCACCTCGGGGGGCATGTCGACGACCGCTTTAACGCCCTGGAACCACTCTTCGGGTTCCTCCCAGTCCATCAGGCCGGCGTCGCGGGCCAGTTCGGAGTTGACGCCGTCGGCGGCGACGATCAGGTCTGCCTCGATGGGATCGAGTTCCGCACACTCGACGCCGACGATCTCGCCGTGCTCGCGCAAGAGACCGGTCACGCGGACCTCTGTCAGGAGGCCCCCGCCAGTCTCGCGGGTCATCTCGTGGACGCGCTCGCCGAGCCACGAGTCCATCTTCCGCCGGAGGACGGCGTCGGCCCAGTCGGTGTCGTGGTGGTGCAGATCGGAGATGTCGAAGCTCGCGACCTGCTGGCCGGCGATGTTGTGGATGTAGTTCTCCGTCGCCGGCCGCTCCGTGGCTTCCTCACGGAAGTCGGGGAACAGGTCGTCGATGGTGTAGGGGGCGGACTCCTCGGCGTAGATCAGTCCGCCCGAAACGTTCTTCGAGCCGGCATCGACGCCGCGTTCGAGGACGAGCGTCTCGATGCCGCTGTTCGCGAGCGTTGCCGCCGCCGCTGCGCCGCCGGGACCACAGCCGACGACGATAGCCTCGTAGTGTTCGTGTTCAGTCATCGCTGACCTCCTGCATCACCGTCGCCAGTTCACCCGTCTCCAGGGCCTCGGTGAGACGGGGCACTACCTCGAACAGATCGCCCTCGATGAAGTAGTCCGAGAACTTTCGGATGTCCGCTTCCGGGTCCGTGTTGATCGCGATGATCGTGTCGGACTCGTCCATCCCGACCTTGTGCTGGATCGCCCCGGAGATACCCGCGGCGACGTAGATGTCGGGTTCGACAACCTGGCCGGACTCGCCGATCTGACGATCCTCGCCGATGTACTGCTCGACGTGGCCGTCGAAGCTGTACGACGACGTGATCACGCCACGGGAGAGACCGAAGGCGGCGTCGTCGAAGGCGCTGACCAGATCGAGACCGAGTTCGATCCCCCGGGTGGGGTCGTCGCCGATGCCACGCCCCATCGCGACGACCACGTCGTGGCCGGTCAGGTCGACGCCTTCGTCTAGCTGGTCGTAGTCGGTCACGTCGGTGTAGAACCACGCATCGTCCAGTTCCATCTCGTGTTCGACGACCTCGCCCTCACGCGCTGGATCGGCCTCGGGAATCTCGAAGCTCCCGGGGATCACGGAACCACCCTGCGGGTGGAAGTCACGGTGGGGCTTGTCGATACAGAGGATCGTCGAGTACTCGAAGCCCGAGAAGTCGGGCCGTTTCATGTGCAGGATGCGCTCGAACTCCTTGCTGTCGCCGGCCGATCCGGTCTTTGCGGGGTTCGAGATCATCGCCGATTCGATGTACAGCCCCGAGCAGTCCGATGCCAGCCCGGAGTCGAGTTCCCCCTGGACCAGTGCCGAGAGGTCTCGGCCGTTGTTCGTCGCCGGGAACAGCGTGTAGCGTGGCTCGTGGTAGTCGAACCACTCGAAGTCGGCGTCCCGACACATCGCACAGAAGATTTCCGTGTAGGGCTTGTGTCGGAAGCGTTCGAGGCGCTCGTCCTCGTGATAGACGACGCGGTCGGCCCCGAGTTCGATCACCTCGTCGGTGAGATCACGGACGGCGTCACCGATCAGGACGGCGACGACGTTCTCCTCGTTGCCGTTCTCGTCGCCGCCGTAGTGGCCCGACGAATCGTCGTCTGCGACGCCGCGCTCGCCGTTCGGGTCGGCGTTGTAGTCGTCCATCAGCTGTCGGGCCTTCCCGAGCATCTCGCGGGATACGTCGATCAGTTCACCGCGCTGGGTCTCGCAGTAGACCCACATATCTCGGTAGGTGCCGCCACTGGTCCCCTCGACCCACTGCTTCTCGTTGGTCGGGTGATCGAGGTCGGGATGTTTCTCCTCGGGCGGGACGTACTCGACTGGCTCGCCTGCCGCCTCGTCGCTGCCTTCGACGGCTTCGATCCGGCTCTCGATCTGGCTCTTGGCCGTCTTGCGGTCCTGCCCGTCTTTCTCCCGTTCGAGCATCTCGCCCAATACGTCGGCATCGTCGATGTCCCGGACGAGGTTCGCCACGTCGGCGACGGTCAGGTCAGAGAGGTCGACCTCGCTGGGATCGACTGCCTCGTCCGCCGCTGTTAGTTTCTCCAGTCGATCCTCAAGGAGGGTCTTCACTGGGACTCGATCCTCGCCCGCCGCCTCCAGGTCCAGCATCGCCTCGATCTCGTCTGGGTCCTCGATGTCCTTGATCTTCGGTCCGAGTGCCGCGATCTCGTGTTCTGTGGGGTCGATTTCGGGCATGATCAGTCACCTGCCGCGTACGCGTCGAGTTCGTCGAACACCTGTTCCATCCCCGCCTCGTCGTCGACGCCGTCGACCATCGTCGCCTCACGTTCTGAGGGGGCTTTCGGGATCGGGTCGACACCGGCGACGATGGTCGGCGAGCCATCGAGACCGATGTAGTCGGGGTCGAGGTTCAGGTCTTCGTGGTTCCACACTGTTACGTCCGCCTCCAGATCGAGGTTCGCGGCGCGTTCCTGCGTCTCGGCCCGCAGGTCCTTCCAGCGGAGTCGGTGACCGGCCTTCCGATAGGTCGGCTCGAACTCGGGATCGGCGACGATGAACGCGGGCAGTTCGGTCTCGACGGTCTCGATCTCCTCGATGTCGCCCTCCACGAGTCGCTTTGCCCGGACTGTCTCTTCGTCCTCGTCGATATCGAGTGCGACGACGTGAGTGATCATCGGCATGTCCAGACACCAGCACGTCTGGGGACCGGTGTGTCCGGTTTCCCCGTCTGCGGTCTTGAAGCCCGCAAAGAGCAGATCTGGCTCCGTGTCGAGTTTCTGGATGCCGGTGGCGACGGTCATCGCCGTCGCCCACGTGTCGGCCGCCCCCATCTCACGGTCCGAGAGGAGATAGAGGTCGTCGGCGTACACGTCGGCCATCCCCTCCTGCAGGACCTCCCTGTAGCCCGGCGGCCCCATGCTCATCAGTGACACCGTCCCACCGTTGCGGACCTTGGTCTGCAAGGCGGCACGGAGCGCGTGTTTGTCGTTTGGATTCATCACCGTCGGTGTCTTCCCCCGTTCGAGGTGCCCGTCCTCGTCGAAGGACACCTGCCCCTCTCGGAAGTCGGGGACGCCCTTGGTCAGAACGACTGTGTGCATAGCTGTCATCTCTCGTGTGAGAACCACACCCACGGGTACGTAATAGTCTTTTGTGGTTAATTTTTAGATGACAGGTGTCTCGGCGGTCCACACAGTCTCTCGTGGAGACGACACACCAGCAGAAGTGAGAGAGCTCATACGGTTTATTGTAGTTGCGTACCACTGAGCGTCGCCAGGGGGTAGACGATCTCCGGTAAACCGCTACAAGAATCCGTATCAGAGACGACCGGCGCGGCCGGGATCGACATCGATCGCGTCGACGGGACAAACGTCGACACACAGCATACAGTCGATACACTGGTCCTCGTGGGCCGGATCGGCCTTGATCTCACTCTCGGGGTGGTCCGGCGTGTCGACCCACTCGAACACGTCGACCGGACAGTCCTCCAGACACGCGCCGTCGGCCAGACAGATGTCGAAGTCCACGGCGACGTGCGTGCCGTGGATGCCAAGCGTCTCCGGTTCCTCGACGGGACCCCACACCTTGTGGCCGTCGTGTTCGTCCACCACGTCGCGGTTCTTCTCGAACTCGGGATCTATGGCCATTGGTATCTAACACCACCATTGGCATCTACTTAAGTTTTTGATTGGGCGGCCGATGGCTCACCGACCGATCCGGTCGCCGCGGGGCGGTTCTCCGAGTTCTCCCGGGCCAACATCCGTCGGCCCATCAGCGTCCAGCCCCGTCCCGTTTGGTCCGCCAGCACCGAGGTGTGTCGAGAGGAATCGAGTGGTCTCCTCGACCGTCCAGTCGAGACGCTCGTGTGGAAACTGGTGTGTGCCGTCTTCGACGACGACGAACTCACTGGTCGCGAGCGCGTCGACGGAATCGGCGTATCTGCTGGCCTGTTCGATGGGGAGGGTCTCGTCGGCGTCGCCGTGAACGACGAGCGTCGGCGGCGTGTCCACGTCGGTCTGTCCCATCGGCGACGCGAAATCGTAGGCCGCCGGGACTGCCTCCCGGGTCCCGCCGAGGTAGTCGACGTGGCTGTCGGGGTCAGCGTCGAAACACCTGAAGTCGTAGATGCCCGCCCAGCCGACGGTCGCTTGCACGGCCGAGGAGACGCCCGGATACACTTCGGGTTCGAAGCCCGGTTCGTCGGCCGTCACCGAGACCAGCGTCGCGAGGTTCGCCCCGGCCGAATGGCCGACGGTCGCGATCCGGCGCGGATCGATCCCGTAGCCGTCGCCCTCGGTTCGACACCACTCGACGGCCGCCTTCGCGTCGATCAGCGCGGCCGGGAACGTCGCCACATCCGAGAGACGATACTCCGGGGTGACGACGGTGTACCCCTCGTCGGCGAGCGTACTGGCCTGCGCTGCCAACTGGGTCTTCTCACCCGAGTGGAACGCGCCGCCGTATAGGAGGACGATCGTCGGCCGTGGCCCGCCGTCGGCGGACTCGTACACGTCGAGCGACAGCGTGCGCTCGGGTGTCTCGTGAAAGTCGATGTCGCGATGGACTGCTCGGTTGGGCGTGTCAGTCGTCACTTGCCGCAAGGTCGGCTCCGCTCGCACAAGAGCGCGTCGGGTCGTCGTCGGTCGACAGCGTGGCGACCGCGTCGCGAGCGACCCCTTCGTCGAACCCCTCCGAGACGACGGCGGCGACGAGGCGCTCGTCGTTCGCTGGCGTTCTCGTCGAGTCGAGGCGTCGGCGTGCCTCGCGGGCGGCGACCTGCGGATCGGCGTGCTCTGCGGCGAGCAAGAGCGCTGGCCCAGTCATGAGACGGTCTTTGCTATCGCTTCACAAAAGGGTCAGTCAGACGCCCGTCGGACGCCGCCCTACTCGCAGTGAGGACATTCACGTCGCTGGACGCCGTCCGGGTCGAGCGTCCACTCTAGGTCGCGACCGCAGCGATCACACGTCCGGTCGTCGCTGCCGTCGGATTCGTCGCTGGGCTGGCACTCACCGCCTGGCATCGGGTCCATATCTGGTCCCCACAGCGGGCGAGGGAAAAGCGTGGTGGCGCGAACCGTTACGGGTGGGCGTAGTACGCGCGTACGTCCTCGTCGCCCTCGCCGTCGACGGCGTCGATCCGGGCGAAGCCGACGCGCTCGAACTGGACCACGTCGTCGCGGTCGTAGTCGGCGACGCCGGGTTCGGCGATCCCGGTCACGTCACCCTTCATCGTTCGCATTCGGATACTCGGGCCGTCCGCGGGTGCCCAGTGGATCACGTCCACGTCGCCCTCTTTGACCACGTCGAGGTCGTCGCCGGTGTACTCCAGGGCGTCGCGCGTGTGGCGCACGCAGCCAAAGCCCTTCAGCCAGACCCGGTCGCCGTGGGGCGGGAGGTCGTCGCCCTCGACGACGACGGCGTTGCTGATCGGAATTTCGCGCCGGCCCCGGTCCTCGTGGTCGGGGTGGACGAGCGGTTCGCCGACCTCGGGACCACCGAACACCTGCGACTCGACGATGCCCCCAGTCGCCTCGCTGTCGCGGACGAAGAAGGCGCGGTCCGATTCGTCGTCGATCAGTTCGCGGTTGTTGGCGTAGATCGACGACATCGCGAGGTCGACGTTCGACGTGGAGGTCCCCAGTCCGGTCATCGCGTCGACGATGGCCGCGCCGCGGATGCCGCGACGGCGGAGGCTGGCGATGGTCGGCGCACGCGGGTCGTCCCACCCGGTCAGTTCGCCGGTCTCGATCTGCTCGATGATCGTCGAGGTCGACATCGGCACGTCGTAGGCGTCGATCTGGACGTGGCCCCAGTGCAGCACTTCCGGGTACTCCCAGTCGAAGTAGTCGTACAGGAACTGCTGGCGCTTGGCCGAGTCCTGCAGGTCGATCCCGCGGATGATGTGGGTCACGTCCTTGAGGTGGTCGTCGAGTCCACTCTGGAAGTCGAGCATCGGCCAGCAGCGATACTCACTTGCTTCCTCACGGGGGTGGGGCGTGTCGATCATGCGGAAGGCGACCCAGTCGCGCAGCGCGGGGTTCTTGTGCTCGATGTCGGTCTTGATCCGCAGCACCATCTCGCCGCTCTCGTACTCGCCGTCGACCATCGCACCGAACTCGGCGTGGACCTGCTCGACGTCCTTCTCGCGATGTGGGCAGGCCTCGCCGCTGTTTTTCATGTCGGAGAACTCACCTTGCGGGCACGAACAGGTGTACGCCCCGCCCTTCTCGATGAGTTCGCTGGCGTACTCGTAGTAGGTCTCGACGCGGTCGCTTGCCTTGATGACCTCGTCGGGTTCGAAGCCCAGATAGTCGATGGCGTCCAGAATCTCGTCGTAGGCGTCCAGATCAGGGCGCTTGGTTTCGGGGTCAGTGTCGTCGAAGCGACACAGCATCCAGCCGTCGTACATCTCCTTGTACGTGCCGATGACGGCGGGCATCCGGGCGCTGCCGAGGTGCCACGGACCGTTTGGATTCGGGGCGAGACGCATCCGAATCTGGTCGTAGTCGGAGACGTTCGGAAGGTCGGGCAGTGGCTGCTCGTCTTCTTCGTCCTCGCTTTCGAGGTCTTCGAGGACTTCGGGCGCGAGTTCGGCGAGTCGTTCCCGCCGCTCGTCGGTGTCCATCCCGTTGACCCGGTCGATCACCGGTGCGATGACGCCGGGTATCTCGTCGCCGTACTCCCGGAAGTCGGGGTTCTCGCCCATCAACGGCCCCATGATCGCCCCGACCTGTGCCTCGCTGTCGTGCTTGACCGCGTTCGTCAGCGCCGCCTGTTCTGCGGCGTCCTCGACGCGGGCGCGTAGATCGTCGTCCATGCACGCACGTCGGCGGGGCGGGGTCAAAATTACGTCGGAACCGACCGCCACCCCACCACCGTTATTTCCAACGGCATCGATACGTCGGATATGAGCGATCCCGCCCGGTTTCTCGCAAATTCGCCAGACCGCCTCCGTTTGCTGGAATGCCTGCGCGAGTCTCCCGGCGATCCTCGCGACCTCGCTGACGACCTCGACCAGTCGCGGCGCTCGATCCAGCGGAACCTCCGTGCGTTCACAGAGCGTGGATGGGCACGGAAACGTGACGGCACGTACCACCTGACGACGAAGGGAGACGTGGTCGCACGCACCCATCGCGAGTACGTCGACGCACTCGCGACGGTTGATGAACACGGGCCACTCTACGAGCAGCTCCCGGCCGACGCCGCACCGCCGCCGGACCTGCTTGCCGACGCGACTGTCGTCACCGCAGATCCCGACCATCCACAGGCCCCGGTCAGTCACTACGTCTCGGTCGTCGAATCGGCCGACACCGATCGCTTTCGCATGCTCGCACCGGTCCTGAGCCGACTCTTTCACGACGCCCACGCCCAGCGCATCCTCGATGGCGTCGCGACCGACCTCGTCCTCGACGCCGAGACGACCCGCGCCGCACGGGATCGGAACCCGACGGAGTTCGCGACAGTGGTGTCGGTGCCCCGGTTCGAACTGTCGCGCCACCCCGATCCGATCTCCTTCGGTCTCACGCTCACCGACGATCGGACACTCGTGCTCGCCTACGACGACGGACAGCTCGTCGCGTGTGCCGATTCGAGTGGCGAGCGGTTGCACGCGTGGGCGAGCAATTGCTTCGACCGCTATCGGGCCGCCGCCACGGTCGTCTCACCACGCGATCTCATACGCTCGTGAAAAAATCGACGCGGACAGCGTCAGTACTCGCGCTCGACGAGATAGTCGGCGATCTCTTCGAGCAAGCGCCGCGGTTCGTTGTCCGGCAGCACTTCGAGTCGCTCTTTGCCGCTCCGGATCAGATCGTGAGCGGTCTCGCGGGCGAACTCGATGCTCCCGGCTTCCTCAAGCGTCGCGACGGCGTCGTCGATCTCGCTCTCGGTGACGGCCTCGACGGAGTCGGTCTCGACGAGGCCCTCGACGTCGACGCCCTGCTGGCGGGCGTGCAGCGTGATGATCGTCTGCTTTTCCTCGACGAGGTCGGACCCGCGCTGTTTCCCGAGCTTCTCGGAGGGCGTCGTCAGGTCGAGCAGGTCGTCCTGAATCTGGAACGCCCGCCCCACGTCTAGCCCGTAGCCGTACAGCGGTTCGACGGCGTCTTCCGCACCCATCAGCTGGGCCGGGATCGACGCCGAGGCGGCGTACAGCACTGCGGTCTTCAGTTCGACCATGTTGAGGTACTCGTCAGTGGTCACTTCCTCGCGGCTCTCGAAGTCGATGTCGAACGACTGGCCCTCACAGATCTCGGTGCAGGTCTGGGCGAGGCGTTTCGTCGCTGCGACCGACCGCTCGGGCTTCGCACCGGTATCGAGCATGTACTCGAAGGCCTTCGAGAACAGGGTGTCTCCGGCGAGGATCGCCGTCGAGAGGTCGTACTCTCGATGGACCGCGGGCACGCCACGACGCAGGTCGTCGTCGTCCATGATGTCGTCGTGGATCAGGGTGAAGGACTGGATCGTTTCGATGCCGACGGCAGCCCGCATCACGTCGATCTCGTCGCCCTCGACCGTCGGGAACGACCGATAGTCGGTCGACAGCGGATCGACGTCTGCGATAGCCTCGGCAGTCAGGAGTAACATCGTCGGACGGAGTCGCTTTCCACCGGCGTCCATCAGGTATCGCGACGCCTCGTAGAGCTGTTCGGGTTCGTCGACCGGCAGCTCTCGCTGGATCGCGTCGTTGACCTGCTCGCGGCGGGCGAGGATCGCCGCCTCGACGTCCTGTTGGCGGGACATCCTACTCGACCAGCTGAATCCGGTTCCCGTTGCTCGTCACGTGCAGGTCACGCCCGAGTTTGTACCCCTGACTCTCACACAGGCTCACGTAGGGGGCAAACCCTTTCATGTTCTGGTGGGCTGGGATGACGTTCTGGGGCTGGAGGGCGTCCAGCATCGCGTAGTGGCCTTCCTCGCGGAGGTGGCCCGAAACGTGGATGTCGTCGTACAGGCGTGCACCCTGCATCTTCAGGAGCTGTTCGGACTGGTAGCGCTGGCCCTCGTTGGACGGCTCCGGGATGACCCGGGCGCTAAAGATGACCTTGTCGCCGTCTTCCAGCTCGTAGGGCGTCTCGCCCCGTCCCATCCGGGTGAGCATCGCCCGTGGCTCGCCCTGGTGGCCGGTGACGATCGGCAGGAAGTTCTCCTTGCCGTCGTTCATGATCCGCTTGAATGTGCGATCGACGGACTTGCGATGGCCGTACATCCCCAGATCCTCCGGGAAGTCGACGAAGTCCAGTCGCTCTGCGGTGCCGGAGTACTTCTCCATCGAGCGCCCGAGCAGCACGGGCTTGCGCCCGATGTCCTCGGCGAACTCGACGAGGGACTTCACGCGGGCGATGTGGGAGGAGAACGTCGTCGCGACGATCCCGCCGTCGTAGTCCTCGACGCTGGTCATCACGTCCTTGAGATGGCGGCGTGCGACCGATTCGGAAGGCGTGCGGCCCTTGCGGCCCGCGTTCGTACAGTCTTCGATGTACGCGAGGACGCCCTCGCCCTCGCGACCGATCTCGCGGAACCGCTTCATGTCGATCGGATCGCCCAGCACCGGCGTGTGGTCCATGCGCTTGTCCAGCCCGTAGACGACCGATCCTTCGGGCGTGTGCAGCACGGGGTTGATGGCGTCGATGATCGAGTGGGTGACGTTGACGAATTCGAGTTCGTTCTTGTCGCCGATGGACATCGTGGCCCCGGCCTCCATCTTGACGAGGTCGTTCTGGACGCCGAACTTCTCTTCGCCCTTGATCTGCTGTTTGACCAGTTCGATCGTGAAGGGCGTCGCGACGATGGGCGCGTCGTAGCGGTGTGCGAGCTTGCTGATCGCACCGATGTGGTCGAGGTGACCGTGCGTGGGCACGATGGCCTTCACGTCACCTTCGAGTTCGGACATGACGCGGTCGTCCGGGATCGCACCCATGTCGATGAGATCGAGCGAGTGCATCCGCTCGGTCTCGACGTTGTCGTGAATCAGTACCTTCGAGAGGTTCAGGCCCATGTCGAAGACGACGACGTCGTCGCCCGCGCGAACGGCCGTCATCTGTCGGCCAACCTCTTCGTATCCGCCGATTGTTGCGATTTCTACTTCCATAGTTGTCTCTCCGAGTAGAAGCCGCCCAGACGCGGGGGGGGTACCGGCTACGACAGTCCGCAGGTCGCGTGCGCGACAGGTCCTGTGGTCCGCAGGCCAACCGGGTGCACCGTAGCCCCGGACCACGTCAGTGGACGGGAACGGCGTGTCCCCGTTTCGTCGTCCGCCGGCCGCCTCCCGCTCGCCGGGCGGCCGTACGCTCGGTTATGCGGGGCTACGACGGCCGCTGTTAAAAACTGATGGGTTCCACCGGCGACTCACTCGTCGTCGAGCGCATCCGAGAGTGGATCACTGTCGCTCCCGGTCTCGAAAGTAAACGTGCCACCGGAGTCGGACGTGTCTTCGTCGTCGACGTCGTCTGCCGGATCGGCGTCGGTCGCCGATTCGTCGTCGGTCGTCTCGGGGTCTGACGGCTGCTCACCGGCAAGCCGCTCCGGGCTTCCCCAGTCGTCCGCCGACGACGCCGACTCGTCGGTGACGTGCTCCTCGGTCGGGTCCGGCGTCGGCGACTCGGCCGACGACTGGAGGTCGTCCCACGTCGTCGCACTGCTCGACGACTCGTCGAACTGGGCTTCGTCGACGACGCGCGTGTCGTCGTCGAAGTCGGTCTCGTGGCCGTCGTCGAAGGAGGTGGAGTCCTCCTCTCGTGGCGGGTCCGGGGACTCCTTTGCGGTCTCCTGCTGTGCCTGTTCTTGGGCTTTCGCCGCCTGCTGTTGCTCGAACTCGTCCGGGTCCGGCGGCGTCCACGTCGGTGGATCGTCCGGATCCGACTGCTCGTCGGCCGGGTCACCGTCGGCCGGGTCACCGTCGGCCGTCCCCTCGCTCCCGTCGCCGACGGCCACGCTGGGTCTCTCGTCATCGCCGGTCGGGTTCACGGTGTCCTCGTCGGCGCCCGACCGTTCGGTCGATGGCTGTTGGGACTGTGGAGCAGTCGCTTCCTCGAACGGCGGTGTGGACGGATTCTGGGCTGGCTGTGCTCCCGACGGTTCGGTCTCGGGCTGGACCGACCGAGCAGGCTCGGTCTGGTGCTGGGAATCCTGTCGCACGTCGCTTCGTTCACCCGACTCGTCCAGCGGCTGTGCGGTGTTGGGCTGGGTCTGAGCGGGTGGCTGACCCTGACCCGGAGCGGGTCCGTCGTCTCCGGGGTTGCTCGCCGCTCGTCCGGCCGCTGGCTGCCGTGTCGGGTCGGTCGTCTCGGGCGGTTGCTCTGGCTGTGTACTCTCCTGCTCGGTGCTGTCCGATCGTGTTGCCGGGCCGGCCGCATCGTCTTGCTCCGGGCCCGCGGACTGGTCGTCGGTAGGCTGTTCGGTTGCTTCCCCGTCGGCCACACTGACCCCGTCCGCAGCGGCGAGAGCGGACCGTGTCCCGACGGTCGTCCCGTCGGCCACGAGTTTGAACAGGAGGCCGCTCAGCCCGGCGACGGTAACGAGCACGCCGGCGACGGCGATGACGATACCGCCGTACGCCGTCGTATCGAGCGTCGACCTGATAGCTGGGTCCGTGGCTGTCCCGACCAGAAAGTCGCCGACGAGATTGCCGATCAACACCAGCACGACGCCGAGTAGCACCACGACGATGAGATGCGCGAGAAACCGGGTGCCGTACTTGAACACGTCACTGAGTCCGACTGCTGCCATATCAGGGACAAAAGCCAACGCGACCAAATAGGTTTCGGCGAGATGATGGGAACCGATCGGTCGGCTTACTGGGACTCGCCGTCGACTGTCGTCCCCGGCGAGTCCCCCGCGAGGAAGTCGGCCAGTGCATCAGGACCGAAGATCTGCGCCGGAACTGCGAGACCGAGTAACGCACTGACCTTGCCGGCCATGCCACCGCTCACGTCGGTCGCGTCGCTCTCCCCGACCGCCGCTGCAACGTCGGCGAAGGCGTCGATTCGCTCGACCACAGCACCCGACTCGTCGAACACGCCCGGCACGGTCGAACACAGACCGACGCGGTCAGCGTCGACGGCGGGTGCGAGTTCGACGACGAGTTCGTCACCGGAGACGACGGTCACACCTTCGCCCGCGTGGGCGATCACATCACCGTGGACGACCGGCGTGAACCCCTCGGCGAGCAGTCCCGCGACGGCGTCCGTCGCCAGTGACAGATCGTCGTGCGTGTCGCGCGCGGCGGCCGAGAGTGGCTGGACGGGCATCGCCGGAACACCGGCGTCCTGTAACGCTGCCACGACGGTCTGATTGAGATCGACCATCGCCTCGTGGATCGCGAGCGCGCCCGTGGCGTCGTGTGTGCCCTCGGTCGTCGAGACGCCGTGTTCGGCGGCGTGATGGTGCCCGAAGCTCCCGCCGCCGTGGACGATCACGAGCGACGCGTCGGTCTCGGCGACGGCCGCGACAGCGCGGGACAGCGCAGTCTCGTCGACGGTCTCTGGCTGATCTTTCGCCGTGATGACGCTCCCGCCGAGTTTGAGCACGAGCGTATCGGCGGCTGTGAGTTCGTCCACCGCCATCACTCGATCCGAACTCCCTCGGTGTCCAGTGCCGCCCGAAAAGCGTCCTCACAGCCGGGCGTGTAGTTCAGCGCCGTCAGTGCGTCTTCCGTGTCGTCGAGCGCGACGATACAGCCACCGCCACCGGCCCCGGTGAGTTTCGCACCAAGTGCATCGGCGTCACGGGCCGCCCACACCATGCTGTCGAGCGAGCGCGAGGAGACCCCCAGCGCCGACAGCAAGCCGTGGTTGAAGTTCATCAGTTCGCCAAGTTCCGCCAGATCGCCGTCATGCAGTGCGCGCTCGCCCTGCCGGACGATGTCGCCGATCGCAGCGACCGTGTCGGCCGCAAAACCGTACTCGTCGCGGAGTTGCCTGACGCCGGCCACCAGCGCACCCGTATCGCCAGCGCCACCGTCGTAGCCGATCACGAACGGGAGCGTGTCGACGCCGTCGATCCGTCGGCAGTCGTCGCCCTCCACGCGGACCGCACCACCCATCGCCGAACAGAAGGTGTCCGCCCGCGACGCTTCGCCGTCCTGTACGGTGTGTTCGACCTGATACGCGCGCTCTGCGACCTCGCGATCGGTCAGTTCGACGCCGAGTTCTGCCGTCGCCGCACGGATGACGGCGACGACGACCGCTGCCGACGAACCGAGGCCCGCACCGAGCGGGATCGAACTCTCGACGCTGATCTCGAAACCCGCGCCGTCGACACCCGCGGCGTCGGTCGCCTGCTCGATCGCTTCGTTGATGTAGCCGACGCCGGCCTCGACGAGTGACTCGGAAACGTCCACGTCGGGACCATTGCTCGCGTCGCCCGTGTACTCGATCGTGAAGCCGTCGAGGGTCAGATCGTCGAGGTGGACTGTCAGTCCCTCCGCACGCTCCTCGACGGTGACGCGGGCCCGACGCTCGATCGCACAGGGCACCGCCGGCTCGCCGTAGACCACCGCGTGCTCCCCGAACAGATACACCTTCCCGGGCGCACTCGCTGTTACCATACCCGTCCCTCTGTTGCCATCCGTATAGTAATCGTTGAAAAGTCAGCGACAGCCGCCGGTGCGCGCCACGACGCTGTGAGTTCGCTCTCTACCGCTCCTCGATTCGCATCCGCATCTCCTGTCTCGGATGCGCCGTCAACGAGGGCAGTAGTTCGAGCGGGGTTTCGCCTTCGAAGTGGAGCCGATAGTCGGAGGCGACCGTCGCGATGATTAGCTTTGCCTCCAGCAGCGCGAGGTGCTTCCCGATGCAGTGGCGTGGCCCACCGCCGAAGGGGAAGAAGGCAAAGCGGTGTCGCCCCTCGCTGCGCTCGGGCGACCACCGTTCGGGATCGAACTCGTCGGGGTTCTCCCAATAGCGCTCGGAGTGATGGACCGCCCACTGGGGAAGCATGAGGTTCGCGGACGTGGGTACCTCGTAGCCGTCGAGTTCGACCGGTTCGGTCGGCGTTCTGAAGATGGTGTACACCGGCGGGTACAGCCGCATCGACTCGTCGATCACCCAGTCGAGGTACTCCAACTCCTGTACGTGATCGATCGTCGGGCGCTCGTCCCCGACGACGGCGTCGAGTTCCTCGTGCAGTCGGGCCTCGACCTCGGGATGTTCCGAGAGCAGGAACCACGTGTAGGTCAGCGTGAGCGCGGTCGTATCGTGGCCCGCAAGCAACATCGTCATCATCTCGTCGCGGAGTTGCTCTTCGGATTGGTCGCCCCGGTCGCGCGCTCGCAGGAGGATCGAGAGGAAGTCCATCGGCCCGTCGTCCTCGGTGCCGGTCGTCCCGCGGCGCTGCTCGAAGATGTCGTCGAGGACGCCATCGAGCGTTTCGACGGCCGTATCGAACTCGTCGTCGTCGGGCATCGGCACCCACTCGGGGATCGCAAAGCGGATCGGGTCCGGTTCGAACCGCGCACCAAGCGGCAACAACTGATCCTGAACCGTCGAGACGCGCTCGTCAGGTAACTCGACGCCCATCATGAGATCGAGGATCACGTCGAGGGTGACGTGCGTCATCTCGCGTTCGGCGTCGATTGTCTCACCGGTCTGCCAGTCGGCGACGATCGCTTCGGCGTGGTCGACGATGCGGTCGTCCATCTTCGCCAGTCGTGCCATGCTGAACGCGGGGTTCGCCATCTTTCGCTGGGTCTCCCACGTCTCGCCCTCGCTCAGCAGTAGCCCGTCACCCAGTAGGTCACCGAGCGCATCCCCCTGGAAGTCGGGCTTGCGATAGCGGTCGGCATCGTCGACCAGTATCCGCTGTATCAGTGCCGGCTCGGTCACGAGGAACGTGTCCATCGGCCCCATATCGAAGCGGGCGACACCACCGTAGGCCTGCTCCAGCGCCTCGACGAACCGGAACGGATTGTTCGAGTACGTCCTGCTGCTCCCGAACAGCGGTTCTCCTTTCGGACCGGGCGGCGTCTCTGCCATCGATCGAGATAGGGGGCGCACACGTTTGAATCGTATGCCAAACGGGACGACAGTAGCCTTGCTGGACATCGAAAATACCACCCGGCGAACCGACGGCCCCGGTTGGGCTGTCGACCGATCAGAGCCACCGGGCCGGATCAAGATTCCAGTCGGTGTTGTCTCGTGCCCAGACGCCGCCGAGTCCGCCCAGTGCGCTCAGGCCAACCGTGTACAGACCGAACAGACCGAACACGATCGCAAGGAACACGTCGTAGCCCGGCGACGACGGTGGAATACCGTAGCCGAAGAGACCGACGACGAACAGCGCCGGCACGAAGAGTGCGAGCAGCGGGATCGCTGCCACGATGCCAGACAGTGCTCCGACACCGAAGCCGTCGGCGTACCCACCACCCCGGCGGTTCGTCGCCACCGCCCCACCGACGAGCGGCGAGAACGGGAGAACCGAGAGGACGACCGTGACTGCTGCACCCCAGCCTGCATCGCGGACGAGCGATCCCGCCATCCTACGATCCGATATCGGTATCGTACTTGATGTAGTTGCCGAGCCACCCACCGATCGCACTCAGGCCGACGACGTATGCGAGCGAGCCGACGAAGATGAACAACAGGATGACGAATCCGAATGCGCCGAGTGCGAGCGCGTCGGGGCCGACGCCGATAGCGAAGAAGCCAAGCAACGAGGCGGCTGCGAATCCGCCAAGCAAGAGCGGAATCAATGCAATCAGGCCGGCGTACAGACCTGTTCTGAGTCCATCCGAGCGTGAGCCACCTTCGAGATAGCCGGCCGTTGCACCACCGAGTAACGGCCCGAACGGTAGTACGGCACCAGCAATCGTTCCGACGACGGCACCGATCAGGGCGTTGATCAACGTGTCACCTTCAGCCATGGCGACGGCTTCGACGGCGGGCACAGTAAGCCTTGGTGAGTGCAGCCGCTCTCGATCTCGGGGAGAACGGAAAAGGCCGCGTCTACAGTTCGCTCTCGAAGTCGGCGAGTTCGTAGACGGTGTCGGAACCACGGCGGTCGAGCGTCTCGTTGGCGAGCAGCCAGTAGACGACTGACAGCGCCTTGCGCCCCTTGTTGTTCGTCGGGACGACGAGGTCGACGTTCGATGTGGTGTTGTTGGAGTCACACATCGCGATGACCGGAATACCAACGGTGATCGCCTCTTTGACGGCCTGAGCGTCACCGATCGGGTCGGTCACGACGACGACATCGGGTTCGATGTAGCCGTCGTAGTCCGGGTTCGTCAGTGTCCCCGGAATGAACCGACCCGTCCGGGCACGGGCACCGACGGCGTCGGCGAACTTCTCGGCCGGGAACCGACCGTACTGTCGCGAGGAGGCCACGAGGATCTGCTCGGGGTTGTAGTTCGCGAGGAAGTCCGCTGCCGTGCGGATCCGCGTGTCCGTCATCGAGACGTCCAGCACGTACAGACCGTCGGTTCGGACGCGGTGGATGAACCGCTCCATGTCGTTGGTCTTCTGCTGGGTCCCGATGTGGACACCCGCGCCGAGGTACTCCTCGACGGGGATGAGGAGGTCTGCCTCGTCGTCTGGCATGACGTCCTCGTCGAGGGCTGGGCCCTCGTCCTCTTCTTCAGCCTCGGCGTCGGCCTCGGTGGCCTCGGCGTCGGCGGCCGGTTCCTCAGTCTCTGTCGTCTCGGCGTTGGCTTCGACTTCTTCCTCGGGGTCGAAGTCGGAGTCCTCCGCGTCGAGACCTTCGTTTTCGTTGCCGCTCATACTGCGTTGTCCTCGATTCGGATGAGTTCGTTCAGCTTGGCTGTTCGCTCGCCACCGACCGCGCCCGTCTTGATGAACGGCGCGTCGGTCGCGACGGCGAGGTGTGCGATAGTCGCGTCTTCAGTCTCACCGCTACGGTGTGAGACGACCGACGCATAGCCGTTGTCGCGTGCCAGTTCGATCGCGTCGACGGCGTCCGTCAGCGTGCCGATCTGGTTGGGTTTGATCAGGATGGAGTTACCCGCACCGGTGTTGATCCCGGTCTGGAGGCGCTCGACGTTGGTGACAAAGAGGTCGTCACCGCAGATCAGCGTCTGGTCACCGACCTGCTCGGTCAGGTCGGCGAAGGCCTCGTAGTCGTTCTCGTCGAGTGGGTCCTCGACGTAGACGAGGTCGTACTCCTCGACTTTCTCGGCGATGTAGTCGATCTGCTCCTCGGCGGAGCGGATCTGATCGTCGTAGACGTAGCCGTCTTCGTCATCGTCGTACAGTTCCGCGCCGGCCACGTCAAGCCCGAACGAAATGGCGAAGCCAACATCGTCCGCGACGGTATCGACCGCCTCGGCCATGATCTCGAAGGCCTCGTCGTCGGAGATTGACGGTGCCCAGGCACCCTCGTCACCCTTGCCGGCGGGCAGGTCCCGCTCGGCGAGGATGTCGTGGACTTCCTGGTGGACGGCCGCGTTCGCGAACACTGCGTCCTCGACGCTTGGCGCGCCGATGGGTGCCGCGAGGAACTCCTGAATGTTCGTCGCGTCCGCGGCGTGTTCGCCGCCGCCGATGATGTTGCCAAGCGGCGTCGGGTACTCGTTCCCGCGGAAAGTCCCTCCGAGGTGCTGGTACAGCGGTGCACCGAGCACGTCGGCACCGGCCTTCGCGGCCGCCATCGAGATGGCGACGGCGCTGTTGGCGCCGATCTCGGAGAAGTCGTCCGTGCCGTCGGCCGCGTGGAGTGCGGCGTCGACATCGCGCTGATTACCAGCGTGGACTTCGCCGATGAGTCGCGGGAACGCGTCTTTCCGTGCTCGTGCGATCGCTTCGTTGGCCGGGAGTTCGATCGCTTCGTACTCGCCGGTACTCGCACCGCTCGGTGCCTTGCCACGACCGAAGCCGCCACTCTCGGTGAGCACGTCGGCTTCGACAGTCGCGTTGCCACGCGAATCGAGCACGCGGCGCAGTCGAATGTCGGTGATGAGCGTCATTAGTTGTCACCTCGTCGGACGGTGAAGGGCAGCACACCAGCGTCGTACTCCTCGGCCGCGATGAGGATCGGCTGGGTCTGATCGGTGTCGATGAGCACCGGCGCACCGAAAGCCACCTGCAGCGCTCGCGCACCGATGATCCGCGCCTTCTCGTAGCGATTTTCCTGAACCATCATTGATAGGGTGCCACGATGTCGACGAGGTCCTTGTGTGAGACCAGCATGCGGCGACAGCAGTGTCGTTCGACGCCGAGTTCGTCGAGAACCTTCTCCGGGTTCTCTGGGTCCTCGGCCTCACGAGTGCGTGCCTTGAACTCTTCCCAGTGCTCGCCGACGACGTTACCACAGGTGAAACACCGGACCGGTACCATCATATCATATCACCTTAGCGGTAGGACTTCTGGTAGCGCGCCCGAGCGCCCGGGCCGCCCCACTTCTTGGATTCGGACTGGCGAACGTCGTTGACCAGCAGCGACCGATCGAACTCCATGAACGCGTCACGGAGTTCGGCGTCGTTGGTGTGGTCGACGAGTCCGCGTGCGATCGCGGTTCGCGCCGCGTCGGCCTGTCCCATCACACCGCCGCCTTCGACGGTGATGTCGACGTCGACCTGCTCTCGCAGTTCGTCGTCGGCGATGCGGAACGGCTCCAGCATCTTCAGCTGTGCCAGTTCTGGATCGACCAGCTCGACCGGCTGGGAGTCGACACGCACGCGACCCTCGCCCTCGCGAACGGTCGCGCGAGCGACGGCCGTCTTCTTCTTACCTGAAGTGTTCGTTACCATGTGACGTTCGCTCCGATGGATTCGCTGACGTCTCCGAGCGAGACGAACTTGATGTTCGACAGTCGATCCAGCGAGGTACCCTCGACGATCTCGGCCTCGACATCGTCGTCGTCCTCGTAGGGGTTGCCCACGTAGACACGGACGTTCGAGAGTGCCTCACGGCCGCGGGGCTTCTTGTAGGGAAGCATGCCGCGAACCGAACGCTTGAGGATGCCGTCGGGGCGCTTGGGGTATGCCGGACCCTGATCGGACCCGACTTCACGGCGCTTCTGGAACTTCGCCGTGATCTGCTCTTCGTTGCCCGTGATGACGGCGTCTTCTGCGTTGACGACCGCGATGGTCTCGCCGTCGAGCGCGCGCTCGGCGACGTTGGATGCGACACGTCCGAAGATGCAGTCGCGGGCGTCGACGACGACGTCCGCTTCGAATTCTGCGACACTCATCGGATGATGCGCACCTCCGAGCCATCGGGGTTCTGTTCGACTGCGGTTTCGAGCGATACTGCTTGCCCGACCTGGTCGATCTTCTTCTCGGCTGTACCAGAGAAGTCGACTGCAGCGACGGTGACGTCCTTCTGCAGGACGCCGGAACCGAGCACCTTGCCAGGCACGATCACGGTCTCGTCTTCCTGGGCGTATCGTTCGATACGGCCGAGGTTGACTTCTGCGTGTGTGCGCCGTGGCTTCTCCAGACGCTCGGCGATGTCGCCCCAGACGTCGCCGCCCGTACGGGCGGCCGACTTCAGGTCGGCGATGAGACTACTGAGTCTCGGATTAGTCTTACTCATGACGTTCCTCCTTGAGAAAGTGCAGGGAGCAGGATTTGAACCTGCGGACCCCTACGGGACAGCGCCCTGAACGCTGCGCCGTTGGCCAAACTTGGCTATCCCTGCTCGCATTACTGGTTTCTGTTTGCCCCGTAAAACCGCTTTCGATCCTCACGCTGGCGCGGGGTTGCGTCGCGATCATCGGTGCGGTTGGGGCAGGGGTCATCTTATAGTTGGACTGCTTCGCGTAGTTCGTCCGCGCGGGATCGAATCGTATCGACCGCGCGAAGCGTCAGTTCTTCGACCGACAGCGAGCCGTCGGTCTCGACGTGGAAGACAAATGCGTTCTCCACGTCGTGGACTTCGAGCTCTTTCCCGGGGTAGCGCTTCCCGAGGTCACTGTCGAACGTCTCGGTCAGGACGAGATCGCCGTTCTCGGCGTCTCCCTCGGCGTGTTCGGCCGCTTGCTCCTCGATGACGCCACGCAAAATTTGCGGGTCGTCGTCCTCGAACTCGCCTTTGTCACCGACGACCTCGACGCGCTGGAGGTGTCGGTATCCCACGGCCACGCCGCCCTGATGTTTGGCGTGTTCGCGGCCACGGTCGAGGACGGCGTCGGCCTCGACTTCGAGGCGCTGGCCGTCCTTGAGGTCGATGATCGGGATGTTGTCGTCCGCGGCGTCGACCAGCGGATCGGAACTCACCAGATCACTCGAATACGCGGTCTCGGGACCGGAGACGTCGATCGACAGCGTCACCTCGTCGCCGACCTCGAAGTCGTCGAGATCGGTGGTCAACGGAACCAGGCCGAGTCGAAGACCGATCTGCTCGTCGAACATCACACTGGAGTTCTCGATGACCCGAACCGTGTCGATGCTGAAGGTCGGCACGTCGGCGATCATCGCTCGGCGGATGCCGTTGGCGAACGCGGGCGTGATGCCACGCACGAGGAATCGTGCTTCACGTTCGGAGCGTTCGACGAACTCGACCTCGTAGTCCTGTGTCATTGGTTAGAATCCAGCGTTCTTCGGACCGCGAGTCCCGTCGTGAGGGACCGGTGTGACGTCCTCGATACGGCCGATCTCGAGACCGGCGCGAGCGAGCGCACGGATCGTCGCCTGTGCGCCCGGACCGGGGGACTTCTGCTGGTTCCCGCCGGGACCGCGAACGTTGACGTGGACGCCCTCGATGTTCTGGGCCTTGGCCTTCTCGGCGACGACTTCGGCCATCTGCATCGCGGCGTAGGGCGACGCTTCGTCGCGGTTCTGCTTGACCACGGTCCCACCGGAGGACTTCGCCAGCGTCTCTGCGCCGGTCTGGTCCGTGATGGTGATGATCGTGTTGTTGAACGATGCGTACACGTGGGCAACGCCCCACTTGCTGTCTTCGGATTCGCTCATTCTTGGGCCTCCGCTCGTTCGGGATGCAGTTCGTCCGAGATCGGACTGTGCTCGTCGAAGCCGACCTTGCCTTCGGCGTCGGCCTCGACCTTCATTCCGGGTCGGGTGACACGGGCGTCTTCGAGCACGATGTGGCCGTGGGAGATGAACTGCCGGGCCTGCTCGGGCGTGTTCGCGTAGCCCTTGCGGTAGACGACCGTCTGCAGGCGGCGTTCGAGCACGTCGGTCACGTCGAGCGACAGCACGTCGTCCAGCGAGTCGGTCTCGTTGAGGACGCCCAGTCGCTTGAGTCGGGTGAGGAACTCGTCGGCTTCGAACCGGGAGCCTTCACCTTCTGCGCGGCCGAGCAGTTTTCGGGCCTCGCGGCGGTAGCTACGAAGCTCGGACTGTGCGCGCCACAGTTCTTCCTTGTTCTTCAGGCCGTAGCGACCGATGAGGTTGGCCTCGTCGGCGATGCGCTCGCCCTGATACGGGTGGTTCGGCGTCTCGTAGAACTTGGTGTTAGATCCGAGTGCCATTATTCGTCATCCTCCTCGGCAGCGGCCTCCTCGGCCTGTTCTTCCTTGATGGCCTCGACGTTGACACCGATGGTGCCCTCGGTACGACCCGTGGACTTGGTTCGCTGCCCGCGGACCTTCTGGCCGCGCTGGTGTCGAACGCCTTTGTAGGAGTCGATCATCTGCATCCGGTTGATGTCGGCGCGACGCTGCATCTGCAGGTCGTTACCGATCTCGTGAGTCGACTCGCCCGAATAGAAGTCGTTCTGGTGGTTGGTAAGCCATTCCGGGACCTCGTCAGCGTACCCCTCGACCTTCTCGACGACGGCCTCGATGTCCTCGTCGTCGAGGGCACCGAAAAGGGCCTGTCGGTCGACACCGGCTTTCTCGGCGATGATGCGCGCGGCGCGCTTGCCGATGCCGTTCATGTCTGTCAGGGAACGCTCGACGGACTTCGTGCCGTCGAGGTCAGTCTGTCCGATCCGAACGAAGTAGCGGAGCTCCTCCTCGTCCACGTCTTCGTCCAGTTCTGGGTCTTCTGCACTCATGTGTGTTATCGGGTGTGTGAGCGTCGTGGCGGGGATTCGAACCCCGGAGGCTGTACGCCACAGAGTTAGCAACCCTGCGCCTTGGGCCAGGCTTGGCTACCACGACACGCTTGCATAGTACTCGCGCCCTCACGTCGAGGACTCGGGACACCGCGCCCCTGCACGAGTCTACCTCAGTTTCCTCGCCGGGTGTATAAAAACGTCACGAAACGGCCGGTGCGTCGTCACGCCTTTGCACGGCCCGGACGAACGGCAGCTATGGCACCGACGACCATCGATCCGACCGATCGCGAGGCGCTCCGTGACGCGCTGGCTGCGTTCGCACCGACCGTGACCGAGCGCGGGGACGGGACGCTCGTGGCCGAGTTCGGCGGGAGCGCACACTTCGCCGTTGAACCCGACGGCAGCGTCGACGCCGCGATGCCCCTGCATGACTTCGATGGGCCTGCCGAGCGACTCGTCTTCGACGACGACGGCGGTGCCATCGACGTGACGTTCGGAACGGGCGACGATGCGTTCGTCTACACCTTCCGACGCCCGTGAGACGAGTGTCGTCTCTCGGGGTCACAACCCTTATCGCCGGTCCCTCTCCTACCTCGGGGCATGGACGAAGCAGACGTGCGCGAGCGCCTGCGCGAGGTCCGTGACCCGGACCTTCGGGACGACATCGTGTCGCTGGGGCTGGTCAACGAGATCGAGGTGGGCGACGACGAGATCCACGTCGACCTCGCGCTGGGGGCACCGTACTCGCCCAACGAGACCGCGATGGCCGGCGAGGTACGCCACGCACTCGACGATCTAGCGGCCGAAATCGAACTGACGGCCAACATCGACCGCGGGATCGACCCCGAGGTGGACGTGTTGCCGGGCGTCAAGAACGTCATCGCCGTCGCCTCGGGGAAAGGTGGCGTCGGCAAGAGCACGCTCGCCGTGAACCTCGCTGTCGGACTCTCGGAACTGGGCGCACAGGTCGGCCTGTTCGACGCCGACGTGTACGGTCCGAACGTCCCACGGATGGTCGCCGCCGACGAGCACCCGCAGGCGACCGAGGACGACCAGATCATCCCCCCAGAGAAGTACGGGATCAAGCTGATGAGCATGGACTTTCTCGTCGGCGAGGACGACCCCGTCATCTGGCGTGGCCCGATGGTCGACAGCGTCCTCACGCAACTCTGGGAGGACGTGGTCTGGGGCAGTCTCGACTACATGGTGATCGACCTGCCGCCGGGGACCGGCGACACGCAGCTCACGATGCTCCAGAGCGTCCCCGTCACTGGTGCGGCAATCGTCACGACCCCCCAGACGGTCGCACTCGACGACGCACGCAAGGGACTGGAGATGTTCGGCCGTCACGAGACGCCCGTGCTGGGACTGGCCGAGAACATGTCGACCTTTACCTGCCCGGACTGTGGCAGCCAGCACGACATCTTCGACTCTGGGGGTGGCCGGGAGTTCTCCGAGGAGACGGGACTGCCCTTCCTCGGTGAGATTCCCTTAGACCCTGCCGTTCGGGAGGGTGGCGACGACGGGAAACCGATGGTGTTAGACGAGGACAGCGAGACCGGTGAGGCGTTCCGTGAGTTCGTCCACCGGACCGCGATCAATCAGGGGATCGTCCACCGCAAGCGCCACGCCGACCGGATGACCACAGAGCAGTAACGCGGTCTCCTTTCTCGGAGCACTCAAAGAGCGCAGACAGCCGCCGCTGGTGTGGGTCGAAAAGCGAAGAGAGAAAGCCCGTCTACGCTTCCGCGGCGGGCGAAGACTGTTTGCGTGCGATGTAGCCGGCGATACGGTTACGAACGCCCTTGGACTCGATGTTCGTGAGTTCGGTGACCACGTCCTTGTTGTGCTCGAAGTCGGCACCGAAGGCGTCGGGGTATCGTTCCATCAGCAGCGTTCCTGTCTTCTTGACGTAGGCGGGCTTGATTGCCATAGGGGTTCGTACCGGACTGGCCCCCTAAAAGGATTCGGAACGAGAGCCGAGTGCGGGGCTGTGGCACGGCTACCCCGTAGACACGACGCGCTGTCACCGGGAACCGTCGGTCTGCTCGCGGACGACAGCGAAGGCCGCCCGGTCGCGCTCGCCACCGCAGCGCTCGACCACGTCCGCGAAGTAGTCGATCCGGTCGAGTAGCGTGTCGGTGTCGTACGTCGGAACGTCGAGGCGCGAGGCCGCGACGGTCGCTTCGACGACGGCGTAGTACGCCCGGTTCGTCGTCGGAACGGTCTCGCGTTCGACGGCCGATTCGACCGGCCGGAGCGCCCACTCGACCCACTGGGTCCCGCCGTCCGTGCCACTCGCGCGCTCGTCGACTTCGACTCGCGCCCACGCGTCGGCACTCGCGAGCACTGGCTGGTCTTCCTCTCGGATGGTCATGGCCGCCTCAGCGAAGTCGAGGGGATCGCTCGTGAACTGGACGTATCCCTCGCCGCGTTCGGTGAAGTTACGCCACGTCCGGGTGCGCCCCCACGTGCGCGCGGTGACTGGTTCGGTCTCGCCGTCGGGGGCGTGCAGGCCGAGCGCCGCGACGTTCCAGCGGTCGTTCGGGCCGAGCGTCGTCACGACCGATTCGGTGACGCCACGCAGGTCGACCGGCCAGTCGACGGTCTCGGTCACAGATCCAGCCCCCGTTCCAGCGCGACAAAGAGCGCGCCGGCCGTCAGGTCGGCGGTCGTCCCGGGATTGATGTCGCGGGCGACGAGGTCGTCGGCGAGTGCCGCGGCGCTCTCCTCGCCCGACACCACTGCCTGCGCTCGTCGGGTGACTTCCTCGGCGGTCGCACGGTCCTGTCGCGTGACGACGAACGTATCGGGCTGTTCGGCAAGTAGTTCGAGAAACACTGTCGAGGCACGATCCGCGACCGGGCCGGACAGGTCGTCGAGCCGGTCGGCCGCGCCGAAGACGCGGTCGAAGCCACCGACCCACTCGGCGGCCACGTCGTCGATGTCGGCGCTCTGTTCCATGATCGATTCGAGCGTCAGCCCACGTTCACGAAGCGTCGGCACGGCGTCGCTCCCGTGGCGCACGTCCAGCGGTTCCATCCCGTCGGGCGGGTCGTCGACGGCCACGTCGACGTGTTCGAAGGCACGGTAGAACCCCGCGGCGTCCTCGACGGTCGTCGACGCGACGGTCTCGCGAGCACGCTCGGGGGTGAGGGCACCGCTCGCGGCGGTCGCGACCAGCGGCATCAGGACGAGGACGGCACCGAACTGGGTGTTGCCGCCGCGCTGATCGGCCATCCCCTCGATGGCGTGCTCGAACGCGTCGCCCAGAGGCTCGCCCGCCGCAGCACGCTCGAAGCCGGGTCGAGCGCCGACGGCACCGGCGAGGAAGTGCTCGAAGCGCAGGTCGTCGTACTCGTGATGGCGGTCGACGTTGCCCGGTTTTGGCGTGCCAGCGACTTCCAGCAACAGCGCGAGTTCGGCGTTCTGCGCGGTGTCTCTCACTGTGCAGCCCCCTGAAACCACTCGTAGGTCGCCTTTCGTACCGCCGCGAGTACGTCGGGATCGTCACTCGCCCGGCCGACGCTGACCGCGTCGGCACCGTACGCCAGATACTCGCGGACGCTCGCGGCGTCGCGGACGCCGTTGTTGGCGATCACGAACAGTCCCGACGCGTCGGCGACCGACTCGACGACGGCTTCTGCGTCCATCGCGTCGACGTGGATGGCGGCCGCACCGGCACGTTCTAGCTTCGGGGCCAGCGAGACCAGATCGACGCCGTCGACCTCCGCTCGGACTTTCACACTGACGGTCGCACCGGTCGCCGTCGCCGCCTCGACCTGCCGACAGAGCCTGTCGGGATCGCGAAGGAGCGCCTCGCCCACGCCGGCCTCACACATCTCGGCCTGTCGGCAGTGGGCGTTGATCTCAAGAATCGCGTCGTGATCCCGGCAGATGTCGGCAGCGTCTTCGAGCGGTGCCAGTGCGGCGCTGCGGACGTTGACGGCGGCCCGCATCGGCAGGTCATCCATCGCCCGGAGTTGCTGATAGACGAAGTTGTGCGGGTCCGGCGGGAGGTACTCCTCGCGGTCGCGTGTGACCATCTGGCGGGCCGCTCGCCGGGTCGCGTCGTCGATGGCGATGCCGCCCAGGAAGGCACAGCCGGCGAAGGGCGCGCCGCCTTCGGCCCAGTCAGCGTCCGACCGGCCACTGAGACTCGCCAGCGCGACCGGCGGATCGAACAGCGTCATCGTGGCCCTCCCGACGAGATGGTCGGGATCATCCGACCACCGCCAGTGCGTCTGCAACCGCGTTCGCGACGCGCTCGGCGTCGGCGTCGTCGTCCATCCGCGTGTCCGTTCGGACGACCGGGCGGTCCAGTTCGGTCGGATCGTCGTCGTCGAGGACGAAGGCGTCGGCGAATGGGTAGGCGGCCGCGACGCCGGCCGTGCTGGCCTCGAACCCCGTGGCGTCCATGAGGTCGTCGGCCGGTCCCGAGAACACTCGGTCGCCGACGAACGGCGAGACGGCCACGACCGGCGTCTCGTCCAGCGCGGCCTCGAAGCCCGGAACTGCCCGCATCGGCCCGATGCTCGTGATCGGGTTCGACGGGCCGATCACGACCGGATCGTCGAGCGCGTCCTCGACGGCCGGCGTGGTCTCGGCGTGCTCGCCGCCGCGGAACTCGACGCGGTCGACCGGTGGCTCGCCGCCGCGAGCGACCCACCACTCCTGAAAGTGCTGGACGCCATCGGGCGTGTGGATCAGCGTCGCGACCGGATCGTCGCTCATCGGCACGAGGTCGCAGTCGAGGTCGAACGCCGCTGCGAGCGTCCGCGTGACCTCGGTCAGGGACTTCCCTTCGTCGAGCAGACTCGTCCGGGTCACGTGGACGGCCCGGTCACGGTCGCCGATGTGCATGAACTCCGCGACGCCGGAGAACCGCCGCCAGCGTGCGATCTCGCGGCCCCGAGTCTGGGCCTTGGCGGGGAGGTATCGCGGTCCCTCGCGCAAGTCGGCCGCGTCTGCGAGGCGCAGGAGTTCGTCGTGGGTCTCGGCGGTGTCGTCGTCGATCCCCCACCACAGGTCTCGGTCGAGGACGCCACCGGCAAGAAAGAGGACGGTGTCGATGTCGGGACAGACGAGATGGCCGCCCAGCATCACGTCGTCGCCGGTGTTGCCCACGACTGTCGTCTCTTCAGCGGGGAACACCGCGTCGGCTCCGGCGAGCAGTTTCGGGGTCCCGGTCCCACCGGAGAGGAACGTCACCATATCCTCAGTAGGGGGAACCGGCGTGATAAATGGTGCTGTCGATCCACCAGACGGAAGTCCCTCAGTCGGGCGATGAGACGGTGACCCACACGGCATCTGATTGTCATCGTTGAGAACTGCGGGGATTGTTTCAAGACCCCAGAGTGTCTGAGGGAAGATAATGCCGACATCTCGAAACGAAGACCGGGTCGACGCCCACCGGTTTGCCCCCGCTGCCCCCGACGAGAGATACGTCTACGGCGCTTGCTGTCCCGGTTGGCATTCGACTGCGCCGCGTGACGACGCAGTCGAGGAGTGGATCGAGTTCATGCAGGACCGTGGTGTCGAGCGCGTGCTCTGTCTGCTCTCCGGGACACAGCTCGAACAGACGGACGCCAACACTGGTCGGTACGCGGCCGCGTTCGGGGCCGAGAACGTCGCCCACGTCCCCATCGCCGACCATCACCTCGCGAGCAGAGCGACGCTGGCCGAGGACGTGCTCCCCTTCATCGAAGACGCCGTCGCCGCCAGAGAGCCGGTCGTCGTTCACTGTCTGGCCGGAATCGGACGGACCGGACAGGCACTGGCGGCGTGGCTGGTCTACGGGCGGGACTACGATGCGCTCGACGCGATCCAGACGGTCAAGCGGATGGGGCGGTCCCCCGGCGACGCCGAGGACGCCGGCAACGCCCGCCGCGGCGAACTGCACGAACTGCTCTCCCGGTTCGAGTAATACGGATTATTGTCGCCGTTTTCCCGGTCGACCGCACGTAGTCGAGCGGTCGATCCGGTAACGATCTACAATAATCCGTATAAGTCGGTCAGTCGCCGTGTCCGCGGCCGGTTTTCTTTCCGTTGCCCTTCTGCGGACGCTCTCCGTTCCCAGTGTCGCCTCCGGGCGGCCCGCCGCCGCTTCGACCACTCGACCCGTACACTTCGCAGTCCTCGCTTCGTTCCACACGACCGCGACAGGGCGTACAGGTGGCGTCCTCGTTCAGCGCGTCGACGATGTCCTCGGGGTCGTCGTAGTAATTCTGGGCACACCGATTCGGATTCAGACAGAGCGTGCAGGTCCCGTCGTCGACAATCTCCTCGCCCACGAGGACGTTCTCTTCGACCATCCCGACGATCACCTCGTCGCCGCTGGCCTCGTAGCAGTACGCGCCCCAGTCCCACGGGAGATTGTTGCGGTTCGAGGACCGGGTGATCGGGCGACACTCGTAGGCCCCATCGGAGCGGACGACGGCGTAATCTCCCTGCGTGTCCGTACAGAGCTGACTACAGCCGAAAAACTGGGTCTGGTGCGCGCTCGCGATACCGGACAGTGCTGTCAGGCTCGCGCCCGCCACCCCGACGGTCTGCAGGAGCTGTCGACGGTTCAACTTCGACGACCGGCCGCGGCCGGTCTGGATCTCTTCGCTCATTCGTCTCGTGGCGGGATTGGTGAGTTACTGGCTTGGTTATGAACAGCATAGTCGGTTCAGTGATGGACTGATTAGATACAGGTTCCAAAGACGTTGCACGGACGACGTAGATATACTGTCGGTACACGTGCCGAACGGGCGAGTAGCTGGCAAACTGGGCTATACCCGGTGGGGACCTACGTTCTGCGATGAGTATCATCGCAGAACTGTCGGTCGAAGCCGAGCAGTTCCTGCTCGGTCGGTTCGTCGCCGACAATCCGAACCTCGTGGTCGAGATCGAGTGTCTCGTGCCCACAGGACGGCGGTTCGTACCTTACCTCTGGGCGTACGGCGACGGACGCGACGAGTTCGCCACCGCGATGGCGGCTAGCGAGTCAGTCGGACCAGTCGACGTTCTCGACGAGTTCGAAGACCGGACACTGTACCGGGTCGAGTGGGACGACCCGGCAGACGCGTTGCTCGACGGTCTCGCCGAAGCCAACGGGACGCTCCTCGAAGCCCACAGCGACGCTGCGTGGACGCTCCGGGTCCGGTTCGAGGACCACCGTGATCTCGTCACGTTCGACGAGTACTGTACGGCCCACGGGATCACGTACCGACTCCAGCGGCTGTCGTCGCTGTCGGCTGTCGTCACCGAGCGCGAGACGACATCGCTGACCCAGCCCCAGTACGAAGCACTGGCACTGGCACTCGAAGAGGGGTACTTCGAAGTCCCACGTCGCGTGACGCTCGCTACACTGGCGGAGACACTCGACATCTCGGTACAGGCGTTGTCGGAACGGCTCCGACGAGGAACGAACACCGCGTTACAGGAGCGCCTCACCGAACGGTCGGGAACCACGCCGACGGCCTGACAGCGCGAGTCGAACGATCGACGGTAAGGCGGCGATAGCCGTCGGTAACGGTGTCGTTACGGAGGGTATAAGCGCCATGACCTGACCGGCACGAAGGCTTTGTCGACTGCAACGGAAGGAGTGGTATGGGTGATCTACCACCGGGCGACGTGCCGAGTGAAGCGACACACCTGGACCGATACTACGAGGCGCTCGCGAGCGCGACCCGCCGTGAGGCGCTACAGTATCTGGGGGGACAGCACCGACCGGTCCCAGTGCTAGTACTCGTCGACGAAATTCTCGCGGCGAACGACGAGACAAGACGAGGCGCATCGACCGTCGAACGACGGCATCAGATGAGCGTGCGTCTGGCACACGTACACCTCCCGAAACTATCGGCGGCGGGACTGATCGAGTGGGATCAAGCGCAGGATCTCGTCTCGCTCACTTCGGAGTTCGACGGGTGGCACAACCGAACGCCGTTCCCGGAACGGAACACCACACGGGACGGGAGCAGGCGGGGGAGGAGCGGGCCGTGACCGGGCACAGGAACGTGCCCGATGAACAGCCAGACCTCGTTCCCAGCCTCGCCGTCGTCGAAGCGGTCGCCGACGCACTGGACGCCGACGTGCGGACGCTCGAACCCGTCCTCGCCGACGTGATCGATCCGAAAGCCCTCGACACGCTGGTGGCGTCGGTCGACGAGACGCGAGTGACCGACGTGCTCGTGCAGTTCACGTACTGTGAGTGCCTGGTGACGGTGCTTTCTGACGGCTCCGTCTCGGTCGAGTAGGCGGACGCTATCGATGGCACGGTCGAGGCCCAGTCTTATGCCGGGACGCGACCAAGCACGAACCGATGACGACGATCAAGGACAGCGTCCACGACCACATCGCCGTCGAGGGTGTGGCCGAGGCGCTGCTCGACACCCCGCTCGTCCAGCGACTCCGTCACATCAAACAGCTCGGGACGGTGACGCTGGTGTACCCGTCGGCGAACCACACGCGCTTCGAGCACTCGCTGGGCGTGTACCACCTCGCCGACGAGGCGCTGACACACCTCGGCATCGAGGGCCAGCAAGCCGAGCGCGTCCGGGCCGCCGCGCTCTTGCACGACGTGGGCCACTCGCCGTACAGCCACAACGTCGAGCAGGTCATCCACCGCGAGACGGGGAAGTACCACGACGACGTCCACGACCTGCTGGACCGTGGCGAGGTCGCACGAGTACTGACCGACCACGGGCTGAACCCCGATGCAGTCGCCGATCTCGTCGCCGGTGACGGTGAACTCGGACAGTTGGTGTCTGGCGAACTCGACGTGGACCGGATGGACTACCTCGTGCGCGACGCCCACCACACTGGCGTCCCCTACGGCACCATCGACCACGAGCGACTCGTCCGGGAACTTCGATTCGTCGACGGCGACCTCGTCCTCGACGAGGGGAACGTCCAGACCGCCGAGTCGCTCCTGCTGGCGCGGGCGCTGATGAACCCCACCGTCTACAAACACCACGTCGCTCGGATCGCCAAGACGATGCTCCGGCGTGCGACCGAACGCCTGCTCGCGGAGACGGAGACGGACCCCGAGCGGCTCCGGCGCTGGAACGACGACGATCTGCTGGTGACGCTGCGCAGGACCGACGAGACGACCGAGTACGCGCGCCGCCTCACCGAACGAGACCTGTACAAACGCGCCGTCTGGGCGGAGATGGCCGCTGTCCCGGCTGAACTGCTGTCGATGGACCACGCGTCCGTTCAGGAGCACGAGCGCGCGATCGCCGACGAGGCGAACGTCGACACCGACGCCGTCCTCCTCGACATCCCCGGCGAGCCGTCGATGACAGAGTCGTCCAGTCGCGTCGTCGTCAACGGCGACAGCCGCGAACTCGGCGCGCAGTCGACGCTGGTCAGTGCCCTCAGGGCGGCCCAGCACGACCAGTGGCGACTCGGCGTCTACGCACCCGAGGCCGTCTCTGACCGCGTCGGCGAGGCCGCGATCCGCGTGCTGGGACTGGAACTGGACGGGGCGCTCGTCCGCGACGTGCGTCCGGGCATCCATGCGACACTCGATGAATTCAACTGAGGCAAGCGAGTGAGGGACCTATGAGCGACCAGACGATCATTTCGGGGACGATCTTCCGGGGCCGTGAGTTCGAACCGATCGAGGGGCGCATCGTCGTCGAAAACGGTGTCATCACGACGATCGAGGAGACCGCTGTCGACACGTCTCGCTGGATCGTCCCGGCGTTCGTCAACGCCCACACGCACATCGGCGACTCCATCGCCAAGGAGGCGGGCGGCGGCCTCACGCTCGAAGAACTCGTCGCACCGCCGGACGGACTGAAACATCGACTGCTCCGACAGGCAAGTCGCGAAGACCTCGTCGCCGGGATGGAGCGGACGATCAGCTTCATGGAACGGGCGGGCACGGCCGCCTTCGTGGAGTTCCGCGAGGGCGGCGTCGAGGGTGTCGACGCCATCGAGACCGCGATGACCGGTTCGCCGGTCGAGAGTGTGGTCCTCGGCCGGGAGACGACCGACGCGATGGAAGCGAGCGACGGGTTCGGAGCCAGCGGAGCAAACGACGGCGATTTCAGCCGCGAGCGCAACGCGACGGCACAAGCGGAGAAGCTCTTTGGCATCCACGCAGGTGAGGTCGACGAAAGCGACATCAACCCCGCGCTGGATCTGGACCCCGATTTCCTCGTCCATATGGTCCACGCCGAGGGCCTCCACCTCGACCGACTCGCCGACAGCGAGGTGCCGGTGGTCGTCTGCCCGCGCTCGAACGTCGTCACGAACGTCGGTCGGCCGCCGATCGACGACCTCGTCGAGCGGACGACGGTTGCACTCGGGACGGACAACGTCATGACCAACAGCCCGTCGATGTTTCGCGAGATGGAGTGGGCGGCGAAGCTCTCGGACGTGCCCGCCACCGAGGTGTTACGGATGGCGACGGTCAACGGCGCGGCGATTGCCGGCCTGAACTGCGGCCTGATCGAGCAGGGGCGGGACGCGGACCTGCTGGTGCTGGATGGTGATTCTGACAACCTCGCAGGAGCGCGCGAGCCAGTCCGGGCCATCGTTCGCCGGGCCGGCGTCGACGACATCGAGCGGGTCTACTACGCGAGTAACGCTTAAGCGCCCACCCAGTGAACTGTTAGCACAGACCAATGTACGACCACCTGCTCCTGCCGACGGACGGGTCTGCTGGCATGGAGCGGGTCATCGAACACGCCGACGAGATCGCGCGCAGAGACGACGCCACGATCGAACTGCTGTACGTGGTCAACACGTCCGGCATGACGACGATCCCGGTCGATGCGTCCGTCGAGGGTATTCGAGGCCTGCTCAACGAAGAGGGAGAACTGGCGATCGAGGCCGCAGAACGCATCTGTTCGCCCGAGACGACCGTCGAGCATACGATGCTAGAGGGGAGTCCCGAACGCGAAATCGTCGGTCACGCCGCCGAGAGCGACTGTGACCTGATCGTCATGGGCACGCACGGCCGCGGCGGGATCGACCGACTCCTGCTTGGCAGCGTCGCCGAACACGTCGTCAGACGGTCGCCGGTCCCCGTCCTGACAGTCCACGTCGACGACGCCGTGCCCGCGTGAGTGCCGGATCTGGCAGCGTCGGGCGGCGGGTCATCACGCCGGTCGCAAGTGGTCACAGTCGCCGGCGGTGATGGTCACTTCTTCGGTCCCCGTATCGACGACGAGCGCTCCGGGGAAGGTCACATCGACGGCCTCGCCCTCGACGATTCCCCCCGGTGTCTCGACGCGCACGGTCTTGCCGAGCGTCGTCGCGTGCTCGACCCACGCGTCGACGATCTGGTCGGGGTCGGCTCGTAGCTCGTCGAACGTCTCCAGCAGCCGCTGGGTGTACACCCGGCGATCGATCGGGCCGACTTCGGCCTGCACGCTCGTCGCGTCGACATCCCCGGGCAGCGCCGCTGGGTCGACGTTGACGTTGCTACCGATGCCGACGACGGTCCAGTCCACGCGGTCGGCCTCGCCCTCGACTTCGGTGAGGATACCGGCCAGCTTTCGTTCCTCCTCGCCGACGACCACGTCGTTTGGCCACTTGATCCGGGCGTCGACGCCGGCCTCGCGTGCGGCACGCGTGACTGCGACGGCCGCGGCGAGCGTGAACGCGGGCGCGTGAGCCAGCGGCACGGCCGGCCGGCAGACCAGCGAGAGCCAGACGCCGCCACTGGGCGAGGACCACGCGCGGTCGAGTCGCCCGCGGCCGCCGGTCTGTTCGTCCGCCAGCACGACCACGTCGGACTCGCCGTCGGTCGCGAGTTCGCGAGCGCGTCGGTTCGTGCTGTCGATGCTGTCGTGGTACTCGATCGAAAACGGTGCGTTGAGACCGTACTCGACGGCACTGGCTCCGAACGAGGGAATCGAGACGAGTTCGTAGCCGTCACCTGCGCTCTCGATCACGAACCCCTCCTCGCGGAGTTGCTCGATGTGCTTCCAGACGGCCGCACGGGAGATGTCCAGCCGATCTGCCATCGCTGGCCCTGTGGTCGGGCCGGCATCGAGCGCGTCGAGAATCCGCTCGCGTGTTGCCTGCATGGACGACCGGTCGACAGCGACGGGCAAAACGTCTCCGCCTCCAGCGGGTCGCTGCACTCGGTGACCGATGTCTCGCGCCCGGACGGATCGTCACAGCAGTCAGAAAAGCGTCGTCGTCGGAACGCTCAGTGAGCGATCCCTTCGAACATCGTCTCCGTGTCCGTTCGGACCGCGTCGTCGCCCTCGACGTGGACTGCCGCACCGACCACGATGTCGCTGCCGTCGACGAACTTCGTCACGTGGATCAGGATCTGACGCTGTGTGCCGTCTCGCTTTGCGGTCGCCGAGAACACGGTGACGTTCCGGTCCTCGCTGCTCGCGTTGACGGTGTAGGTCTCCGTCTGTTCGAGATTCGTGATCTCGCCCTGTCCCTCGAACCCACTCTGTAGCTGCCGGATCAGTTCTTCGTTGGACATATCCGCGACCGGATTCATCCCCTGTCCGGCGACCTCGACTGTGGGCGTCGCGAGGACGGCGAAGGCACCCTGTTGCTCACCCCAGGTGTAGGCTTTGACCTGCGTCGAGACGTTGATCGTCCGCTGCTCGCCGGCGATCTCGACGTCCCGCGAGCGGTTCTGCCACTCGGACCGTTCGAGCGTGAAGTTCGTCCCGGAGACCGTGGCTTCCTCGATGCTCACGTCCTCAGAAACGTAACTGGCACCGTCACCAGTGATAACCGAGCAGCCACTCAGGGCCATCATCGCCACCAGAAGGATGGCAACGAGTGTCGTTCGTCTGATCATGTGTGTACTGTCTGGCTATCAGCCATGAGTCTATCGGTCGTCGAAAATTATTTCCCGACATGATGGTGAGGGAATATTCCGCACACACCACGACGGCACGAAGCCTCGGCTGACGCCGGGACTATCCGACGACGAACAGCAGATCGCCCATGTCGACCGACTCGCCTTCGCCGATCGCGACCTGCGTGACCGTGCCGCCGCGTTCGGCGACGATGTCGTTCTCCATTTTCATCGCTTCGAGCACGCAGAGTACGTCGCCGGACTCGACCTCGTCGCCCTCTGCGACGTTGACTTCGAGGATCGTCCCTTGCATCTCGGCGGTGACTTCGTCGCCTTCGGCGCTCGTACCGCCACTGGCGCCATCGGACGACGAGCCACTGTCGCCGGGCCGCTGCGGTCGATTCCCGCCGTCGTCGGCGTCGATGTCCCCGACGTTGATCGGCGGTGCGCCGCGTTCTTCCAGTTCCACGTCGAAGCGTTTGCCGTTGACCTCGACGGTGAACTCCCGTTCGGTGACCTCCTCGTCGTCCCCGCTCGGTTCGGCCGGCTCGGTGCCCCAGCGTTCCTGTGCCGCGTCGATGCGCTCGGGGCCGACGTCGTCGTCGAGGTACTTCGTGGTGTGTCGCCCCTCCAAGAACGGCTCGTCGGTGAGCATCATGCGATGGAAGGGGATGATCGTCGGGAACCCCTCGATGTGGTAGTCGGCCAGCGCTCGTTTCCCACGAGCGATACACTCCGTGCGGTCGTCGCCGTGCGTGATCAGCTTCGCGATCATCGAATCGTAGTCGGTCACGAGGTCGTCGCCCTGCCGCGGGGCGTCGTCGACCCGGACACCGATCCCGCCGGGTGGATCGTAGAGGTCGAACGAGCCGCCGGTCGCGGGCTGGAAATCGTTGGCGGCGTTCTCGGCGTTGATTCGGAACTCCATGGCGTGGCCGTCGAGTGCCACGTCATCCTGTGCGAAGGTGAGTTCCTCGCCGGCGGCGACCCGGATCTGCCACTTGACGATGTCGATACCCGTCAGTTCCTCCGTGACCGTGTGTTCGACCTGAATGCGGGTGTTGACTTCGAGGAAGAAGAAGTCGGTGTCGGCGTCGAGCAGGCCGTCGTCGTTGCGCTCCTCGTCCTCGACGAGGAATTCGAAGGTACCGGCGTTGTAGTAGTCACCGGCGTCGGCACCTCTGCGGGCGGCCTCGGCGATCTGCTCCCGGAGGTCGTCGGTCAGCGCGGGGCTTGGTCCCTCCTCGATGACCTTCTGCTGGCGGCGCTGGAGCGAGCAGTCACGTTCGCCGAGGTGGCGGACGTTGCCGTGCTTGTCCGCGAGGATCTGGACCTCGACGTGGCGGGCGTTGTCGAGGAACCGTTCGAGATACACCGACGCGTTCGAGAAGTACGCCTCCCCCTCGCGCTGTGCGGTTTCGAGCTGTTCTTCGGCCTCGTCCGCGCTGCGGACGATCTTCTGGCCCATCCCACCACCGCCACCCTCCGCCTTGATGAGGACGGGAAAGCCGTGCTCCTCACCGAACTCGACGACCTGCTGGGCTTCGTCGATGGACTCGGTGGTGCCAGGAACGATGGGCACGTCGGCGTCACGCATCACCGTCCGTGCGTGGGTCTTCTCGCCGAGTCGCTCCATCGCGCCCGAGGACGGCCCGATCCACGTGATGCCGTCGGTCTCCTCGACGCGGGCCGCGAAGTCGGCGTTCTCGGCCATGAATCCGTATCCGGGATGGATGGCGTCGGCGTCGGCCTTCCGAGCCGCCTCGATCACGGTCTCGCCGTCGTTGTATGAGTCTGCCGCCCGCGCTGGGCCGATGTTGTACGCCTCGTCTGCGTAGCGAACGTGGCCCGAGTGCTTATCAGCATCTGAATAGACAGCGACGGTTCCAACCCCCAGTTCCTCGCAGGCCCGCATGACGCGGACCGCGATCTCCCCGCGGTTGGCGACAAGAACCTTATCGAACATATCTCCCAGTACCAACGACCCCATCATAAAACTATGCGGAGTCACACGTTTCAGGCTGCAGTGCGAACGGCGACAGATCGCGGCAGCCGCCGATTACCATGTGAGAAAATTTCAGGCAAACACTTAAGCACGACAGTACGAAAGCAGGAGGTAATGTCCAGTAGCCTTCAGGATCGCCGGGCGAAGGAAATCGAACTCGTTCACCACTACGTCGGTGGAGACGGTGCTGCCGCACTCGAGTCGTTCACAGAGCAGTTCCGCAAAAGCAACAGCTCCATTACATTGAACACGACCCACTACGAGAATATGCGACTCGAAGTCAAAGGGCGCATTCTCGACGAGGACCCGCCGGACCTGTGGACCGGGTGGCCGGGCGAGGTCCAGACCTACTCGGATGTGGGTGTCGTCGCGGACATCTCGAACGTCTGGGAGTCGGCCGGACTGAAGCAACATTTCCTCGACGCGGCGGTCGATGTCTCGAAGATCAACGGCGCGTTCCGAACGGTCCCACTCGCCGTCCACCGATACAACGACCTCTACCTCCACACGGAGGCTATCGAATCGGCCGGTATCGACCCACAGCGAGCCGCTGACCCGGGCGAACTCATCGAGCTATTGCGACGGATCGACGGTGACGGTCCGGCGTTCTTGCTCCCGATGGCTGACCCATTTACGGTGTTGCAGTTGTGGGAGGTGACGTTGCTCGGGTTCGAAGACATCTCGACCTTCGAGGCGATCACGAACGGGAAGGCGGCGGCGAATCGACGCGCGATCAGTCGGGCGCTCGAACACGTCGTCGAATTCGCCGACCTCGCCGACGACGATTCGCTGTACCACGCCATGACCGATGCGAACCAACAGTTCATCGACGGAACTGCCCCGGTCTATGCACAGGGCGACTGGGCGGCCGGCGTCTTCTCGGACACGGACGGCTTTACCTTCGAACGCGACTGGGAACGCATTCCGTTCCCCGGGACCGAAGATCAGTTCGGTGTCGTCATGGACGCGGTGATTCCACACGTCGACGCGGACCCGGACGCGCTCGCTGAGTTCCTGACCTTCGCGGGATCGCCGGAGGCACAGGAGCCGTTCAACAAAAAGAAGGGATCGCTGCCGGCCAGAGTCGACGTATCGATGGACGGGTTCAGCGAGTTCTCCCAGTCCCAGAAACGACAGCTAGACCGCGCTCGCGAACAGCCCCAGTCGATCACGCACGGCCTGAGCGTGACGCCGATGACGCTCGTCGACCTGAAGTCGGCTATCGCGGAGTTCCTCGATCACTGGGACGTCGAAGAGACCACCGACGAGATGATCGCCGTCCTCGACAGGTAGCGAGCGATTACAGCGGGATGTTGCCGTGTTTTCGTTCTGGCTGTTGCTTGCGTTTGCCCTGTAGCGTCTCCAGATCGTCGATGAGCCGTGGCCGGGTGTCCTGCGGTTCGAGCACGTCGTCGACGAAGCCCCGCTCGGCGGCAGTGTAGGGATTCGCGAAGGCGTCGCGGTACTCGTCGATCAGTTCCTGCCGGCGCGCTTCCACGTCCTCGGCGGCGTCGAGTTCGTCGTCGTAGAGGACGTTGACCGCGCCCTGTGGCCCCATGACGGCGATCTCGGCGGTCGGCCACGCGTAGTTCACGTCCGCGCCGATGTGCTTGGAGGCCATCACGTCGTAGGCACCGCCGTAGGCCTTGCGTGTGATGACCGTCAGCAGCGGCACCGTCGCCTCGCTGTAGGCGTAGAGGAGTTTCGCGCCGTGGTTGATGATGGCGTTGCGCTCTTGATCCTTGCCGGGCATGAACCCGGGCACGTCGACGAAGGTGAGGATGGGGATGTTGAACGCGTCACAGAAGCGGACGAACCGCGCCGCTTTGCGCGAGGCGTCGATGTCCAGCGTCCCGGCGTTGACCCGCGGTTGATTCCCGACGACCCCGATCGAGTGGCCGTCGAGTCGGGCAAACCCCATCGTGATATTGCGGGCGAACGACTCGGCGACCTCGAAGTACGACCCCTCGTCGACGACGCCGTCGATGACTCGGACCATGTCGTAGGGCTTCTGTGGGGCGTCGGGCACCACGTCGAGCAGGTCCTCGTTCCGGCGGTCACGGTCGTCCCAGGGGTCGACGCGGGGCGGGTCCTCGACGTTGTTCTGGGGGAGATACGACAGCATGTAACGGATGTCGTCCATCGCCGCCTTCTCGTCGGCCGCGGTGAGGTGGGCGACGCCTGACTCGCCCGCGTGGGTCTTGGCCCCACCGAGTTCGTCGAAGCCGACTTCTTCGCCGGTGACCGTCTCGATCACGTCCGGGCCGGTGATGAACATGTGGCTGGTCCCCTCGACCATGCACACGAAGTCCGTGATCGACGGGGAGTACACCGCGCCACCGGCGCAAGGACCCATGATCGCCGAAATCTGCGGGACGACGCCGCTTGCCTGTTGATTGCGATGGAAGATGTCGGCGTAGCCCGCCAGCGAGTCGATCCCCTCCTGAATGCGCGCGCCAGCGGAGTCGTTCAGCCCGATGATTGGACAGCCGGTCTCGATTGCCTTGTCCATCACCTTACAGACCTTCTGGGCAAAGGCCTCGCCCAGCGAGCCACCGAAGACGGTGAAGTCGTGGGCGAAGACGAACGTCTTCCGGCCGTCGACCTCGCCGTAGCCCGTCACGACGCCGTCGCCCGGAACCCGTTTCTCGTCCATGTCGAAGTTCGTCGACCGGTGTTCCCGCAGGGTGTCGATCTCGACGAAGGTGTCGTCGTCGAGGAAGTAGTCGATCCGCTCGCGTGCGGTGAGCTTTCCCTTCTCGTGCTGGGACTCGATGCGGTCCTCGCCGCCGCCCAGTTCGGCCTCGCGCTTGCGCTCGCGCAGGTCCTCGACGCGGTCCTCGTGGGTCACGCGACACCACCGCCCGCAGCGATGCTGGTCATGGGTAGCATAGACACCGACCGGCAGAAAAACCTTTGCGGGACTACCCCAGTGCGAGCAGGCGCTGGCCGACGAGATCCTCGTCGCGCTGTCGGTCGATCCCGCGGGTCGTGTAGATCGTCCCGCCGGCCAGTGCCAGCCCCTCGATGTGGTGCTCGATCGACCACGACCAGCGCCGTTCGCCCGTCTGCAGATCGAAGGCGGCCAGCGTCGCGTGGCCCGGTCCCTTGAGATCGATGCTCCGGTCGTGGGTGACGGCGACGAGCGTCTCGCCCGCGGCGGCCAGTTCGGTGACCGAGTGATCGAGTGGCGTCGTCCACTCACTGTCCCCCTCGTGTGTGAACGCCCGGAGGACGCGATCACCCAGCGACGTGACGACGAGGTCGTCGGTCACGACCGGCGCGGTCGGCCGCGTTATCGGGTCGGGCGCGTCGCGAGGGTCCTCGCCCACACGACGGCGTGGCGGCGACGCGACGACCCAGCGCTCCTCGCCGCTCGCGCGGTCAAGCGCGCGGAGTTCCCCACCCGGGTCGTCCTCGCGCTCGGCGGTGGCGTAGACTGTCTCCTCGTGGACGGCCGGGCTTCGATAGAAGCGCGGGCCGGTGATCCTCGATTCGCCGGGGACCGACCACACGGTGGCGGCCTCGCGTTCGGCGTGAGCCGGTTCGTCGTCCCCGTCTTCCCAGGGCCACTCCCGAACGGTGGCGGTCAGGTCGACGGCCTCGACGGTGAACGCCGTGGCGACGTAGGCCGTCTCGTCGAGGATCGCCGGGGAGCCGCGCGCGTCGTGCTGGCTGGCCCACGTGACCTGCCCAGTCGCATCGAGCGCCGAGAAGTAGCCGCCATACTGCAGGTAGAGGCGGCCGTTCGCGATGGTGCCGCTCTTCGTGTTCGCGCCCCAGCAGGGGCGACCGTGCCACGACGCCTCCCCGCTGTCGAGGTCGACGCCGAAGGCGCAGTCGACGCCCGTCACGTACGCACGTTCCGGACCGAGCGTCGGCGTCTCGAACCCCCACGGCTTCGACTCCGAGCGCCAGACGCGCTCGCCGTCGGTGGCGCGGAACCCGGCCGTCCGCTGGCCGGCGTTGAGGACGACCCGCGTCCCGCGCACGAACGGCGTGTGACAGGCGTCGAAGTCCGCCGACCACCGGGGCGTCGGCTCCGAGCGGGGCATCGACGCCGCGGCGTTGTGGCGGGTGTTGCGCCGATCGTAGCCGGCAGCAGGCCAGTCGTCGGGGCCGGGCGTGGCGTCGGGGATCGGTTGCGGCGCCGAGTCGTCCGCGACGATAAGGCCCACGGCACCGGCGAGGCCGCCGGCCGCGAGCGTACCGAGGACTGCACGTCTGGAGGGCATCAGGGGGACAGGCGTGTGCTTCGGGCATACGCCTTGTGGACGAATCGTCGGAGTAAAGTTCGCCCCTCGCATCCTCTCGCCCGTGAAAAACGTCGCAGACCGACCGGACAACCCCTTCGGCTTCGAGCCGGACTGTGATCGCTTCGTCGCGGGCTACGGCGACGCCAACGCCCACTTCCACGTCGTCGGCGACCACCCGGGCGTCCACGGTGGTATCGAGTCGGGCATCCCCTTTACCGACAGTGAGGCCGGCGACCGCCTCCAGCGCGCACTCGTCGCCGGCGGTCTGCTCTCGGAAGCGGGGACCCCACCCACTGTCGACCAGACCTACTTCTCGTATCTCCACATGTGCGTCGCCGACGGGACGCCCAGCGAGGATTCCTACGCCGACCTCGAACCGCTCTTCGACTCCGAACTGCGGGCGATCACCGCCCACGTCCTCCTGCCAGTGGGCGAGCGCGCGACGAGACACGTCTTCTCGATCGCGACGGCCGAATCGACCGACGATATCGACATGGACGAGCGCCACGCCACCGAAGTCGTCGGTGCCGGCTGGCTGGTCTACCCGATCAAAGAGCCGACCGAGTGGGCGGGCGACGACGAGCAACGACTCGTGCAGGCGCTCGAAGCACTGCTGGCCTCCGACTACCGGCGTGAGGCCGATCTCGGGCGCTTCCTTCCGAACGACGATCCGTATCTAGTGCGGTAATTGCGCGGAAAATCTAGATCGGCGGGACGATCCCCGGGTCGGGACCGAGGAACAGCGTCTGAATCCCGAGCCCGAGCGTCAGCAGGACACCGAGCAAGACGATCGTACGGACGGTCCAGAGCCATGCGATACTGAATCCCCCGCTGCCGTGCGTTCCTTCCCGAATCTCTGCCAGCGCTTCGTCGCCGATCACCCAGCCGACGAACACCATCACGAACAGGACCGACAGGGGCAAGAATAGCTGATAGGCCAGCGAGTCGAACCAGCCCAGCCACGCCGTCTTCCACGCGGAGGGCAGTCCGAGGACGAACAGCCCGAACCCGCCGACGGCAGCGAGACTGGTCCGTGAGACGTCGTAGTTGTCGGTCGCGTAGGCGACGACGACCTCCAGCAGGCTAATCGCCGAGGAGAGTGCGGCGATCAGGACGACACCGAAGAAGACGACCCCGAGGAGTCGCCCGCCCGGTACTTCGGCGAACCCGCTCGCGACGGCGACGAACAGCGCCGACGGGCCTTCAGTCGCCGGATCGATCCCGTTGGAAAAGAGGATCGGAAAGACGACGAGACCCGCGAGGACGCCGATAAGAGTGTTCGAGACCACGATGACCCCACCGTCGATTGCCAGATCGTCGTCCTCGCCGATGTACGACGAGTAGGTTATCATGATCGCCATCCCCAGCGAGAGCGTGAAAAAGGCCTGCCCGACGGCGAAGGGGATCACGTCGGTCGCGTTGGCCGAAAGCGTCGCCAGATCCGGCGAGAGGAAGTACTCGTAGCCGGCGGTTCCACCGGGGAGTGTGACAGCCCACACTGCGAGTGCGAGCATCATGACGACGATACTGGGGACCATCACTTTCGTCGCCCGCTCGATACCGTCTTCGACGCCCAGTGCGACGATTCCGACCACGATAGCGACGAACACCGCCTGTGCGAGTACGGCCTCGGGGCCAGCCGAGACAGCACCGAAGTATTCCGCCGGGGCATCGAAGTACGCCCCAGTCGCGCTCCCGATGGTGTAGCGGATGATCCACCCGCCGACGACGTTGTAGTACGAGAGGATCCAGAATCCGGTCGCGATACCGAGCGCGCCGACGAGCCGCCACTGTCGATGGCCGAGCTGGTCGAACGCGTCGATAGCGTTCCGGTGTGTCCGGCGGCCGAGGACGAACTCGGCGAGCATCGCCGGGAAACCGATCAAGACGACGGCCACCAGATAGAACACGAGAAATACGGCACCGCCGTTTGTCGCGGTCTTGAACGGGAACTGCCAGATGTTCCCGAGACCGACTGCACTCCCGATTGCGGCGAGCAGAAAGCCCAGCCGCGACGCCCACGTTGCACGATCACTCATCGATAGCCCCCACTTCAGTATTGACCGTCAAAACACCTTCGGGAAAACATCCAAGTTACGGGATAGAAGGCTGGAAACGTAAATATTTCGGCTGTAACGACATGACAGACAGAGCGATGGAGGGGTCGGGAAACACACTTATCAGGATCGCGAGTGATACAGTACCTATGCGAAGTCGTCTGAACAGAATCCTCCGACGGTCGAAATACGCGGCAACTGGTGCGGCGATCGGCGCCGCTGTCGGCGCACTGTGGAGTCGGAACCTCGCGAGCACCGGCGGTGCGGTCGGTGCCCTCGTCGGCGTGACGATCGCCCAGCAGCGAGATTCGATGGACACAGTCGTCGATCAGATCAAAGAGAAGAAATCCGGGAACAAAGCGACGACCGAAATCGAGTAATCCTTCGTTAAACGCCACTAAATGGCCGGTAGCGAGCCTTTTCGGCCATCCGATTTATACCACGACGGAGCGAACTGGGTGTGATGGAACCGCGACAGTTGGCCGACGAAGTACTGGCATCGATCGTCGACGCCGCCGACCGTGTCAGCGAGGACTTCGACCGCTGGGGCGAACGACACGTCCGTGGTCCCGGGCTGTACTTTCTGCTCGTCGAGGGCGAAGTGTCGACCTACACCGATCCGATGGGAGCGAACCGCTGGCCGGTCGAGCGATGTTCGAGCGTCAGCGACGCGTTCGATGCGTTCGTCGAGACGGCAAAGACGGTCGGCACGACCCGCGACGGAGCGGTCATCGTCCGCACCGACGGGACCATCGACGAACAGATGGTCCGACTCCACGACTTGCGGTCGGACGACGGACGGCCCCATCCCCAGGTACACTACGACGACTGGATGGGGACCCGACACATGAGTGCGGTCGAGGCCTCGGTCCGGCCAAGCGTCGTCGCGACCGTCACGCTGAGTGAAGAAGACGGACGCGTCTCCGTCTTCGTCGACGGCGCGTTACGATCCGACGACGAGGGTTCGCTGGAGGGCGGCTAGCAGCACGCCCGTTAGCCCACGAGACGCGCCTCGTGGCGCACTGTACGGTTCCATACGCTCGTGCCCGCTGATGAGACCACTCGTTGATTCGATCATGCCTCACTCGCCATGATCGATTACTCGCTGACGAGACCGCTCTTGGTTCGATCATGCCTCACTCGCCATGATTGAGTTCTCACCGACGAGACGGTTCGTTGCCTCAATCATGCCTCAGTCGCCACGCTCCGCTCGTCACGGATGAAACCGCTCAGTGGGCAGATCATGCCTCACTCGCCATGATTGAGTTCTCGCCGACGAGACGGCTCGCTGCCTCAATCATGCCTCACCATACACCGGCACGGCAGCCCCGCTCGTCACCGACGCGGCGTCCGAACAGAGGAACACGATCATCGTCGCGATGTCGGCCGGGTCGACCCACTGCTCGAAGTCCGCGTCCGGCATCATCTCGCGGTTCATCGGCGTGTCGATGACGCTTGGCATGACGGCGTTGGCGCGGACGACCCCCTCGTTTTCCTCGGCGATGGTCTCGGTCAAGAGCCGAACGCCGGCTTTCGTCGCCCGGTAGATTCCGTCACCGGACCCACCCTCTAGCGAGGAACGAGCAGAGATCGAGACGATCGATCCTTCCGTCTGTTGGAGGTGCGGGAGTGCGTGTTTCGATGCGAGGAACATCGTCTTGAGATTCACGTCGAACAGGAAATCGAACGTGTCCACGTCGGTCTCGTGGATCGGGTCACCGCCGCGCCAGGTGCCGGCGACGTTACAGAGGTGATCGAGGCGACCGTGGTCGTCGACGATGCGATCGATCGTCTCTGCGACTGCGGTCTCGTCGGTAAAGTCGCCCTCGTAGAAGTCAATTCGGCCCGTCTCGGACAGCAAGAAGTCCTCGCTGTCGGGTGTGACGATGTCCGCCCCACAGACCGTCGCACCGGCCTCGTCGAACGCCCGTGCGATAGCGCCGCCCAGTGCGCCGCCGACGCCCGTGACCAGTACCACGCGACCGTCGAAGTCGAAACTCACCGACATACGTGAGCAATCGTCACGGACGAAGATAAATGTGTGTCAGAGGAAACGTTCGATGGCGGGTCGACGGCTCGCTACGGGATCAATGGCTTTCCGTTCGGGCCACGAGAGTCGCCCATGGACTGTCTGGCACATCGGGGGTTCGCTGGCGTCGCGCCGGAGAACACCGTCGAGGCACTGGCCGGTGCGGCCGAGACGGCTTCGATGGTCGAGTTCGACGTGCGACGCTGTGGGACGGGCGAACTGGTCGTCATCCACGACGAGACCGTCGATCGGGTCACCGACGGGAGCGGTCGCGTCGCGGACTGCTCGCTGTCGACACTCGCCGCGCTGGACGTGCTCGGTACTGGGCGAGGCGTTCCGACCATCGACGCGGTGCTGACCGCTGTGCCCGAGACGACCGGCGTGAACGTAGAACTCAAAGAACGCGGTCTCGCTGGTGATCTGGTCGACGTGCTCGCCGACCACGATCACGAGACGCTCGTCTCGTCGTTCGACGACGGGGCGCTCCGTGAGGTCGCCAGCGTCGCCGACTTCCCGCTGGCGACCCTATTCGCCGAGGACCCGACCGCCGGACTCGACAGCGCGCGCGAAGTCGGTGCGGTCGCGGTCCACCCGCACTGGACGCTCGTCGACGAGGCGTTCGTCGACAGGGCACACGCGTCGGACGTGGCGGTCAACTGCTGGACGATCCGGGACGAGTCGGCCGCGGAACGAGCACGGGCGGCGAACGTCGACGGGATCATCACCGACGACCCCCGGTTGTGCCGGCCCTGATCGAACGTGAACGGCGACGGTTCGGACAGGAGATCGACGACGGACATCGCTGTCGGACGCGCACGTTCGCATCGACACCGGCCGGTAGCGTCGAAACTGACCGCGCCAGCACCCGTTCTGTTTATCAGCCGTGAAAACTGCGCGCGAACCTATTACAAACAGCAGCCCAGAGGATTAATCGATGAGTTCTGAGAGATCATCTCTTCTACCCGACTTCGTCGGGGACAGCTACGCACTCCGTCTGGGGCTTGCACTGTCGCTCGCGGTGGTGGTCGTCATCGCCGTCGGTGCGATCGTCAGCGTGCAAGCGTCGGCAGAGCTGGAGTCTGACGTCGAGTCGGATCTGCAGTCGATTTCGGCGACACAGGCCGACCAGATAGACGCGTGGCTCTCTTCGACACGCCAGAGCGCACGACTCACGTCGGCGTTGCCGGTGTTCGCGTCGGGATCGACGGACGACGCACAGGCGAGACTCGACGAATTGGCGGCCAACGATCGGCTCCCGGCCGACGTGGTCGCGGTCCACTACGTCGATCGGACGACGATGACGATCGAGGCCAGTTCCAACGAGCGGTTCGTCGGCGTCAACGCCAGCGAACAAGGCGCACCCTTCGCGACGGATCCGCCGTCGTTCGACGGGGTCGACGACACGCACGTGACGCGTCCGTTCGAGGTCCCGATCGCCGATCACCCGATCATCGCCGTCCTCTCGCCGGTCGAAGGGGACTCCGATCACGTCCTCGTGTTGATGACCGACCTCGAAGCGAGAACGGAATCGATCTCGAATCGCCAGAACGGGTCGTACACTGCCGTCGTCAACAGCGATGGCAATTTCGTCGCTCACCCCAACGTGAGCAAGATCAACAGCGACCACGGCGGCGGCATGACGATGCCCCCGTCCGGTGAGAGCGGGTTCATGGCGATGGGTGAGACGTTGATGGGGATGACGACGCTGGAGACGGCGGACTGGACCGTGATGGTCCACGCCGACCGCGACGAGGCCTACGCACTGAGTTCCCAGATCAACTCCGACCTGCTCGGTCTCGTGCTGTTCGCCGTCATCAACCTCGGTCTCGTCGGCGTGACGATCGGGAGCGGCACCATCGTCTCGCTCCGGCGACTGTCGAACAGAGCACGGGAGATGGGGTCGGGGAATCTGGCCGTCGATCTGACGACCGCTCGCGGCGACGAGATCGGGTCGCTCTATCAGTCCCTCGACAATATGCGGTCGAACCTGCAGGAGAAGATCAGCGACGCAGAACAGGCCCGCAGAGATGCAGAGGAAGCCAGAAGCGAGGCCGAACAGGCCCGTGAACAGGCCGAAGAGGAGCAGGCCGAGATGGAGGCACTGACCGGCCACCTCGAACTGAAAGCCACCGAGTACAGCGAGACGCTGTCGGCCGCCGCGGACGGCGATCTGACGGTTCGAGCCGACACGGAGAGTATGAACGACGCGATGAGCGAGGTCGGCGAGGAGATCAACGTCACGCTGGCGGACCTGTCGACGACGATCGCCGAGATGAAATCGTTCGCTCAGAGCGTCCTGCAGGCCAGCGACGAGGTCGGAACCAACGCCGCGCGGGTCGATCAGGCCAGCCAGCAGGTCAGCGAATCGATTCAGGAGATCTTCGCTGGTACGAACGAGCAGAGCGAGCGCCTCCAAGACGCCGCCGACGAGATGGAGAACCTCTCTGCGGCCTCCGAGCAGATGGCTGCCTCCGCCCAGCAGGTCGCAGACACCTCACAGTCGGCCGCCGATGTCGGCGAAGACGGACGGCAGGCCGCACAGGAGGCCATCGAGGAGATGAACGCGATCGACGCCGAGACCGAGGAGACGGTCCGCGAGATCAACGCCCTGGACGACGATCTGGACGAGATCGGGGAGATCGTCTCCGTCATCACACAGATCGTCGAGCAGACCAACATGCTGGCGCTGAACGCTTCGATCGAGGCGGCCCACGCCGACGCGGAGGGCGCGGGCTTTGCCGTCGTCGCCGACGAGATCAAGGGCCTCGCAGAAGAGACCAAAGAGGCCGCGGGCGACATCGAAGAACGGATCGAACGCATTCAGGCACAGGCCGGCGACACGGTCGAGACGATGGAGGCCACCAGCCAGCGGATCACCGACGGCGTCGAGACGGTCGAGGAGGCCGTCAACGCCTTAGAGACGATCGTCGAGTACACCGAGGAGGTCGACGCGGGCATTCAGGAGATCGACCGCGCGACCGAGGAACAGGCCCAGACGGCCACCGAACTCCTGCAGATGATCGACGAACTGACCGAGATCAGTCAGGAGACGGCGACCGAGGCCGACACCGTCGCCGGTGCGGCCGACGATCAGGCCCACTCGATCGGACAGGTGGCCGACTCCGCGAGCGACCTCCGCCAGCGGGCGGACGAACTGGAGCGCGCACTCGACCGGTTCTCGGTCGATCAGACGGCCGACACGGGAGCGCACTCGGCTGCGGCGACTGACGACGACTAATCTATGAGTACGATCACTAACTGGTACACGCTCGGCACGCTCGGCATGATCGTCGGGACGGCGATCCTCGCCTACGGATTCACGCTGATCCCGGCAGACAAACGCAAACGGTACGCGGTCCTCGTCTCGATCCCGGGCATCGCGATCTTCGCGTACGCGCTCATGGCCCTGGGGATCGGGGGTATCGACATTGGCGGACGGACAGTCTGGGTGCCCCGCTACGTCGACTGGCTGCTGACGACGCCCCTGAACGTCCTGTTCCTTGCGCTGTTCGCCGGTGCCGACCGGCGGACGACCGGCGCGCTCGTCGGTCTCCAAGCGCTGACGATCGTCTTCGGGATGGCCGGTGCGGCCGTCGGCGGCCTGCTCGGCTGGGTGCTGTTCGCACTCGGCGCGCTCGTGTTCGTCGGTGTGGGCTACCTGCTGTACGGACCCATCGCCGCCGCGGCGAGAGAGACCCACTCCGAAGTCGGCATCGGCCTGTTCGAGACGCTACGGAATTTCGTTATCATCCTCTGGGCCGTCTACCCCGTCATTTGGATCCTCGGTCAGACCGGGCTGGGCCTGATGGATATGGAGACGACTGCACTGGTCATCGCGTACCTCGACGTGGTGACGAAAGTCGGGTTCGGCCTGCTGGCGCTCCACGGCGAGATCACCATCGATGACCTCGCCGGACGCGACGACGCCCGCACCGTCGAACAGGACCTACGGCCGTCCGACTGATCGGCTTCTGTCACGGTTTTTCAGCAGACGCAGCACTGAGACTGGAGAAAACGACGAGAACGGTGGGCGCCGTTAGTGGATGCCCATCGCTTCGATCTGTTCTTGATACCGGTTCCGAATGGTGACTTCCGTCACCTGTGCCACGTCGGCGACCTCTCGCTGGGTCTTCTTCTCGTTACAGAGCAGGGAGGCCGCGTAGATCGCTGCGGCGGCATAGCCCGTGGGCGACTTGCCCGAGAGCAGGCCCTGCTCTGCGGTGACGTCGATGATCTCGTTGGCCTTCGACTGGACCTCCTCGCTGAGTTCGAGTTCGCTCGCGAAGCGCGGGACGTACTGCTTTGGGTCGACCGGCTCCATCTTCAGCTTGAGTTCCTGAGCGACGTAGCGGTACGTGCGCCCGATCTCCTTTTGCTCGACGCGGGAGACGTCGGAGACCTCTTCGAGACTGCGTGGAATGCCTTCCTGCCGGCAGGCGGCGTACAGACAGGAGGTCGCGACCCCTTCGATCGATCGCCCGCGGATGAGGTCCTCGTCCAGTGCCCGCCGATAGATGACCGAGGCGACCTCTCGCACCGAGCGAGGAACGCCCAGTGCAGAAGCCATACGGTCGATCTCGGAGAGCGCGAACTGCAGATTTCGCTCGCCCGCGTCCTTCGTTCGGATGCGTTCCTGCCACTTCCGTAGCCGGTGCATCTGTGATCGCTTCTTCGAGGAGATCGACCGTCCGTAGGCGTCTTTGTCCTTCCAGTCGATAGTCGTCGTCAGGCCCTTGTCGTGCATCGTCTGGGTCGTCGGGGCGCCGACGCGGGACTTGCTCTGTCGTTCTGAGTGGTTGAACGCACGCCACTCCGGGCCACGGTCGATATTTTCATCTTCGATGACAAGTCCGCAGTCTTCGCAGATGAGTTCGCCGCTCCCGTCTGTCGATATTGCCGTCGAGTCACACTCAGGACAGGTCTGCTCGGATTCTTCCGTTTCCTGCTCCTGCGTCCCGTCGTGCTCGCGCTGGCGCGTGGGGCGCTCCATGTGTCCTTTTATGGAGAAACAATTCAGACATATAAATGTTTGCCTGCCGGCGCTACATACCGAGTGTAGGGAACCCCAATCGATCCCGTTACTCTATAGTTACCGCCGTTTTCGTCGAGCGTCTCCACGAGTAGTGACTTGCTACCACGGGTCCCGCCGGTGTTTCCCCGTCCGGTAAAGGCTTATTTGACGTGCTATCGCCATATGGAGCATGGACGTTGCCGTACTCGGGACGACGGACACTGGACGCGCGCTCGCGCGGTGGGGTGTTCAGGCCGACGTGACCGTTCGCCTCTACGGTGCGGACGCAAACGCAGTGATGGACAATGTCGACGCCGTGCAACGCCGCGTTGACGCAGGGAAAGACGCGGACATCGACGGGACGACGGGACTCGACGCGGCCGTCAGCGGTGCGGACGTGATCGTCGATGCGACACAGAGCGAGACGGACGACCGACGCGCGCTGCTTGCCGACGCCGAGGAACTGGTCGACGACGACGCACTGATCGTACTCTGTGATACCCACGACACGATCACCGCCGTCGCGGCGGGACTGAGACGCCCAGAACGAGCGATCGGACTACACGTCGTCGCACCCGAGGACAGTAGCGTCGTCGAAGTCGTCGTCGCCGACCAGACGACGAGCGACACGCGCGAGCGCGCACTGTCGTTCACGGAGACCATCGGCGCAACGGCGCTGGTCGTCCGTGACACGCCCGGATTCGCGACGACGCGGCTCGATCTCGCGACCATCGCCGAGGCCGTCAGGATGGTCGAAGACGGCGTCGCGAGCGTCCCCGACATCGACCGCGCGCTCGAACTGAGCCGTGACCACCCCATCGGCCCGCTCGGACTGGCCGACGAACTCGGTCTCGACAGGGTCCTCGATGCCCTGCAGACGCTGGCAGCGACGCTTGGCGGTCGCTTCGATCCCCCGGACCTCCTGTTCGAGAAAGTGTCGAAAGGTGACCTGGGCCGCAAGAGTGCCCGGGGATTCTACACGTGGGAGAACGGCGACCGGACCGGGCCGGCCGAACCGAACCCCACGGTCACAGCCCGCTCTGGGCACCCGGACGGCCGATGAGTAGAACGGACGGCGGCAGACGGCGCTCCCCACCGCCCGAACACGAGGACGAAGCGGACCCCGACATGAGCGACCTGTTTGACGACCTCTCGGAACTGGAGACGCTCGTCGATTCACCCGAAGAGCGCGAACGGGTCCGTGAAGCGATGCAGACCGCGAGCGAGGTCACGGACGGCGAACCTCCGGTGTTCGGCCGCGTGATCTGGGGCTTCGACCGGGCAGACCTCTCGGAAGCGATCCTCGGGGCACTCCTCTTTGGCATCCCGATGGCGGTCGAGGGCGGGACGAACGAGGCGGGGTCGTACGTCGCAACCCACCCGCTCGCGCTCGTGATGACAGTGCTTGCCGCCATCGGCATCGTCTACGGCGTCCTCTACGTCGCTGAGATTCAGGACGTGCGCGTCGCCTACGCCTTTTTCGGACTCGTGCCGCGCCGTCTCGCCGGCGTCCTCGGTTCGTCGTTCCTGACGTCGATCGTGCTGCTAACTGCGTGGGGCCGGGTCGACTGGACGGACCCGTGGCTCGCGTTTTGCACCTGCAGCGTCGCGTTCGTCCCCATGGCGATCGGTGCGGCGCTCGGCGACATCCTGCCCGGAAGCTGAGCGCGACACGAGCGCATGTCGACACGCCACACACCGCTGGCGCATTTGACAATCGTTAAAAGCCGTGGTCGGATACCTGCGTGTATGAGCGAGAGCGATACTCAGCGCAAACGCACGCAGAAGTGCGTCTCGTGTGGCATCAACATCGCTGGCACGAACGCCGCCGCGTTCAAATGCCCGGACTGCGGCCAGCAGATCTACCGCTGTGCTACGTGCCGCAAGCAGAGCAACCTCTACGAGTGCCCAGACTGCGGGTTCCGGGGGCCATAACCATGGGGAAAGTCGCAGCCAAGATCAAGGTCATGCCCAACAGTCCGGACATCGACCTCGACGCGCTTCAGGACCGCCTCGAAGGCTCCCTGCCCGAGGGCGCGAAAATCAACGGCGTCGAACGTGACGACGTGGCCTTCGGTCTCGTCGCACTCTTCCCGACGGTCATCGTCCCCGACGACAGCGGTGGCACGGAAGCCGTCGAAGAGGCCTTCAAAGAGGTCGAGGGCGTCGAATCGGTCTCCGTCGAGAACGTCGGCCGCATCTAACCGCCTCGCTCGACTCCTTCGATCGTTTCCCGACGAGCCACTGGCTCGCCACCGTGTGACGCCGGCACGCTGGCAGGACGGGAACGCACGTTTTATTACGGCGACCGATTTATCGTTCCGCACGAATGCCTAGTTCGGATGGACCCCTCAAAGGAACGCGGAACAAGCTGAAGAACACTCCCCGAGAGCGTGGCACCTCGCCGCCCCAGCGCGCCGTCGAGCAGTTCGAGGAGGGCGACAGCGTCCACCTCAAGATCGACCCCTCGGTCAACGACGGTCGCTTCCACCCGCGCTTCGATGGCTCGACCGGCGTCGTCCTCGGCAAACAGGGCGAGGCCTACAAGGTCGAGATCAACGACGGCGGCAAGGACAAGACCATCATCGTCACGCCCGCACACCTCCGACGGCAGGAGTAAGGCATGACGATCTTCAAAGAGAAGCTCGACGAGGAGTACCTGACCCTCGCAGAGACCAAGGAGATCCTCGAAGACATCGAGGGCGAACGCGCGGCCGACGAGGAGCGTGAGATGCGCTACGAACTCGCGCGCGCCATCGAGCACGTCAACCGCTTCGCGCTGCTCACCCCCGAGGAAGCCGACGAGTTCGTCGAGCAGCTCATCGAACTGGAGAAGGTCGACGAGCCGACCGCCTACAAGATCGCGAACCTGCGACCGCTGGATCGGGACGAACTCCGGGCCGTCTTCGCACAGGAACGCTACTCGCTGTCTGGTGACGAACTCGACGAGATTTTGAACGTCGTCAAACAGTACGCGTAGATCGGCGCGCCCCCACCGCCGTGCCCGCCCGGACCCACGGCATTAAGTGGGTTCTAGCCATATCGACTGACATGAGCGATACCGAGAGCGGTGACGACGGTGAGTCGGCCGTCGTACTGGACTTCTTGCCCCACGGCAAAGCCGACGACGACCGGCCGCAGTACCAGAAACAGCCGCTCGCGTACGCGATGGGAATCGAGGACTTCCGGCTGTACGAGATCGTCGTCGGAGACGACGGCGACGTGACCTTCGGTGACCGGATCGACGTCCACGACACCGACTTCGAGCGCGTCAGCGTCGTCGAATACGAGGATTTACCAAGCGGCGCGCAGTCGGAACTGGACTACGCCGTCGAGGACCTCGTCGCCGACGAGGCCCAGCGCTTCGTCGACTTCTACAACGACGCCCAGCCGATCACGCTTCGGCTCCACCAGCTGAATCTGCTTCCGGGGATCGGGAAGAAACTACGAAACTCGATTCTCGACGAGCGCAAGCGCAAACCCTTCGAGAGCTTCGAGGAGATTCAGGAACGAGTCAGCGGACTGCACAACCCCGAGGAAGTCCTCGTCGAGCGCATCCTCGAAGAGATACAGGAAGACGACCTGAAGTATCGGACCTTCGCCCGGCGCGACGACGAGTCGTGACGCCGGCCGGGAAGTGACACCGTTTTACCGCCGTCCCTGTTACCGGAGCGTAATGACTACCGACGGCAGCAGTGGTGCCGGACCGGACGACGCCACGTTCGGCTCTCGGGACCCGGACGCACTCGTCGTTCGCGCGGGCACGCGAGCGGACACCCGCAAGGACCAGCACTTCCTCGTCGACGACCGCGTGCTGGACCGGATTCCCGAGTACGCCGCCGAAATCGAGATGGACCTGTCTCACGTGCTCGAAGTCGGCGGTGGCCCGGGTGCGCTGACCGATCGCCTGCTCGCCGCCGCCGACCGTGTGACGGTGATCGAACGCGATCCCGACTTCGCGGCCCACCTCCGCGAGGAGTTCGCCGACGCTATCGCGGCGGACAGGCTGACCGTCGTCGAAGGCGACGCACTCGACGTGGAACTGCCCGATTTCACGGCCAGCGTCTCGAACCTCCCGTACGGCGCATCGAGCGAGATCGCCTTTCGCCTCCTTCCGCGCGGGCGGCCGCTCGTCCTGATGTTCCAGAAGGAATTCGCCGAGCGGATGGCCGCCGAGCCGGGAACCGACGAGTACGGCCGGCTCTCGGTGACGGCCGGCCACTACGCCGATGTCGAGGTCGTCGAACACGTCCCCCCAGAGGCGTTTTCCCCCCAGCCACGGGTCGACAGCGCCATCGTTCGAATCGAGCCGCGCGACCCCGACTACACCGTGCCCGACGACGACTTCTTCATGGACTTCCTCAAGGGCGTGTTCACCCAGCGCCGGAAGACGATGCGCAACGCCGTCCGCAACACGGCCCACATCACCGGGCTTGGCGATCCGGACGCGGTCGTCGAGGCAGCCGATGAAGGGCTGATGAGCAAGCGCGCGGGGAAACTGCCGCCGGCGACGTTCGCCGAACTCGCGACGCTGGCTTACGACGTGGGCGCACCGGGTGAGTACTGAGATGGCGGACGAGAACACGGGAGAGACAGACGGCGAGGACAGCGGTCGCCCCGCACTGGCCGACCAGCGCGACACGAAGATGGTGTACCAGCCGGCAGAAGACTCGGATCTGCTGGCCCGGACGGCTCGGAAAGACGCGACGCCGGGTGAGCGCGCCCTCGACGTGGGGACTGGATCGGGCTACGTCGCCCAGAAACTGGCCGAGGCCGGTGTCGACGTGGTCGCCTCCGATCTCAACCCCGAGGCGTGCCGGCAGGCCACTGAGCGCGGCGTCCCGGCCGTGCGTGCCGACCTGCTCGATCCGTTCCCCGACGACACCTTCGATCTGGTGACGTTCAATCCGCCGTATCTGCCGACCGACCCCGACAAAGAGTGGGACGACTGGATGGAACACGCCCTCTCGGGGGGCGAGGACGGCCGGCGACTCGTCGATCCGTTCCTCGACGAGGTGGCGCGCGTGCTGACACCCGACGGCCGCATCTTCCTGCTGATCAGCAGCCTCACCGGTGTGGGCGACGTGCAGCGCTACGCTCACGAGAAGGGGCTAGCCGGCAAGATCGTCGCCGACGAGGAGCACCCGTACGAACGGCTGGTCGTGATTCGATTCGAGTTACGGGAGTAGAAGAGATTACCGCAGTGCATTTTCCGAGATAGGAAATATTAAAGCCCGTCATTTCGTAGGCCGTCGTAATGACACAGGTAGTCTCCGCGACACCCGGTCTGTTCCCGCTCCCGGACTGGGCGAAGGACGAACTGTCTCGACTAAAAGGCCACCAGAAATCCGACCTCATCAGCGGCGACGAGGGGCCGGAGATCGTCGACGCCTACGAGCGCGCTCGCGAGGAAGTCGTCGGCGTGCAGGACGACGCCGGTCTCGATCTGGTCACCGAAGGACAGCTTCGGTGGGACGATATGATCGCCCACCCGCTCGCGGTCGCCGACAACGTCGAGACTCGCGGGATCGTCCGGTACTACAACAACAACAACTTCTACAGGGAGCCGGTCGTCACCGGCGACCTCGAAGCCAGCGGCGACGTGGCCGCCGAACTCGACGCCGCGGCCGGACTCACCGACGCGGACCTACAGGCCGTCCTGCCCGGTCCCTACTCGCTCGCGGACCTCGCGACCGACGAGCACTACGGCGACGAGGCTGCGTTCCTCGACGCCGTCGCCGACTTCCTCGCAGCCGAGGCCGGACAGTTCCCCGACGTGGACACACTGTTCCTGCTGGAACCGTCGCTCGTCGAGAACGCACCCGACGAGGGTGCCGACGAGCGCGCCAGCGAGGCCATCGACACGGTCGCCTCGGCCATCGACGCCGACGTGGTCGCCCACACCTACTGGGGCGCAATCGAGGAAAAGGTCTATGCCCACCTGATGGACGCAGACGTGGACGCCATCGGCTTCGATCTGATCGCCGACCACGAACAGACCGTCTACAACGTCCAGGAGTACGGCACGAAAGACGACGTTGGCCTCGGACTGGTCGACGGCCAGAACACGCTCGTCGAGACGCCCGAGAAAATCCGCGAGCGCGTCGAGTGGTTCGTCGAGCAGACCGACGGCGACTACGACACCGTCTACGCCACCGCGAACACCGAGCTGTTCTACCTCCCGCAGAACAAGTTCGAGGCCAAGATCGCGGCGCTCGCTGACGCCGCCGCGATCGAGGAGGTGGAAGCATGACCGGTCCGCGCGAGCAGTTCCGACCCGAGGACCACGAGAACGAGCACTTCCTGCTGACTAGCGTCGTCGGCTCCTACCCCAAGCCCAAGTGGCACGACCGCGCCAAGGAGCTGTTCGAGGACCCCGACGCCGACTTCGGCGAGGCCGAGTGGGAAGAGGCCAAGGACGACGCTTCAAAGCTCATCACCGAGGAACACGAGGAGTGCGGTCTCGACACCGTCTGTGACGGCGAGATGCGCCGCAACGAGATGGTCGAGTACTTCGCCGAACTGATCGACGGCTACGAGTTCAACGGCCGCGTGAAAGTGTGGGGGCACAACTACTTCGACAAGCCTTCCATCGCCAGCGAAGTCGAGTACGGCGAGGAGTGGCTGGTCGACGAGTACAAATTCACGTCCTCCGTGTCCTCTCGTCCGGTCAAGGTTCCGATCACGGGGCCATACACGCTCGCTCGCTGGGCGTTCAACGAGGCCTACGAGACCACCGAGGACGCCACCTACGCGCTGGCCGACCTCGTCAACGAGGAGATCGAACGCCTCGTCGACGCCGGCTGTACGTACATCCAGATCGACGAGCCAGCACTGGCCCAGTACGAGGACGATCACGCCATCGTCGGCGAGGCCCTCGAACGCATCGTCGACGGCATCCCTGAGGACGTGCGCGTCGGTCTGCACGTCTGCTACGGCGACTACTCGCGGATCTACCCCGAGATGCTGGACTACCCCGTCCACGAGTACGACCTCGAACTCGCCAACGGCGACTACGAACAGCTCGACGTGTTCAAGGCCGACGAGTTCACGAAGGACTTCGCGATGGGCGTCGTCGACGCCCACGTCGCCGAGGTCGAGTCCGTCGAGGAGATCAAAGCGAACATCAAGAAGGGACTGGAAGTCGTCCCGCCCGAACAGCTGACCGTCTCGCCCGACTGTGGGATCAAGCTCCTGCCCCGCGAGGTCGCCTACGGCAAGATGGAGAACATGGTGCAGGCCGCCCGCGAGATCGAGCAGGAACTCGACGCCGGCGAGATCGACGTAGTCGCCGGTGCGCCGGCCAGCGCCGACGACTGATCGGACGTCGCACTCGGCCAACAGTCCAGTCGCGATTCGGTTTCCACTTTGCAGCCGATCCCCGGGAAAGAGTTTTGACCCAGCCGCGAGCATGTCAACTCGAATGAGAGAGACAACACACGACCAGCAGCGCCGAGCGGAACTCTACCTTCGGGGCGACACCTACGGGACCTACGATGCCCAGCAGGACGTGCTCCGACGGGTGACACGCCTCGAAGCCGACGACGTCATCGCGGAGTCGGCAGTCGGTGGCGAGTGGCAGCGTATCCGTACGATGGACGAGGATCGACGAGACGGGGCATTGGCGACCTACGACGAGTTTGGTGAGTGGGCCGAGCGCAACGGCTACTCGCTCGAACCGGCGTTCGAACAGCGTACGCGGAGCTACGTGGGGCTGAACCGCGTCGACGACGTGGTGGTGTTCCCGGTCGTCTCGCTCGCACTCTACGAGGGTGCGTCCCTGCAGGCCGTGTTCCCCTGCTCGGACGAGGAGCGAAACTATCGGGTACTCGACTGTCTGGACGCGATCGAACGCGGCGACGACGGGTGGCTCGCGCAGTTCGATGCAATCACCGTCGACCGGACCGAGCCGTTGCTCGAACCCGGTCTGGAAGCCTGAACGGACGCACACGACGGCCTATCGATTGCTTTCACGCTCCAGAGCGGTGCTGACGCCGCGAGCGCCCCATCGTTCCGGTCCCGACGTTGCACCCGCCGGGTCCGTCCTTTTCCGCTTCGCGCTCGAACCCAGCGCATGGAGATCACACAGATACTCCGATCACCACAGGCAAAGCGGCTGAGCACCGTCTCGATGCTCGTCGAGGCGGGACTGGCGCTGCGTCGTGGCAACAGGAAGGTCGCAGCGATGCTGGTCGGTGCCGCGCTCGTCGCCTCGAAGTGGAGTGGCGTCGGATTCGGGATCGAACTACTGATCCGGTTCTATCAGTGGGCCCGGTGAGCGACTGCTGAGGGCATCGTGGTCGCCACGGTGCAGCCACCCTGTTTATTGCTGACGATACACAAGGACAGCGTATGGACGACGACGTGTTGCATTCGACAGTCACCACTGTCGCCGACGACATCGAGACGATGGAGACGCGGGGGGCGGCGACGATCGCCGATGCCGCGGCGTCGGCACTGCGCACGCAGGCCCGAGAGAGCGACGCAGCGACGCCCGAGGCGTTCCGGGCCGAGATGCGGGCGGCGGCCCGGCACTTGCTCGATACGCGTCCGACCGCCGTGAGCCTCCCCAACGCGCTGCGATACGTCCTCAGACGGATGGAGGGACAAAGCGTCACAACACTGCGCCGGTCGATCCAGACCGGGGCGACGGCTTTCTGTGAGCAACTGGAGCGCGCACAGGACGACCTCGGCGAGATCGGTGCGAACCGACTTCGCGATGGGGATCGGGTGATGACGCACTGTCACTCGACCGACGCCGTCGCCTGTATCGAGGCCGCCGTCGAGCAGGGCAAAGACCTCACCGCTGTGGTCAAAGAGACCAGACCGCGCAAGCAAGGCCACATCACGGCTCGTGAACTCCGGGAACTGGGGGTTTCGGTGACGCTGATCGTCGACAGTGCGGCGCGACGCTACCTTGACGACGTGGATCACGTGCTCGTGGGGGCCGACGCCATCGCCGCCGACGGCAGTGTCGTCAACAAGATCGGTACCTCCGGGCTGGCGGTCAACGCCCGCGAGCGCGGGACGCCGGTGATGGTCGCGGCTCAGACGATCAAGCTTCACCCGGACACGATGACGGGCCACACGGTCGACATCGAGATGCGCGACGAGTCGGAGGTGATCGACGACGACCATCGTACCGAGATCGGCGAGATCACCGTCGAGAATCCCGCGTTCGACGTGACGCCGCCGCGCCACGTCGACGCTATCGTCACCGAGCGAGGCCAGTTCCCACCCGAGAGCATCGTCACGCTGATGCGGGAACTGTTCGGCGAGGGGACGCGTGAACCGTGGGCAGAGCCACTGTTTACCGAGAAGGAATAAGAGAGCGGGACTGCCGAGAGATCGAATCTGGACCCACATTGGCGTTCGGTTCCTGTGTATCGGTCCCTGCCCGAATGAGATACTCAGCCATTACCAGACCGGACACGGTTTTAGCAGAGAGCTGTAGTGTTGGTCGACCCGATATTCCGCAGCCAGCTTTATTAAATTAGTAATAATATACGAATAATCAAAAATATGATACCAGCGGAGAGCGCTCCAATTATAAGAGACACACTAGCAGTGAACTCATCGAGCGGTGGTTCTTTAATTGACTGAACGAGAAACGCGATTCCCGCGACGAGTATTAGTATTCCTAGTCCGATCTCAGTCGTCAGTTCTATTCCCCGTTCGAGATACTGCCGGACGATCATCAGGACGCCTGTCGAAACAAGCAATGTGCCAATCACTGATGACGGATTCATTTGCAATACAACCAACACCCCTTCGACACAAATGTATTCATCAATCAGGTCCACACAGACACTCGTGACAGGATACGTCGTGATTCGGTAGAAGTAGAATCACCGATAGTAGCAACTGGACCGAATGACAAACCGATCGCACTGCAGTCGTGCGGTCGAGTGTGCATTGACTCCCAGTGGCTACGATAGCCCCAAGCGTATTTATCCACGCCCGACAGACAGCGACGTAATGGCGAGAGTGCTGTGTGCCGGCCACGTCAACTGGGACGTGACCCTCAACGTCGACCGGCTGCCGGACCCCGACGGCGAAGCCCAGATCGTCGGTCAGTGCCAGTCCGGGGGCGGCAGTGCGTCGAACACCGCCGTCGTGCTCGCCGGTCTCGACGTGGACACGTCGCTGCTGGGGAGCGTCGGGGCCGACGAGCACGGCTGGCTCGTGCGTCGCGAACTCGACGAGGCGGGCGTCGACACTGCACTCGTCGAGTCGGAGCGCCCGACGGCGGTCAAGTACCTCGTCGTCGACGAGGACGGCGAGGTGATGGTCCTTGGCAACGACGGCGCGAACGAAGCCTTCGAGGCCGAGGCCGTCGATGGCGGGACGCTCGACGACGCCGAGCAGGTCCACCTGACGAGTCAGCGACCGGCCACCGCGACCGCGCTGGCCCGTCGGGCGAGCGAGGCAGACTGTCTGGTGAGTTTCGATCCCGGCCGCAGGCTGGACGAGCGGGCCTACGAGCCAGTGCTCGAACACACCGATCTCCTCTTTGTCAACGAGCGTGAGGCAGCCCTCGCCGCCGAGGCGGACCTGCTCGACGGCGTCGAGCGGGTCGTCGTCAAGCACGGCGCGGGCGGTGCAGACGTGCGCACGGCGTCGGGCACGACCCACCACCCCGGCTTCGCCGTCGATCCGGTCGACACGACCGGGGCCGGCGACGCGTTCGCGGCGGGGTTCATCGCGGCGAGTCTGGTCGGGAGCGACGAGTACGCACTCGCGGTGGGCAACGCCTGTGGCGCGCTGGCGGCCCGGACGACGGGCGCACGCCTCGACGCCAGATGGCGCGACGTGGAGGCGCTGCTGGACATCGGCACGGATGTGTGACGGGACCGTAGTCAGGGCTGTGGGAGCGCCGAGAGCAGGCGCTCGAACTGCTCGCGATACTGTGCCTCGGCCCGTGCGCGGGCCAGTCCCGAGTCGTCGTCGAAGGCACCCTCGAACCCGCCCATCCGCCACAGCAGCGTCGAAAGCTGATAGATCGGGCGCCGCTGCCTGTACCGCGCGTCGAAATCGAACTGGCGTTCCTCGCGGTACCCCTCGTAGAGTGCGGTCCGCAGGCTGTCACGCACGTCCGGGTCTTGGATCGACGAGTCGATAAAGAGGAACTCGGTCTGGGCGAGATGATACTCCGGGAGCGCGGCCAGCACGTCCTGCCAGTCCAGTACGGCCGTGATCGGCGCGTCCCGGTCGAGATCGACGAGGAGATTCGCCGGCCGGAAGTCGTCGTGGACCAGCCGAGGGACACCGTCTTCGGGGACGAGCGCCAGCGCCGGATCGAGCCGATCTTCGGCCCGCTCACGCAGATCCGCGAACGGCGTCCGGGCGAGACCGTCGAGGTGACTGCGCGTGAGCTGTTCGAAATACTCCCGCCAGCTACCGGTCAGGTCGCGGACGATGATGCGATCCTCCCAGAGGTCGAGCCAGCCAAACGCCTCGAAGGCGATCTCGGCGTGGAGATCACCGAGGATGCGGCCGGCCTGTCGGACGACTCGCTCACGGTCGGCCGTCGAGAGCGTGGCGTAGCGCTCGGCGAGGTTCTCGCCTTCGAGCCGCGCCGTGACGAAGTACGGCGGCACGTCCAGTTCGGGATCGTCTTTGAACACGAGGATGTCGGGGACCGGGAGGTCGGTCCGACCGGCGACGTAGTCGTGAAGCTTCGGTTCGACGGCGAACGACTCCATGTCGGCCGGTTCGAACTTCACGACGACCTCGTAGCTCTGGCCGGCGCGTTCCAGTGTCACCATGAAGACATCGCTCTGGTGGCCGCCGCCGGGAATCTCGAACGTGAAGTCGGTGTAGTCCGGCCCGGACTCTTCGAGGACGGCTTCGATGTCGGTGACGGGGGTCGACACGGCCACGAGTACGACGGGGGCGGCCAAAAATCTGTTAGTTTCGGTAGGTCGGCTACAGCGGCTCACGGGACCGCTGGCTGAAGCGGCCCTACCGTGGCGTCTCGGTCCCCCACTTCTCCAGTGCCGTCGCGAGCGCCGGTTCCTCGGCCGCCGCATCCTCGATCGCCCGTCCGCTGGCGGCCGCCTCGACGGCTGCACGCAGGGCCTTCGCACCCTCGTGAGTGCCATCGGGATGTCCGTGGACGCCGCCGCCGGCCTGCACACCGATGTTGGTTCCACACCGGTCGACCAGTTCCGGGACGAGACCGGGGTGCAGTCCGCCGGAGGCCATCGGCAGCACGTCGGTCAGCCCGTACAGGTCCGAGTAGAGCCACTCGTTGATGCCGACGGTGTCCTCGTTGGCGAGTTTGCCCAGATCGGCAGTGCCGGTGTGGATCTGGTCGACGCCACATAGCCGTGCGACCTGTGCGATGACGCGCATCGAGATGCCGTGGGAGGGCAGGCGGTCGAAGCCGGCGTGCATCGCCCGGTGGGCGTGGATCGCCAGCCCGTGTTTCTCACAGCGTTCCCGGACCTGCTGGACGGCCGCCCAGCCACACGTGACGACATCGACCATGACGTACTCACAGCCGTGCTCGGCGGCCAGATCGACGCGTTCGAGCATCTCCGTCCCGCCTGCGGTGACGTTCAGCAGGTAGCTCTTGGTCTCGCCGGTCTCGTCGGCCGCCTTGTCGCGCTGGGCGAGGCTCTCGGTCAGACGGTCCTCGAAGGGATTGAACGCCTGATCGGTGAGGTTCTCGTCGTCCTTGAGCAGGTCCAGCCCGCCGGTCCAGGCCTCGTAGCCGATCTGGGCGTGCTGCTCGGTCGAGAGACCGACCTTGGGTTTGGGGACCGTCGCCGTGATCGGTCGGTCGTCGGCGTCGAAAATCTCGGAGCGGACGCTCGTCCCGAACTGCGGACCCGCGAAGGCGGTCGCGAGCGGTTCGGGCCACTCGCAGTCGAGCAACCGGATGCGGTCGACGGCCTTCATCCCGAGGATGTTGCCGGCGATACAGGACAGCACCTGTGGCATGTTCCCGTGCTCGAAGAGTGCGTCGGGGTATGCGACCGTCACGCGATACCCCTCGCGGTCGCCCGCCGTCGCCGACTCGATCCCGCAGGCCGTCGCCGAGAGGTCCGTTATCCCACCCTCGACCTGCAACTCCGCCCACGTCCCGTTGGAAGACTCGCTTGCGACCCGACTCGCCGCAGACTCCGCGTCCTGATCGCCCGCTGGCTCGACGTAGAAGTCACAGACCAGATCACTGGCAGTCGGCTCGTAGGACAGATCGAGGAAGTCTTCGTAGGTTATGCCAACCATACACACACCAACGGCGTCCGGCGGTATAAAGGTGCCACTGGGGTGACCGGTCGCGGATCGGTCAGGAACGGGGAGGGCAAGATCAGAAGCGGCTACAGGGGCGGCGCGACACGTATAATTCGACCAGAAAACACTTTGAGTCGTCACTAGTGGACAGAGCATGGATCATCGAACGGTCGCCCCGTACGTCGTGGCACTGCTGACCGTCGTCGTTGCGGGATCGCTCGTCGGAGCGCCGGTCACGATGGCCGACTGGGCAGAACAGGCGACTGTGTCGGTCGAGCCAATCGACACGTCCCAGATCAACGAAGAGACGCCGACACTCCACTACGAGTCGCTCCCCGAGGACGCCCGCGAGGTCGTCGGTCGCGCACTCGACGATCCCGACGGACACGTCACCATTTATGGTCGTGGCCAATGGCCCGAGGCGTTCCATTTCAGTGACCAGATCGCGCCCGGCAGCGGTCAATACGTGATCGTCCACGAAGGGAGACAGTACCGACTGACGACGTTCGCAACGGCCGGGTTCCCGTTCGTCTACTGGCTGTACGAACTACCGTTCGTCGTGTACGGAGTCTGCCTGCTGAAACTCGCCGCAGATACCGCACGGGGGACGTACTCGATACAGCAAGCGACCCTCGCGAGCGTCGTCGGAGTCAGCGTTCACTTGCTCGGCCCAGCGTTCGACTTCCCGCTCGTCGAACCGAGAGAGTTCGTCGGTCTGGGTGTCGTGGCGACAATGGGGCTGGGATTATGGATCGTGAGTGCGCGAATGGCGCGCCTCTCTGCGGATCGTACCGGCTAAACATGTCTCCCGGGACCACACCCACTCCGTTGACGATCGTGGACTGTGTAGGGATTTAACACAGCACCGCCCGATCTGTGGGTATGACCGATCAGTTCAGGGTCGACGGCGACGTCGCCCTCGTGACGGGCGCGTCACGGGGGATCGGGCGGGCGACCGCCGAGCACTTTGCCGCCGACGGCGTCGACGTGGTCATCTGCTCACGTAATCAGTCGGAGATCGAGTCGGCCGCCGATGAGATCACCGACGAGTACACCGGCGACGCCGTCGGCGTCGAGTGTGACGTGCGCGAGCGTGACGCCGTCGAAGCGGTCGTCGACGCGGCACGCGAGGCGTTTGGCGGCCTCGACGTGCTCGTCAACAACGCTGGCGCTTCGTTCATGGCGGGCTTTACCGACATCTCGGAGAACGGGTGGCAGTCAGTCGTCGACGTGAATCTGACCGGCACGTACCACTGCACACAGGCGGCGGCCGACGAACTCGCCGACGGCGGCGGGAGCGTCGTCAACGTCGCCAGCGCGGCCGGCCACGAGGGCGCACCGTACATGAGCCACTACGCGGCCGCCAAAGCGGCGGTAATCAATCTCACGAAGACGCTGGGCTACGAGTGGGCCGGCGAGGGCGTCCGAGTCAACTGCGTCGCGCCGGGTTACGTCGCGACGCCGGGGCTGGCGTCCCAGATGGGGATCGAAGCCGACGCAATCGAGCGCGACGACCCGGACAGAACCGTCGGCACGAGCGAGGAGATCGCCGACGTGATCCAGTTCCTGACCAGTGAGGCCGCGAGCTTTCTGACCGGCGAGACGATCACGCCCCACGGCGTCCCAGCGATCGAGGAGACTCCAGAACTATGACACAACAGCGAGACGTATTCCTGCCAGTCGCAGCACAGCCCAGCGTCGACACGCTGGTCGAGATGAGCCAGCGCGCCGAGTCACTCGGCTACGACCGGGTGTGGCTCCCCGAGACGTGGGGCCGTGACGCGGTGACGACGCTGACGTCCATCGCAGAACACACCGACGAGATCGGCATCGGCACCTCGATCATGAACGTCTACTCGCGGACACCGGCGTTGATCGGCCAGACCGCGGCGACGCTACAGGAGGTGTCGGACGGTCGCCTCCGCCTCGGTCTCGGCCCGTCGGGACCGATCGTCATCGAGGGGTGGCACGGCGTCGACTTCGAGCGCCCGCTGCGCTACACGCGCGAGACCATCGACATCATCAAGGCCGTGCTGTCGGGCGAGACCGTCGACTACGACGGCGACATCTTCCAGCTCTCGGGCTTTCGGCTCCGGTGTGATCCCCCCGAGCCAGTGCCCGGCATCGACGCCGGCGGACTGGGACCGAAGTCAGTCGAACTGGCGGGGCGATTCGGCGACGGCTGGCACGCCCTGATGGTGACTCGTGAGGGGTTACAGGACCGTCTGGAAGACTTCGAGCGCGGGGGTGACCTCGGCGGCCGAGACCGCAGCGAGCAGCGGGTCACGCTGTCGCTGCCCTGCTGTGCGCTGGACGACAGTGACGAAGCCCGGCAACTGGCACGCCAGCACCTCGCGTTCTACGTCGGCGGAATGGGGACGTTCTACCGCGACGCACTGGCCCGGCAGGGGTACGAGGACACCGCCCACGAGATTTCACAGCAGTGGGCCGGCGGCGACCACGAGGCGGCCATGGCGGCCATCGACGACGACCTGCTCGACGCGCTGGGCGCGGCAGGCACGCCCGAAGAGTGTCGCGAGCGCTTCGACGACTTCGCCACCGTCGAGGGCGTCGATGCCGTCTCCGTGTCCTTCCCACGGGCGGCCGACCCCGACCAGATCGACGCCACCCTCTCAGCACTGGCACCCGATTGATCGGCCGGCGGTGTCAACCCGGGCGTATGGAGCACGACCGCGTACGGTGTCCCGCCTGTGAGCGGACGTTCGAGGATCGAGCGTCCCTGAAACATCACGTCAAGGACGTCGGATTGCTGTGGTAGTCGGCACTGTCACGAGAGTGGCAACGCCGTCCGATCGATCGCATCGCGCCGGCCGTCGAGCACCGCGAAGTGGTCGTTCCGCCGGCGTTCGAGCCAGTAGAGAAGTCGCTCCGCCCAGCGGAGTTTTCGGGCCTTCGATGGCGCGACGGTCTCGTCGTCGAAGTCCCACCCCGGGAAGACGAGCGTCGCCGCCCCGAAGTGGTCCGCGAGGAACGCCCCCCGGTCCCCGTCGGTGAACCCACCGTAGTTCACCACCGGACCCGCGGGCGCGGCCTGCGTGGTCGGGACGACGAACGAGCGGTCACACTCGGGGACCGTCGCCTCGATCAGATCGAGATTGTCGCCGTGGGCGTGGACGGCGACCGGCGTCCCAACGTGTGTCAGTTCGACGACCCGCTCGGCGTGCTTGTCCAGATCCGTGACGACGAGGTCGACGCCGACGCCGGCGTCGAGTAATCGATCGGCGGCCGTGGACGCGGCGACGACGAGGTCGGCGCCAGCGGCCAGTGCGGTCTCGTCGGCCAGTGAGGGGCCGGCACCGGCGATGGCGACGCGCCGGTCGTCGATCCCGAGTGTCGCCGGATCGAACGTCGGACTGTCACCGATCAGATCGCGAAGGCGGTCACGTGCGGTCTCGTCGCCGTCACGTGGATAGCCGAAATCGCGCAAGAGCGCCTCGTAGACGGGATTCCAGTCGTCGTACTCCATAGCTGTCGCTCGAAGAGTAGTGACCGGATAAACCGAGTTTTGAGCCGAAATGGCACGACCGTGTACCCCTACCCGGGTGCCCTTTCGGCCTTCATCCGCTCATTCTGGGGCATTGGGTATAAGTTTTCTCTTACTATACGTCGTTTGCTAGCCACGTAGTTACGTCGACGAGTCGCTCCGGTTCGGTGACGGCGTCGGCGAGGCGGCCGAACGCGGCCGCCGTCCCGAACAGCAGAGTCGACTGCTGGTCGACGACTGTGACGCCGGTGGCAGTACTCGCCCTGTCAAGGGCCGCTCGTGTCTCGCCGTCTAGCCCATCGAGGCGGAAGGCCCGCATCGCGCCGTCGTCGGGATCGAAGTCGGTCTCGGTCACGTCGAGGTAGCGCGCTACGTCGAGACCGCTCTGTACGTCGAGTTCCGCGACACCGAGCGTGTCGTCGCGACGGGGTGTGTCGCTGAACGCGTCGCCGATCTTCGCGGCGTCTAGCGTCTCGGCCACGTCGTGAGTGCGGACGACGTGGGCACCGCGTTCGATCGCCATCGACGTGGCGGCAAGCGACACCGGCAACGCCGCTTCCGTCGAGCGGTCGGCCAGCGACCGCAGGAAGTTCTTGCGGTTGATCGAGACGAGTATCGGCCGATCGAGTGCACGAAACTCCCGCAGTCGCCGGAAGGTCTCGCGGTCGTTTGCGAGTGTCTTGGCCTCCGACCAGCCACCGAACGCGGGGTCGACGATGGTCTTGTCGGTCAGCCCGTGCTGTTTCAGCGCCTCGTACACCTGATCGACGTAGTCGGCCTGCTCGGCCCACGACTGCGACCGTCGGCTGGCCCAGTCGGTCTCCTCGACCGCGCCGGGGCGCTCCAGATCGGGTGGACTCGCCATCTTGCCGACCGCCACGTCGTACTCGCGGCAGACCTCGGGCATCTCCGGATCGGCGAACCCGGCGATGTCGTTGACCATGTCGAAACCCGCCTCGATTGCGGCCTCGGCAACCTCGTGGTAGCGCGTCTCGATGGAAAAGACGGCGTCGCCGCTGACCGACTGGATCGTGTCGACGGCCGTCTCCAGTCGATCGAGTTCCTGCTGGGCCGACAGCACGTCGAAGCGCTTGTTCGCCGACTCCAGTCCCACGTCGACGATGTCGGCACCTTCGTCGATGAGCTGCTCGTCGACGTAGGCGGCGGCCTCCTCATGGTCGTTGAACACGCTGGGATCGTACGGCGACTCCTCGCTGATGTTGAGGACACCCATGATCCGCGTCGGGTAGTCGTCACCGATGCCCAGACCGGCGGCGTCGACGTTGTGCATAGCCACACTGAGGAGTGAGGACGCAAAAACAGTCCGCTCCCGGCAGCATCAGTCCCTGAAGATCTGGGACACGTCGATATCGGACCGCGTGTGGGTCCCGCCCGGGAGACGTTCACCGCACTCCCTGCAGAAATTGTATCCGGGTGTGTTCTCCGTGCCACAGGCCGAACACAGCCCCGGGTACCGTGACGGGTCGGTGTACATGTAGCTGTAATACTGTGCGGGCAACACCGGTCGTTCGCGTCGGCGCGTCGACGACCGCAGACTCAGCCACAGGAGACCGACGAACACGAGCGCCACGACCCCCACCGCGATCCAGAACGCCACCATGTGTTGTGATACGCTGGCACACGAATAAACACTCTGCCAACGGCATCGCGTGGCTTTTGTCGATCCCCGGCAAAGCACGGACATGGCTAAGGTCAACATCGGTCTCCGGGGGTGGCGATTCGAGGAAGACGAAGTGTTCGGCGACGATGGTCGGATCAGACCGCTCGGAACGATGGACGAGGATACCCGTGCCCGGGTGTTGCGCCTCACCGAGCGACTCACGGACCCCTGTGACGCCTGCTGGCTCGCCTACGGTGACGACCGCATCGACGAGTGTGCACCGGCGGAAGTGATCTACGGAGAGCCACGCGGCGAGGTCATCCTCTGTGGCGATCACGAGACCGACTTCGTCTACTGGTTCCGCGAAATCGCCGACGAGGACGTGATCGGGACCGTCCAGCTACAGGACGCGTTCCACGAGTGGTTCTTCGACGGCGGGCGCGCACCCGAGGGGTACGCCGGCGTCGAACACGTCGACAGCGACCCCGACGCAGTCCCGGAAAGTCCCGATCCATACGAGGAACTCCCGGGCCTCGAAGAGGAACTGGAACGGATCGACGACGAAGACCTCGACGCGCTCGACATCGACCTCGACGGTCTGGACCTATGATCGTGAGTGACAGCACGAGCGAGGACGGACACGATGGGTGACGTTGCCGTCGCGGTCGTCGATGCCGAGACGCCGGGCAACGTCGGGACCATCGCCCGGTCGATGAAGAACTTCGGGCTGGAGGAGCTACTGCTGGTCGATCCGCCGGACATGCCACGCGAGAGCGAGGCCTACGGCTACGCCGGGCAGGCCCGCGAGGACATCCTGCCAAACGCCCGCGAGATCAGCTTCGACGAACTCGCCGACGAGTACCACACCGTCGGCTGTACCGCCATCACGAACGAGGACGGGCGCAAGCACGTCCGCTACCCGTTCGTGACGCCCCGAGCACTGGCCGACGAACTCGGCGAGATCGAGGCCGACACCGCCATCGTCTTCGGGCGCGAGCGGGTCGGGCTGACCAACGAGGAGATCGCACGCCTCGATCAGGTGTGTTCGATCCCGGCGAGCGCCGAGTATCCCGTGCTCAATCTCGGACAGGCGGCGACGATCGTCCTCTACGAACTTCGGGACCTGACGGTCGGCGAGACGCAACTGCCCGACCCGACCCACGACCGGGCCGACCAGCCCGAGATCGAAGGGCTACAGGACCAGTTCGGTGACTTCCTCGATGCGGTCGGCCACCCCGAGGAGAAGCGAGCGAAGACCGAGCGTCTGTTCCGGCGAGTGCTCGGGCGCGCCCACCCCACCGGCCGAGAGACGACGACGCTCCGGGGGCTGTTCCGACAGGCAGCGCGCCGACTCGGCGACGACGAGTCCTGACAGCGAGCCGCGGGGGGCTACGACGTTGCCTGCTGGCCGCTCTCCTCGACATCGCCGTAGGTGTCACGCAGGTAGCGGAACACGTCGCGTGAGATCGACGGTTCGTAGGTCCAGAAGCCCTCGTACACCTCGGGGTCGGTCTCGCGGACGACGAGCGAGCCAGTCCGGTCGGTGCGACCGTCGCCGTCGTAGGTGACGAACCACGATTCTTCGATCTCGCGGGAACTGTCGGGGTGGACCGTCACGTTCGGTCGGTCGGGACTCGGGACCACGTCCGGGACGCCGTAGATGTGTACGTCGACGCCAACGTCGGCGATGCGGTGCATCACGCGCCGGGAGCGGGGACTCTCCCAGTACCGGGAGAGTTGCTGGAAGCCCGCAAGCAGACGGCCACCGCCGGTCTGCCACGCCGTCATCTCGATGGCGGTACTTGCATCGATGAGGAACTGCTTTTCGACGCCACGCGCGCCGAAGATACGTTCGTGCAGCGCCTCCAGCACGTCCGGGCCACGGCGCGCGGCGAACGGATCGTCGTCGGCGTTGGCGGTCTCGACACCGCTTGCAAGCTGTGAGAGCGGTGAGGAAGCCATCTGGACGGGACCACGGTGCAGGAGTGCCACGTCGCGTGGGTTCTCTGTCGCCAGCGTCGTCTCCCTGACCGAGATGTTCAGCGCCTCGAAGAACGACCGAACTGTTTCGAGGCGGTCGTCCGGGCTCTCCCTGTTGCACACCGTCAGCGTCGGACGATCGCTGTCGACCTGTTCGATCAGTTCGGCCAGCGAGTCGAAGGAGAGGTTCCGCGCCGCGGCTGTCGGTTCCGACGTACCGGGTGCCGGTGTCGTCGGCTGTGGCACGCCCAGTTCGCTCCGCGGGGCAGTCGAGATGGGGACGGAGTACCACTCGTCCGAGGCCCCCAATCCGTCGATACGGATTTCGAGGCCGTCGGTGCCGTCTCTGGTGTAGACGACGCCGTCGACGAACGCTTCGACCTGCCGGAGGTCGGTCTGTTCGAACGACTCTGCATGGGCCGTGAGGACGGCAAGCCCGTCGCGCTCTTCGATCAGGTGGGTCAGCGAGTGGACGAACCTGATCGTCCGATCGAGATCGGCGTTGAGCGCGAGCGTCGTCAGCGAAAGGACGCCGAGACGGTCGACGCCGCCGGCCCGGCCCGACCCGAGAGAATCGTACAGGCCGGTGACGGCCGTTCCGACGCTCCCGAGGTCGGCCGGCATCGAGACGTGTCGTGTCCAGTCGTTGTCTTTCGGATCGCCGTAGGCGTCGCCAGCGCAGTCGACGATGCCGATTTCCGGAGATGCGTCGTCGAGTGCGCTCTCGTACTCGGCCCGAAGGGCTGCCGTGCTGCTGTCGGTCGAGACGAGGACGGTCGTATCGTCGTCGGTCGCACCGTCGGCGAGCAGTCGCAGTGCGAGTCGTCGCTTACCAGCCATCGGCGGGCCGACGCACAGCAACGTCGTCCCACCGGGGACGGAATCGAGTGGCAGGCGGTCCCCGGTGTCTAGCATGGACATACCTAGACCTGCCGCATATACAAAACCCACGGTCAGAACAACCGTTTCGATGTTGCTTCTGTGGACGTGTGTCCACGCGACCTACGCGCGCTGTTGAATCTCCTCGCGGAGCACGTCACTGACCACGTCACCGTCGGCCTTCCCACGGAGTTCGCCCATGCACTCGCCCATCAGCGCCGAGAACGCGCCCATTCCCTCGTCGGCGACTTGCTCGGCGTGGCGCTCGACGACGGTGACGACGGCCTCGCGGACCTCGTCTTCGCCGGCGCTCCCGAGTCCCGCCTCCTCGGCGGCCGTCGCCGCGTCGCGACTCGGATCGTCGGCCAGCGCAGCCAGCAGTTCCGGCACGCCTTCCTTCGCCAGTTCGCCCTCGGCGACCAGATCCAATGTCTCGCTGAAGTGGTCGTTCGTCAGATGCTCGACGGCCACGTCGTCGCGGCGCAGTTCCGTCACCGTCGATTCGAGGGTCTGAGCGGCCAGCGTCGCGTCGACGCCCCGGTCGACGGCGTCCTCGAACAGCCGCCAGCGCTGGCCGTACGCCACCTGCTCGGCGAGGCCGGCGTCCAGCCCGAACTCGGACTGGTAGCGCTCGACCTTCTCGGTCAGCAGTTCCGGTGTCTCGACTTCGCTCGGGTCGGGCGTCACCGGCGGCACGTCCGTTTCGGGGTACATCCGCGCCGCACCCGGGAGCGGGCGCAGGTAGCGCGACGTTGCGTCGTCGTTGGCGTCACGGGTCTCCTCGGGCACGCCCTCCATTGCCGTCTCGGCGCGCTCTGCGGCGGCCTCGATGGCTCGCTGGGCTGTCTCGGGGTCGTCGGCGACGATGGCGACGGCGTCCTCGGGGCCTGCGTCGACGGCGTCGCGCAGTGCCTCGACTTCGGCCTCGGTGACGCCGTAGGCCGGCAGTTCGTCCGTGTGGAAGATGCCGCCAGCACCGTGGCGCTTTGCGTGGTCGGAGAGTTCCGTCCCGAGGCGACGGTCGGGCTGAATCTCCCGGCCGACCAGCCCGTCGAAGCCGGCGAGACGGACGGCCTGCACCTCGCCCCCGGCATCGAGCGCGCTGCGGATGACGCCCGAGTCGGTGTCCTCGAAGATCTCGGTCACGTCCTGTGGCTCGCCGACGGTCGCGTCACAGTCGTTCAGTTCCGCCTTGATGTCGAGCAGTTCGACCTGCCGGCGGACCTCGTTGCGGACGATGTCGTCGATGTCGTCGAGGCTCTGGACGCCCTTGAGTTCGATCCGTGCGCCGTCGGCGATCGAGACGTTCACGTCCTGTCGAATCGTCCCCAGTCCGCGCTTGACGTTGCCGGTCGAGCGCAGCAACATCCCGATCCGTTCGGCGGCCTCGCGGGCCTGCTCGGGCGAGCGGATGTCCGGCTTGGTTCCGATCTCGACCAGCGGGATGCCGAGTCGATCCAGCGAGAACCGAACTCCGGCGTCGGTCTCCTCGACGCGCTGGGCCGACTCCTCTTCGAGCAGCATGTCCTCGATCCCGACCGCACCCTCGCTGGTCGAAATTGCGCCGTCGTTCGCGACCAGCATCGACCGCTGGAACCCGGAGGTGTTCGAGCCGTCGATGACGATCTTTCGCATGACGTGGACCTGATCGGCCACGTTCATGTCCAGTAGCTGTGCGATCTCCAGGGCCACGTCCATCGCCTCCCGATCCACGCGGTGGGGTGGCTCGTCGTCCTCCTCGACGAGACAGGTCGTGTCGTAGGCGAGATACTCGAACTCCCGGTCGACCATGCTCTCTTCGAGTGCGGCCTCGTCGATCTCGCCCAGTTCGCTCTTGGTCGGGTGGAGATAGCGCGTCAGCGACCGCGTCGACTCCTCGGGTTCTCGAATCGCCGTCGGGCAGTTACAGAACAGTTTCGTCGCCGTGTCGAGTTGCTGGTGGATCTCGAGACCGGCGACCAGTCCCAGTTCCTCGTAGTCGTAATCGGTCATTAGTGAGCGGTCCGAGTCCCATCCGCAAAAAACGCACCGTTGTCGCCCGATCCGGGCCGTCCCGGCGGTGGCCGCGCACGGACGCCTGTGGCATTTTTATCGTTCGACCCCCAACCACGCGTATGCGACCGGGTGTCGCGCTCGTCGTCCTCGTCGTGCTCGCCGGCTGTGGCGGCGTCACCGGACTGGACAGTGAAACCGCGACGGTGACACCCGCTCCCGTCCAGACCCCCGCCACGGCGACGCCCGAGGCGAGTATCCTCCCACCGGGCGTCAACGGCGACGGCGTCGTCAATGTGGACCGCCTCCGCCAAGCACATCGGACCGTCATCACGAACCAGTCCTACACGTGGGAGGCACGGAAACACACGACCGGCCGACGTGGCAGCCCAACGGGAACTGACATCCGGTACGTCGCCCGCGTCGCAAACGAATCGACGTACAACTACTGGACGAACCACCGCATCGTCTGGCGGAACGGGCGACCACGCTATCTGGGTAACTACTCCGAATTCGCGACTGCCTCGGCACGATACGTCTACTTCGAGGACACCGAAAACAACACCCAGTTCGACCGAACGGACCCCGCACCGGCGCGAGTCCGTGTGGGTCGAGTCACCCTCTCCGCGATCGACCGCTACCTGCCGGCGGCGAATGCGACGCTGACCGTCGTCCGCGTCGACGGCCAGCCGTACTACGAACTGCAGGGCAGCGGGATCGAGACACCGGTCGCACCGGGTGGCGTGGGGAACTACACCGTCGAAGCGCTGATCAGACCGGACGGACTCGTCGCGTCACTCGACGTTCGCTACCGGGTCGAGATGGCGAACCGATCCCGACGCGTCACCTACGAGTACGCCTACACTGACATCGGAACGACGACCGTCGACCGGCCGACGTGGGTCGAACAGCAGTGGCCGAACGACGACAGTGCGACGACCGCACGGGACCGCGTGAGCGGCCGCAGCCCCTCGATTTCACCGGTGACCCACTGATTTTTACCACCGCAGTCCTGTGTACAGAGCGTGAAGGCCCGACTGGTACTCGTCGTCGTCCTCGCGCTTACGGCCGGCTGCTCGGCACTGAGCGACACTGGTACCACGACCACAGTGACGCCAGCCCCGGTCCCACAGCCGTCGGAGCCGACGGCGACGAGTCCGCTCCCACCGGGTGTGACGGGGGCAAACATCACCAGTCTGGATCAGGTAGCACGGGCACACAGTCGGGCGACGAACGGCACGTCGTACGTCTGGGAGAGCAACTATACACGAACCCGGATATTCGGCAACGGGACGTACGTCGATTACACGCACCAGATCGCGACCGTCGAGAACCAGCGTGTATACACCTTCAGCACTAACCGCAAGAAGGCACCACGGGACGAACAGTTCACCTTCCTCGGGGCGTTCGACCTCTATGCCGATCCCACGGGTCGATACACGAGACTCGAATCGGGGCGAGCGTTCACCTACGAACGACTATCCCCACAGCCAGCACGGGAACAGATCGGGCGCCGCGCCGGGTCGGCCATCGAGCAGTATCTCACGGGCGAGAACGTGACTGTCTCTGAGACACGTGTCGACGGCGAGCGGTTCTACGAGGTCGTCGCGACGGACTACCCTCTCGGAGACGGGTACGGCATCCGAAACTACACCGCCCGCGCGCTCGTCTCGCCGGACGGCTTCGTACGCTCGCTCGATGCCAGTTACACCCGGACGCTCGAAAGCGAACGCCAGCGAATCAGCTACGCGTTCCGGTACTCGAAGCGTGGCAATGCGACCGTCGAAGAACCCGACTGGGTCGACCGACACTGGGCCGACGACGGGAATCGGATCACGCGCTCAAACGGTGCAACCGAGACCGGGTGAACACGGCGTCGGCTCACTCCGAGCCGACACGCGCCGGCACGATCTCACTCAGGTTCAAGACGTTGACCGATAGCTGTGTCCCCGGTTCTAGCTCGGCAAAGTCGAACGTTGCGGACCACGTACCGTCGTCCTGAACCGTCGGCCGTTTGACCTGCTGGAACGCCGTTTCGGTCGATCCAGTCACCGAGACGGTTATCTTCGTCCCGGGTGCGACGGTCGTCGTCCCGGAGATGGTCGCTTCCTGTGGTGGCACCGAGAGTTCCTCGCCCTCGAAATCGACGGTCGCGGTGCGTTCGATGACCGAAAACTCGGTTTCGACGCGCTCTTCCCCGTCCTCGGGCACGTACGGGTTCGCGTCCGTGATGGTGAACGAGGCGTTGTACGTCTCCCCGACTTCGAGCGTCCCGCTATCGACGAGCGCGAGGAAGCGGTCGTCCTCGGGGAACGTCAGTAGCGTGAGATCCGACAGCGGGACCCGATACGGTTCGACGTTTACCACATCGGCTTTCTCGATCACGAGCTCGTAACCGAGCGAATCGTCCTCGAACGCCGAGACGCTATCGAGTGTCGCGTACAGGCCTGTCATCTCGACGGCGAGGATGGCCCAGTCACCGGTCGCGACGGACTGGCGCTGTGTGGTCTGGTCGCGAAAGTCGCTCGTCGCTTCCGGTCTCGTCTCCCGGGGCGCGGTGGCGGCGGCGGCACTGCTCAGCGACCGCGGGGTGAGCACGAGCAGGGTCGAGGCTGCGACCTGCCCACCCGCCAGCGCCGCTATCGGATACGGTGCGAAATCGAGCGGAGCGGAGAGCTGTTCGGTTTCTCGCTCGACCGCGCGTATTTCGTCGTCCTCCCCCTCTGCGCTGACGGTCGTCCCGGACCCACGTCCCGCGACGAACGTATCGAACGCCACTGTCACCTCCCCGTCACCGTCGCCATCGACGGCCGTGAACGTGAGCACGAAGTTGACGGACTCCGATCCGATCCTGAGCGCCAGTTCCTCACGGCCACCCAGATCGACGGTGAACGTCGCCGTGTCCCCTTGCACGGCTTCGATGCGGTCCTGATCGAAGCTCGGCGGCTCCGGTTCCTCGGTCGGCTCCTCCGTCTCGGTCTCTGTCGGCTCGTCGGTTTCTGTCTCGGTTTCGGTCTCCGTGGCTGTCTCCGTCGCCGTCTCAGTCTCGACTTCGGTCTCTGTTGCCGTCGTCGTCTCGGTCGGCGACGGAGTGTCGGTCGCCGTCGCCGTTTGGGTCTGGGTCAGCGTACCGGCCGCGACTCTGATGACGCCGCGCATCGACGACGGATGGTACTGGCAGACGTACGACGCCATCTCGTCGCTCGCAGTGAACTCGACGGTCACCGTCTCGCCGCGCTCGCTCAGATCCGCACTCTCTACGACTGGCTGACTCTCGCCGTCCTGAACGACGAAATTGTGCGTCAGACCGTCGAGATTCTCGACGGTGACCGCGTACCGCTGCTCCGGCCGAAGTGTGATCAGGGGGTTCGTCACGTCGTTGATCGCTGGCGGTTCCGCGCCGACCCACCCCCTCGCCCGTGCACCGAGTTGGATCTCGGTGACCTGTTGGTTAGCGGTCGTGCCGAGCACGCCAGCCAGTGATGCGCCACCCACTGCCGCAGCCGAGAGAAACCGCCGTCGGCTGGTGGTGAGCGATCGATGCACCGAATCGGGATCTGACTGCGAGTCGGGATCGTGCATTGTCTCGAACGAGAGCGGTAGTACGAGTGGTGTACCAGCAGCGCCACCGTTACGTCCACCGGCTTCCGACTGTTCAGTACTACGAGCATTAGAATAAACGTCCCAGACCGTTGTCGCCGGTTTGGAGAGTACGACGAGATTACTGATCGACAAAGGCGAGATTGTCCGGGTGTGATTCGATGCTCACGTCCGGGCCGCGCTCACGACCTGAAAGCGCGAGACCGGGACGGCTCGAAGACGAGCTTACTGTTCGATGCTTGCCACATCACAGGCTGCACTACTGCGGAGAGTAGCCGGCGTCATCCCCGACGGACGTAGACGTCGGCGATCAAACGCCTCGCAGACTACTCTTCTCCTCTAACTCTTGGCGAAGACTACGACGTCGGCGATGAAACGGCTCGCAGACTACTCTTCGCCACACTGGAAGAAGACCGAGACTCGCCGATGAAACGGCTCGTTGGTCACTCTTCTCCTCTAACTCTTGGCGAAGACTACGGCGTCGGCGATGAAACGCCTCGCAGACTACTCTTCGCCACACTGGAAGAAGACCGAGACTCGCCGATGAAACGGCTCGTTGGTCACTCTTCTCCTCTAACTCTTGGCGAAGACTACGGCGTCGGCGATGAAACGCCTCGCAGACTACTCTTGGCGAAGACTACGGCGTCGGCGATGAAACGCCTCGCAGACTACTCTTCGCCAAGAACCACTCGCTCCGTCATCTTCTTCGGATCGAGCACTTCCTCGGCTTCCTCCTCGGTGAGATAGCCTTCGGCGACGACGACTTCCTTGACGGTCTTGTCCTCTTCGAGGGCCTGCTTTGCGACCTTGCTGGCCTTGTCGTAGCCGATGGCGGGGTTGAGCGCCGTCGCGAGGGCCATCGACTGCTCGACGCGTTCGCGGCAGTGCTCGCGGTCGGCTTCGAGTTTGGCGACGAACTTCTCTGCGAAGACCTCGCTGCCGTTGGCGATCAGGCGCGCCGACTGGAGGAAGTCGTTCGCGAGTACGGGCTTGTAGAGATTGAGGTCGATCTGGCCCTCCGCAGCACCCGCTGAGACGGCGGCGTCGTTGCCGACGACCTGTTTGTGGACCTGATTGACCGCCTCGGCGACGACGGGATTGATCTTGCCGGGCATGATCGACGAGCCGGGCTGATTCTCGGGCTGATCGACCTCACCGAGACCGTTGCGTGGGCCGGAGGCGAGCAGGCGCAGGTCGTTGGCGATCTTGTTGAGGCTGCCGGCGACCGTGCGCAGTGCGCTGTGGGCCTCGCTCATGGCGTCGTGAGCGGCCTGTGCCTCGAAGTGGTTGTCGGCTTCCCGGAACGCGATGCCGGTCTCCTCTCCGATGTACTCGGCGGCTTTCTCCGGGAACTCGGGATCGGTGTTCAGCCCCGTCCCGACGGCCGTGCCACCGAGTGCAAGCTCTGCGAGGTGTGGACGCGTGTTCTGGACGCGGGTGATCCCCTTCTCGATCTGGGTCCGGTAGCCCGAGAACTCCTGACCCAGCGTGATCGGTGTCGCGTCCTGCAGGTGGGTGCGGCCGGTCTTGACCACGTCGTCGAACTCGTCTTCTTTCTCGGCGAGCGCGTCCAGCAGCGTGCCAAGCGCCGGAAGCACGTCCTTCTCGACGGCTTCCAGCGCGGCGACGTGCATTGCGGTCGGGATCACGTCGTTGCTGGACTGGCCGTAGTTGACGTGGTCGTTGGGATGGATCGACCGCGTCCCGACCTCGCCGCCCGAGAGTTCGGTCGCGCGGTTGGCGATGACCTCGTTGGCGTTCATGTTCGAGGACGTGCCAGAGCCGGTCTGGAACACGTCGACGGGGAACTGATCGTCGTGCTCGCCGGCGATCACTTCGTCGGCCGCCTCGACGATGTAGCCGGCCGTCTCCGCGTCCAGCTTTCCAAGGTCCTCGTTGGCCTGTGCGGCGGCCTTCTTGACGACCCCGAGCGCGCGGACGAATCGTCGCCCGAACGTCTCGTTCGAGATCGGGAAGTTCTCGACCGCGCGCTGGGTCTGTGCGCCCCAGTACGCGTCGGCCGGCACCTGCATCTCTCCGAGACTGTCGCGTTCGGTCCTGAATTCGTCGGTCATGACACGTGGATCGTGGCTCGGAGACGCGTAAAACCCACCGCTTCGACGCCGGTACAACCGTCGAGTGAGACACCGACGCCGGGTTTGATGGTGTCGGCGGCCGACCCCTCCGCTATGGCACGAGACAACCCACTGTCACTGGCGTTCGAACTCCAGCGCAAGGCTGTCGAACAGAGTCACGAAGCGCTCACCCGGAGTATGGAGTTCCAGCAGCAGGTCAACGAGTCGCTGCTGTCGGGCCTGGAGAGTCAGGCCGAACTGAACCAGCGCGGGGCAGAAGCCACCCGCGAGGCCCTGCACGACTCGCTGGACACCATCGAGGAATCGGTCCCCGGATCGACCGAGGGGATCGAACAGGTTCGCGCAGCCATCGACCAGCAGTTCGACGCCATCGAGGAGGCCGGCGACGAGGCGCTGGAAGCGACCGAGGCGGGCATCGAGAGCGCCGAAGAACTCTCCGAGTCCTACGTCGACTCCGTGGACCAGCAACTCGACGTGCTGCTGTCGGCCCACGAAGACCTAGAAGAACAGTCCGAAACGTTCCTCGAAGAGACCCGGTCACAGATCGAGGAGCTACAGGAGACGGCCGAGGGCGACTTTTCCGAGCAACTCGAAGAACTGCAGGAACGCGTGACAGAGATGCAGTCGAAGCTACAGCCCTGAGCGACGGACGGAGAGCGATGGAGAGAGTCACTGTCGACACTGAGGAGTCCGCTCGTGACTCGGAGACGCTGGTTCGTGACCGCTTCACCGAATCGCTGGGGACGACAAACGTCGCGATCAATCACTATCAGGTGCCGCCGGGCGAACGACTCGCAGGCCTGCACGCCCACGAGGATCAGGAAGAGATCTTCGTCCCCCTCGACGGTGCCATCGCTTTCGAAACGCTCGATGGTGAGCACGCTGTCGAGGCCGGCCAAGCGGTCCGATTCCCACCAGGCGAGTTCCAGTCCGGCAAGAACGACGGGACCACGACGGCGAGCGTGCTGGCGATCGGTGCGCCACGGGACTCCGACGCGCTTCGTGTTCCCGTGGGGTGTTCGTCGTGTGGACACGACAGAATGGAGCCGCGAGTGTTCGACGCGGGACCACATCTCGTCTGTCCCGAGTGCGGGCACGAATCGATCGTCGAGTGCCCGGACTGTGGTGGCGACGACGTGCGTGCAGAACTGACAGCAGACGGTGAGACGCCCGTGTCCGTGTGTCAGGACTGCAAAGCGACGTGGGCCGACATCGATCAACACTCGGGCGGATAGTACCCGGTCGGAAGGTCGTCACAGTAATCGGGATAGTCGTCGTCCCCACCGCTCTCACCACCGTCGTTGCCGCCACTGTCCCCGCCGCCACTGTCCCCGCCACCACCGCCAGAGTCGTCATCTGCCGGCGTGTCGGTCGGGGTTGGGGTCGGCTCCGGGTCCGGCTGGATGACTTTCGACGCGGTGTCTGAGTCTTCGCCGCGGGTCACCAGTAGCTGGAGTTCGTACGGATTCGTGTTGTTGAACGTGATCTGGACGCTGTCGCCGGTCCCGATCGTCGAGGGCCGGGAGCCGCTCGTATTGAGCCACTCGTACTCGACGGTGCCCGGATCGCTCGCGAACTGAGCGGTGTACGTTTCGGTATCACCGACGGTCACGTTCGTCTCCCCGCCGATCGACACGTCGAGGGGGACCGGCGTCGGCGTCTCCGTTTCGGTCTCCGTTGCCGTCGGCGTCTGTTCTGGGTCGGGCTGGATGACCTTCGATGCGCTGTCGGAGTCCTCGCCGCGGGTCACCAGTAGCTGGAGTTCGTACGAGTTCGTGTTGTTGAACGTAACGTCGACGCTCTTGCTGGTCCCGACCGTCGCCGGTCGATCACCGCTGGTGTTGAGCCACTCGAACTCCTCGGTCCCGGTCTCGTGATCGAGATCGGCCGAGTACGTCCGCGTTTGGCCCACCGTCACGTCGGACGGGCCGTCGATGGCGACCGAAAGGTCTGGGACGGTGGACCCCTCCGTGGGGACGACGGTCGTACTGTCACCGGCGGTCACGTCCCCGTCGCCGTCCATCGCCTCGACGCCGACGGTGTAGCTGTCCGTACTCTCGAACGTGACGGTGTGGGTCTTGCCCGTGTCGATCTCGGAGCCGTACTGCGTCCAGGAGTAGGACACCTCGCCCTCGGCGTTGGTCGGTATCGCCTCGAACGTGCTCTGTTCTCCGACGGTCGGATTCGCCGGGTCCTCGATGGAGACCTCGAGCGTGTTCGGGTTCTCGACGGGGACGACGTGCAGGTGGTCGACCGCAACGGCTCGGTTTGTCGGGGGCGTGTCACCGGTCGGAACCAAATTTGACCCGGATGCACCGTAGTTCGCCCGGACGACGAGATAGAACGGGTCCAGTCCGACGTTCATACTGGTGCTGTCGCCCGATCCGACTTCGGTTCGATCCTGACACCGCCGTTTCTCCCAGGTCAGATCGACCGGGCCAGGCGCGTTCTCTGTGGTAGCCGAGAACGTACACTCCTCGTTGTGGTACGTGTCTTCGGGCGGGTCGATGGTAACGGCGAACTCGTTGTTCTCGGAAATATTACAGGAATCGTCCGATTGGGGTGGTCGCTCGGTGGACAGTCCCGCTGTGGCGACATCGTCGACGAACGCCGTGAGGATCGCATCGAGGACATCGACGTGGTGGTCATCGTCATCGTCGTCGATACCGCTCAGGTCGATATCGATCTTGTCACGGGGCACTGACAGTCCGGAGCCGGGATTGCGGTTCGCACACGCGGCGATGGAGTAGCCGTCGTCGCGACACCGCAGGACCGAGAAACAACCGGGAAGAGAGCCGTGATGCTCGACGTACTCATTGGCGGTTCCCCACCCGAACCCGTAACTAGGATCCGGTTTCGAGATCTCGGTCATTTTCTTCACCGCGGATGAGGAAAGGATATCCCCGTTCGTGGCTGCATCGGCGAATTCGAGTATCTCGGCCGGTGACGCGACCCAGCTACCGTGTGGGAGCGAACGTGCTCTGACGAGATCACGCCCGTACGGCTCCTCGTCGGAATCGTCCGCGATCGTTTCGTGGTAGGCCACCTCTCGATCGTGGCGGTCCTCGCGACTGTCTCCCGCAACATCGAAGGCTGTCACACCACAGTTTGCCAGGACCGCTGTCTGCGTGAACTGCTCGTAGCTCTCCCCGGAGACCTGTTCGATGATCGCTCCGAGGAGCATGTAATTGAGGTTCTCGTACTGGTAGCCATCAGCGTAGTGCGGAATCGTCCCGGGATTGTACGCGAATTCCATGTCGTCGAGGACCCATTCGATGATTTCCCGGCGGCTCATCGCGTGTGCGCCGTCGTTCGGAACGTGACACTCTTCTGGATACACGGCGTCGAAGCTGTCCTCTCCGGTGCTGTACTTCGTCTGATCGGAGTCGAAGCCACTCAGATGCGTGAGCAGTGACTCGACGGTGACACGGTTGGGGTCCGCGGCTGGGACGGTGTCGCTGAACGTCGGGGTCCCGTAGTCGGCGGGAAGCAATCCGTCGGAGCCGAACACGGGATCGTCGAGAGCGATCTCGCCGCGGTCGACGAGGGTCATGACCGCCGTTGCGGTGATCGGCTTCGAGAGACTGGCGATCCTGAATCGATGGCAGGACGTGAGGTCGACCTGCGTCCCTCCGATGACACCCGCGCTTCCGTACCCCTGTGCGAAGACGTTCGACGAGTCGTCGGACAGTGCCACCGAGAGTCCGGGCACGTCGTAGTGCTCTCGAAACGTCGTGATCCGGTCTTCGAGATCGGCGGCTGGCCCGTTCGATTGGCCCGACACGCTCCCCATCGATCCCACGGCGACCCCCGTCGCCGCGATCGACTTGAGGACTCGCCTGCGAGTTTGACAATTATTATTCTTCATGAGGTTGTAATCAAATAATAGTTATTAATATTTTATGCCAGCTCTAGAAGGTGTAATGTACAACCACCATCTGACCTGTGTTGCTATCGGCCCACTCTCCTCAGCCTTCGTCACCAACCGAACTGTTAGAACCCGGAACCGCAGAATATGCCGACGTTAGGTCCACTTATCCAGCCCGGTCTGGACGACGCTCTCCTCGATGCGTTCGAAGCCGCGTTCGACCTCGCTGGCGTCGACCTCCCACTCCTCGGTGACGTAGGTGCGGGCGGCATCGAGGTCGGGGGAGACCGTCAGATCGAGGTCGTAGTCGTCGGTGACGGTCGGGTCGAGGAACATCCCGCGGATGCGGTCGGCGTGGTCGATGTGTTCGTCTCTGGCTTCCAGCGCGCCCCAGAGGTCGCCGTGGTCTTTCACGAGTGTGATCGCCGTCTTCGGGCCAACGCCGTCGATACCGGGGTTGAAGTCAGTCCCCATGAGAATCGCCGCGTCGACCAGTTGCTCCCACGTGATGCCGTGGTGGTCCAGCGTCGCCTCGAAGTCCATCAGCTCGGGGTCGCCGCTGCTCGTGAGCTGTCGCAGCGTCAGTGGCGCGCCAAGCAAGAGCGCGTCGTAGTCCTCGGTGCCAACGTAGTCGACGGCTCCCTGTCGGGCCATGTGGGCGGCCTGTGCCTCGCCCTCGGCGGGTGCGTCGATGATCGGCACGTCGAGACGGCGGAGTACCTCCCGCGTCGTCGTCAAGATCGTGTCGGTCAGGCGCTGGGTCTGTGAGTCGAGGCGCGAGACCGCTTCCGCATCGCCGCGCTCGCGTGCGTCTTCGAGTTTCGCTTCGCGCTTCTCGCGTTCCTCGCGTCGCTGTGCGACTTCGTCCTCTTTGAGGTCGGCGACGCTGCCGTCGAAGACGAACACCGGCGTCAGGTCGTGCTCGAAGAACTTCGGGAGGCCCTGTACGACGCCGATGAGGTTCGCCACCTCGGCACCGTCGGCGGTCGTGTACTTCGCGTCACTGGTGAAGCGAACCGTCGTCGTGAGATAGCGATAGAGCCAGTTGTGGGCGTCGACGGCGACGACGCTCCCGGACACGTCCTCGAACGTCACGTCATCGATCACGGCCAGCGATCGCAGATCAGCGTTTCCCATCGGCCCGAGGTAAGGACGAGTGGGGTTTGAGGCTACCGACTGTCGATCTGTGCGGTCGGTCACGCGCAGAGAAAGCGGTGTCTCCCACTCAGGTGATCCAGTTACGTCTCTGAACACTGCGGGTCGATTGCCACGAACTTTATTATCGCCCCAGTCGCAACTGAATCGTATGGCAACGGGAACGCTACGACGGTGGCAGGACCCGGAGTACACCGGTGCGAACCGCTGTCTCCCCTGTACACTCGTCAACAGTCTAATCGCAGTGGTGCTCGCTGGGGGTATCGGAACGGCGGGCGTGATCTGGGCGACGCCGACGGTCGGTGGCGTGGCCGGGGGCCTCGCCCTGCTCGTCTCGGCTGCGAGTATCTACTTCAAGGGGTATCTGGTGCCGGGAACACCGACGCTGACCAAGCAGTATTTCCCGCCGTGGTTGCTCGACGCGTTCGGAAAAGCCCCGGAACCGGCGATGGGAGGGAGAGAGTCGGCCACGAATCGGGATCGACACCAGACGCCCGAGGAGACGCCCGCAGAGCCACCCGAGGAGATCGATCTCGAAGAGGTCCTTGTCGGGGCCGGTGCGCTGGAACCATGTCAGGGCGGGGCCGACCTCTGTCTCACCGACGCCTTTCGTGAATCGTGGCACGACCAGATGGACCAGATCGAGCAGCAGGACGTGGGCCGCGAGCGACTGCCGGCGCTTCTCGACATCGCCGCCGAGGACGTGACCGTCGAAGAACACGGCGAGGCGTTCCGTGCCAGAGTGGACGGCCAGTACGTCGGGACGTGGGAATCGCGGGCGGCGTTCGTCGCCGACATCGCCGCCGCGGACGTGTTGAGCGAGTGGCTGGACGACTGGGACGGGGTCCACGTCGCCCACCGCGGGCAGTTGCTCAACGGGCTTCGACTGTTCCTGACGACCTGCCCCGACTGTGGGGGCGACCTCGCCTTCGGCACCGACACCGTCGAGTCCTGTTGTACGACGCGAGAGGTCGCTGCCGTCTCCTGTGAGACCTGTGAGACGCGACTGTTCGAGTCAGACGCCGTCGCCTGAGGCGGGCACTGCGACGACCGACGGCGGATCGGTATCCTGTTTGCGGGACAGAAACGACGCTTCTTCGGCGGAGAGGTCGCGGTCACGATAGCGATCCAGCCCGGACTGATAGGTCGCTGTCGACCGGTCACCCGGCCACGCGAGGACGAGTTCGGCGATGCCGGTGGTCTCGCCCGTGAAGGCAAAGCCGGCGCGGTAGCCCGCTTCGTAGGCGAACGGATTGTTGACGGCGATTTTGACCCGGTCGTATCCGCGCGTGGCGGCCCGCTCGCGCGTGAACGCGAGGAGTCGCGGACCGATGGCCTCGCCGCGTCGCTGCTCGTGGACGGTGACGTAGCGGAGCCACAGCGTCGAAGCATCCGTCCGGTCGTCGTTGAACGCGACCGCTCCGACGACCGTCTCGTCCTCGCGTGCGACGGCTTTCCCGGTCGAGGACATGACGAACTTGCCGGCGTAACTAAAGGTGCGGTAGTCGAGTTCGAGTGTCGGACCGTCCGGTGCCCACCCGAGCAAGGCGAACTCCATGCTCGGCGTTGGGACCCCGCCGGCAAGTACGCGATGGTCCCCTACAGGTCTCGTGAGCGGGCGATGTTGCGCAGCGTCCCGCCACAGGACTGACAGCGCCGTCCGGTCGGAGCCTCGACGCGGGCACCACATTCGAAACATTCGTACAGTTCTTCGACTCCCTTTGACAATTGCGGCCTCATATTCCGTTCTTCTCACCAGAAGCATATGATGTGTGTCCTAAAACTAATTATATTCTCAATACGTCGGCCGGAGACGGCTACACGTTCGGTCAGTTCGTCACCGCAGACGGGTGGGACGGCTAAGTGCCAGTGGTGCGAACGGGACGCCGTGCACGGAGATGCCGCAGTGTTCGACCGGTTCGCGTGGGCATACGACCGCGTCATGCCCCCGGCAGACGCCGAGGCGCTCGCATCGGGACTTGCTCGGGCCGAACGACCGGTCGAACTGGTCGTCGACGTCGGCGGTGGGAGCGGGCGGGCGAGTCGGGCAGTGGACGCACCCCGACGAGTCGTCGTCGACGCGGCGCGGGGCATGCTCGAACAGGCGAGGAGACACGGTCTCACCGTGGTGCAGGGCGACGGGGCGACGCTGCCGATCAGAGACGGCCGTGCGGACGCGGTCGTGATCGTCGACGCGTTCCACCACCTCCCCGACCGTGGGGGTGCCATCGCCGCGGCCGCTCGCGCGCTCGCGCCAGGGGGCGTACTCGTCGTCGCGGACTTCGATCCGTCGACGCTCAGGGGCCGTGGACTCGTACTTGCCGAACGACTCGTCGGCTTCGATTCGCGATTCGACACACCGGCACAGATGCGCGACCGGATGAGAGACGCCGGTCTCGCGCCGACGACCGTCACGGACGGGTTCGGCTACGTCGTCGCCGGTGTCCGTTCGACCGACGTGTAGGAGAAAACGGGAGAACAAAGACGCTGGGGGACCGACCGTCGATTATGTCAGCCACGTCGTCGCTTCGCTGGCGGGTCGACCTCGAACCTTCGATCGCCGCGCTGGCCGTCGGTGACTTCTTTGCGGTACTCGTGTTCGTGGTCGTCGGTGAGATCACGCACAACGTCGACCCGATCGCACAGCCTGGGCGCGTCCTCGGGGTGTTGGCTCCCTTCCTGCTGGGCTTGCTACTCGTCGCCCTGCTGGGTGGGCTGTACACACGAGACGCGATCAGGAGTCCCAAGCGCGCGGTATCGCTCATCGTCCCGGCGTGGATCGGTGCCGTGTTGATCGCGCAGGTGCTCAGGGCGACGGCCTTTTTCCCCGGGAGCGCGGCCGTGACGTTCGCGCTCGTCTCGATGGCGGTCGGTGGGTTGCTGCTGGTGATCTGGCGATCGATCGCTTCGGTCGTCCTCTAGGTGGCGACGTGCCGGCCCCACGCGGCGCTCTCTGTCGGTTCACGGTTTGATAAAAACGACGGAGAGTGTCCCGTACGAAACGGTACTGGGATCGACCGGGGGAGACCGATCCCGCCGCCTCACAGGGACAACGTCCAGCGGTGCCATGCCCGATTGGAGAGTGTCCCGGAGGGATCGTCTACTACTCGCCCGAGCTACTGAAGATTGCCGACGTCGAGTGCCACTGTCGACTGGATCCACGCCTGGTGGTTCTCCCGGTCGTAGATCACGAACTCGTCGTCACCGATAGTAAGTTCGGCGTACCGCCGAGACTGATCGTCGTTCGTGGCGCCCGTCACGTCATCCGTGGCATTCGTACTCATAGTGTCACGGGGGAGCAGTAGGATATGCCTCTGTCCCTCCATATATCGGTAGGTCGTGATACAACTTAAACACGACCCCCCAGTTATCACGTCGAATAATCCGGCGAATGCGCCCGCTAACTGCCCCAAAAGGGATTATCAGAAAAGAAATTTTGCGAAAAACAACGAAATCTCGCGCAGACCCGGCGGTGGCAGGGCGGTTGTTCCACCACCAGCGCAGAACTGTTAGTCCCCGAATACCACGCCACGGCGACCCACAATTCGAACAGGCCGTCAGCGGCACGCGCAAGGGGTTTTAGGCCTGTGTAGCCACTCATAAGTTATAGAGATAATTCCTATTACAATCTGAGGAAGTACAGAGTGCCTACATAGAACGTTATCAGAGAATTATGGGAAACACTTATGAGGGTATTCGACTTATTAATGAGTATATTCATGACGGGCTACTACGATCTTGTACTCGGCCTCATTCCACTCGCACTGGCAGGGATCACTGGCGCACTCACCGGCTTTGCGAGTCTCGAACTGACGACCGCTATCCCGCTGGCCTCCCTCGTCGCCGTGGCACTGATCGGCCACGCGATGTTCGTGCGTGCCCCCGTCGACTCGCCTCCGACCACGGCGACGACCTCCGAATCGTTGCAGGCTGCCGACTAGTCGACTGGTCCCGTCACGACGTTTCATATCCCGCCCCCACAAACGGGTGAGCATGGCAGACACCGAACAGACGACGCGCTTTTTGACGAGTGACGACGTGTCCGGGCTCGCGACGATGGCTGAGTACGTCGAGGCCGTTCGGACGGGCTATCGTGACCGTGGCCGCGGCGCGCCGGCCGAACCCCGGACCACACTGCTCTCCGAGTCCCCGCCGGGGATGCTCACCGGCTATTCGGCGATCCTCCCCGATGTCGGAGCGATGGGTGGGTACACGTACGCCGCCGGGTTCGGCGGTGAAGATGCCCACTTCGTGCTCCCGCTGTTCGACGCAGCGAGTGGCGACCCGCTCGCCGTCTTCGACGGGGCGTCGCTGAACCCATTCAAGACCGGTGCGACCGGTGGCGTGGCAATCGACGAACTCGCCCCGGCACGTGCCGACGATCTGGCGCTGTTCGGGAGCGGACCGCAAGCCCGGGCACAGCTCAAAGCCGCCGCATCGGTGCGTGAACTCGAACGCGTCGAGGTGTACTCGCCGACGGGCGACCACCGGATGGGCTTTGCCGCGGAGATGAACGAGCAACTGGACGCGACCGTCGCCGCCGTCGCATCACCCTCGGCAGCCGTCGAAGGGGCCGACATCGTCGTTACGGCGACGAACGCGAGCGAACCGGTGTTCGACGGATCGATGCTCGAACCGGGCACCCACGTCACGATCATGGGGCAGTACCACCCCGAGAAACACGAGGTAGATGCGGAGACGATCGAACGCGCGACCTACATCCCCGACCTGCGTGACCGCGTGATGAACGACGCCGGGTCGTTCATCAACGCCGTCGACGAGGGTGCTGTCACGGAAGCGGACATCCACGCCGAACTCGGCGAGGTCGTCGCCGGCACGTCGCGCGGGCGGACGAGCGACGACGAGATCACGCTGTTCGACAGTGGCGGCACGGCCATCGAGACGGTCGCCGCTGCGAAGATGCTGTACGACCGTGCCATCGAGACGGATCTGGGTAGCGAGATCGAGTTTGCGCCCGCCAGTGAGGCACTCACCGGACGATAAAACAGACGGACAGTCCTCGGAGCGTCGCTCCCAGTTAGAGATACGGGCCGAGACCGAGCGCGTCGATCAATGTGATCCCGCTGGCGAGCGCGCCGACGAGGTAGCCGGCGATCGTACCACCGTTGAGCAGCGGGAGTCCGGCGTGGGCACTGCCTTTCAGAACCATCCGCATCAGGAATGCCAGCCCGACGAACGAGCCGATCATCGCGGTCAGGGCTGGCAGCGGAATCGAGAGGACGGTCTGAATCCCATCGGGTGCGAAGTGGGCCGCACTGGCGACGAGCACGGTCGGGATAACCACGTCGCCCAGTCCGATAAAGAGCGCGTCGCGGTCGAGCGGTCCCTGGTCGGCAGCGACAGTCTCGGCGTCCGGTGCCTGCTCGCTTCCGTCACCGTCCGCGACGGCTTTTCCGGTCCCCCCGTCGGTGTTTGCGCCCGTTCCGTCGGTCTCCTCGTCCGCCGTCGGATCCGGCGTCTCGGCGTCGAGGAACGAATACGACGGCGACAACGGGATCACGAGCACGACCGGGACCTTCAGGTCCATGACGCCGTTGGCGAGGGTAAGCATGTGCTCGGTGCCGTAGACGCTGATGGCGTCGTAGACGGCCAGCACTGTCAGCAGGATGAGCGCCGGCAACACACCGAAGCTGATCCCGAACATCCCGGCACCGGCCGCCCCCATCAGCGCCCCGGCGGTGTCGATGACGTACCACTCGGGGTAGACGTACAGTGCGACGCCGATGACGACCGCACCGACGAGTGCGATGACGTTGACACCCGCGACGAGCGGGGCCGGCGGGACGAGCACGCTGAAGACGTACAGCGAGAGCCACGCCCCCGAGCCGACGACGAGCAGGCGGATCAGTTCGTCGACGCCGAGTTTGAACGCCGCGAGCATCACACCCGTCGCGACGAGGATGGCGAGGACGTAGTAGATGCTGTTGGTCGGGTCCTGTGGGTTCTCGACGGGCTGGTACACCTGATCGAACGGTTCGACGAGTGCGAGCGCGGCCAACTGGACGAACAGGAAGATCGCGGCGACGATCCCGACCCCCAGTGCGGCGCGCTGTCGCTGCTCCATGCTCGGAGACTCCGTCGCCGTGGGTATCAGGATTTCGGAGCAGCGAGCGGGGCTGGCGGGCCAAAAATCACCGGGCGTACAGGCGCTGGCCCACCAGCGTTGGCAGTCGAATGCCGTCAGTCGGCGTGACCGCGACGTAGGGCCGGTCGACCGGGCCGAACACGTCGACGATCGACCCCGCCGTGTCGAGGTCGTCGGTGACGACTTCGGAGCCGACGCTCGGGTACTCCTCGTCGGGACAGCGAACGATCGCGAGGCCCTGTGCGATCCGAACCACTTCGCCGACGCGCTTCATCGGACGATCACGCCCGGAGTGCCTGCATGTACGCGGCGACGGCACCGAGCAGGTCGCTCTTGCCCGCGTCGTCGGCGTCTTTCACGAGGACGCGCCCGCGAGCCTCGTACTCTCGTGGATACGTCTTATCGCGTTCGATGACGGCGTCGTAGCCGACTTGCTGGACGGCTTTCGCGATCTCGTCGACCGTCGGCTCGGAGACGGCCTGCTCCTGTGGCACGCGACGCCCTTGCTTGCGCGTCAGGTCCGCGTCGAGCGCGGCCGGCCAGATGACGTTCTCGACCATACAGGGAGTGGCGCGGCGGGCCTTATGTGCCTTTCCGACGGACGGCGAGCAGCAGGGTGCCGACGAGCGCCAGCAGGGTCACGGCGACGCCGAAACCGGGGCCGTCAGCCGACGTGGTCGCGGTCGGCGTGTCGTTGGCCGTCGTCGCGGTCGCCTCAGCGGTTGCCGTCGGGGTTTCGGTTGGCGTGTCGGTCACGGTCTCCGTCGCCGTCGTGGTTTCGGTGCTCGTCGCGTCGCTATCGGCCAAGGCCTCGGAGTGGAACGCCTCGGCCAGCGTCTCCAGTGCGATCACGAACCGCGGTGCCGGCTGACTGAGGTAGTTCGCGTCGACGCGGACGATCTGATTTTCCTGCATCGCAGTCGTCTCGTTGTAGGGCGATCCGCTGGGAGCGGGGGCGCCGCTCTGGAGGACGATCCATTCGGGATCACGGTCGGCGACGAGTTCGGGGTTGATCTGGACGTACCCCGAGAGTCCGGCCGCCGCGGCGATGTTGTCCCCGCCGGCGGTGTCGATCAGATCGTGGATGTGCGTGTCGTTGCCGGTGGTGTAGCTGTAGGAGTAGTAGAGAACGCGTGGGGAGTCTCGGTCGGCGACTGCGTTTTCGACCTGCTCGACACGATCTTGCATCTCCGTGACCGTCTCGCTCGCGCCATCACAGTTGCCGGTGAGGCGACCGATAGTCTCGGTCTGCTCGATGATCCCGTCGATGCTCTCGACCAGCGGGAAGTGATACACCGTCAGCCCGGCGTTGCGGAGCTGTTGGATCGTGCTCGAACGAGTGACGTTGGCCGCGAGGACGATGTCGGGGTTCGAACCGACGACCGCCTCGACGTTGGTCGATCCGTCACTGTTGGCGACGTTGGTCCGCCCCTCGGTGTCGTTGAGGTAGGACGTGTACTGATTCTGTGGCATCGCGACGACCTGTTCGCTGGCACCGATCTCCCACATCGTCTGGGCGTCGCTTGGCTGGAGTGTGGCGACGGTCTCCGGTGCCTCCTCGATGGTCATCTCGGTCCCGGTCGTGTCGGTGACAGTGTACGGATAGTCACAGGACGACTGAGCCGTGTTCGCGCTCGCTGGGGCTATTCCCGGTCCCGCAGCGGCCGTCAGAAGCAACAGTGCGACGACGGTGAGTGTCCGCGTAGCTTTCATCGTGTGGCCGCTCGGACCGTGTACAATAAATACTTGACTACTGAAAGTGTGATTGATACCGTGTCGAACAGACGATTGCCGGTTCTCGCAGGACTCCTCGCGGTGCTTGTCCTGACGGCCCTGACGAGCGCGACCACCGGGCCGATCCCGATCGATCTACCCACCGTAGTGAAGGCGACGATCAACGCCGTCGCCGTCCCGGTCGGTCTCTCCCTCCCAGTCGAGACGGGGACCGTGTTCGGCGTTGGGATTCCGGTCCCGACGCCGTCGGTCACCTACGTCTATCCGTTCGACTTCCCCGTCGCCGAGACCAACGAGATCATCGTCCGCCAGATCAGGCTCCCGCGGATCGTCCTCGGGGCCGTCGTCGGGTTCGCGCTGGCCGCCGCCGGGACCGTCATGCAGGGGTTTTTCAGGAACCCGCTGGCCGATCCGTCGATCATCGGCGTCTCCTCCGGGGCGGCGGTCGGTGCGGTCGCCGCCATCGTCTTCGCAATCGCGCTCCCGCTCCCGGTGATGGCCTTCGTGGGGGCGCTGCTGGCCGCTTTCGCCGTTTACGCCATCGCCACCCAGAACGGCGAGACGCCGGTCGCGACGCTCCTGCTCGCTGGCGTCGCGATCCAGACGTTCCTCGGTGCCGTCATCTCCTTTCTGCTCGTCCAGTCGGGCGAGAGCCTCCGCGAGGCCGTGCTCTGGCTGATGGGCCATCTCCACAACAGCACGTGGGCAGAAGTCGAGGTGACGTTCCCGCTCGCCGTGCTCACCGTCGGCGTCCTCTATGCCTACGCCCACGACCTCAACGTCTTGCTGATGGGTGAGGCGGACGCACACGCGCTGGGCATCGAGGTCGAGCGGACCAAACGACTCCTGCTCGCACTGTCCAGTATCGTCACCGCGGCGGCCGTCGCGGTGGCTGGCGTCATCGGCTTCGTTGGGCTGATCGTCCCACACGTGATGCGACTGCTGGTCGGTCCCGATCACCGAATCCTGCTCCCCACGAGCGCGCTCGCGGGAGCAACATTCCTGGTCGCCGCCGACACGCTGGCGCGAAGCGGCGCAGCGGAGATTCCCGTCGGCATCGTCACCGCCGCCGTCGGCGCACCCTTCTTCCTGTATCTCCTTCGCCGCCGGGAGGTCCACACCGTATGATCGAAGCCGACGGCGTCAGCGTCGCGCTGGGTGAGGTCGAGATTCTCGACGACGTGTCACTCACCGTCGAGGCCGGCGAGTTCGTCGGTCTCGTCGGTCCCAACGGTGCCGGCAAGACGACGCTGCTTCGGACGATCAACGGTGCACTCGCCCCCGACAGCGGCAGCGTGCGCGTCGACGGCGACCGGATGGCAGACCTCTCATCGCGTGCGGGAAGTCGACGCGTCGCGACGGTGCCACAGGACACGAGCGTCAGATTCGCGTTCAGTGTCGAGGACGTGGTCGCGATGGGCCGGACGCCCCACCGCGAGCGCTTCGGTGGAAGCGACGACACAGCATCCCACGTCGACCGGGCACTCGACCGAACCGACACGGCGTCACTGCGTAACCGACGGATCAGTACGCTCAGCGGGGGCGAACGCCAGCGCGTGTTCGTCGCCCGGGCGCTCGCACAGGACGCCCCGGCGCTCGTCCTCGATGAACCGACGGCCAGCCTCGACATCAACCACGCGACGGAGACGCTCTCGCTGGTCCGGGACCTCGTCGACGAGGATCGGGCCGTGCTGGGCGCGATTCACGACCTCGAAGCCGCCGCGCGGTTCTGTGACCGACTGGCGCTGATCTCGGACGGCCGAATCGTCGCGGCTGGCTCCCCGACGGAAGTCCTCACGACCGACGCACTCGCGGCGGCCTTCGACGTGGAGAGTGTCGTCACGACGAACCCGATCACGGGAACGCCGACGGTGACGCCGCTTGCTAGCGCCACAGCGGCCAGCCGACGGGTCCACGTCCTCGGGGGCGGCGATGTCGGTGCTCGCGTGATCGCCCGACTCGACGCCGCCGGCCACGAGGTCACCGCCGGACCGCTCGTCGAAGGTGACACGGCGCTCACCGTCGCGGAGACACTCGACGTGCCCGCCGAAACGGTTCCGCCGTTCGCGACACTCGACGGCGACTCGCTGGCGGCGGCGCGCGAGCGGATCGGTGCCGCCGACGTGACGGTGCTCGCCGACCTGACTCTCACGCCGTCGAACACGTACCTCGACCTCGCGACACAGGCCTCGGGGCTGATCGCCGTCGAGACCCGGCCACTCTCGGAACGCAACCACGCCGACGAGCAGCGTAGTCGCGAGTACGAGCGCCTCACTGCCCGAGCGACGCACGCGTCGGTCGAAGACGTGGCAACGACCGTCGCGACCACGGAGCCAGACCCCGTTCGACACGTCAGCCACAGAGAGATATAGACTTACAAAGGACCACCTGCAAGGGGTCGAATAATATGGTGAACAAGGCGATCGTCGGTATTCTCGTTCTCATCGTTCTCACGTCTCTGGGCGTGGGTGTCCTCATCGGGACACAGCTAGGGGGTGGCAACGCTGGGGCACCCACCGACGGTGCAGACGGCGGTGACGGGTCCTCGACCGACACAGGCGGTGCAGAGACGCCGGCCACAGACACGGCCGAGACAGCGGCCAACGGTACGGCGACCAACGCGACCGAGACGCGAACCGCCACGCCGACAGCGACGGTGACCCGAACCGCGACCCAGACTGCGACGCCCACGGCGACGGCGACACCGACACCAACGGCGACGACAATCCCACCAGAGAACTTCAGTGCCGAACAGATCGAAGTCGAGATGTTCGAGCAGATCAACCGCGCTCGGGCAGACCGCGACCTCGAAGCGTTCATCAACGGGACGACGACCTCGAACCGGGTCACGCAGATGGCCCGAACCCACAGCAAGGCGATGGCTGCAGAACAGCGCGTGTCGTTCGCGACCGAGAACTACTCGAACGCCGCCCAGCGCTATCGGGGTGCAGAACTGTACGACCGATGTAAGTATCAGGACCCCGATGAGGGGTACCTCGACGAACCGGACAACAAATTCCAGGCAGTCGGGCGGACCGTCGCCGGTCAAGAGTATCTGGTCGACGGTGAGACCCGTTTCAACGGGAACGAATCGGCTGTCGCGACCGCCATCGTCGAGAACTGGATCGACTCCACGACGTACCGGCGACCGCTGTTCAACGACGGGACGGAACTGATCGGCATCGGCGTCACGATTACCGACGACAATCGCGTGTACGCCTCGGCGGCGATCTGCGCGTAACGATACCGACTTTTCCCTGTCGTCGGTCCTGCAGTGACGGACCCACTCGACAGTGGCGACTGTGGGTCCGCCCCACCGATACTGTTATGTGTTACCAACACCCATGAAAGAACGGTTACGGATCATGACAGACACTGTCGTCGACTGGATGAAACCCAACGATGGAGACATCCTCGCGACGCTTTCACGAACGGGACCGGAGTACGGGCCAGTGATCGCGTACCAGCTAGACATGGACAACGCCGAGTTCGAACTGTACTGCGATCGCCTGACCGAGAACGGCGTGCTCGAACGCGTCTCCGAGGAGCCGCTGTATCGCCTCACAGCGCGAGGCGAACTGATCGTCGACCGTGATCCGGGGTCGACACGCGAGCGACTCGCCATCGAGTAGTCACTGGACAGCGGCGACAGTTCACTCTACGAACGTCCCCGTCGTGCGGTCGAACGAGAAGACGGCGACAATAATCCGTATCAGTTCGACCGCTTGCGCTCCCAGAGGACCTGTGCAGTCATCGTCAACACCGGCCGGTCCGACTCGTCCACCGTCGTCACGTCGACGTGGACCAGGCCCCGCCCCTCGTCCCACGGCTGCTTGTCGACGATCTCGGTCTCGACGGAGAGTGCGTCACCCGGCCTGACCGGCTCACGCCACCGAAGTTCGTCGACGCCGGCCGCACCGAGCGCCCGAGACTCGCTGATGTAGTTATCGACGAGGAGCCGCATCGTCATGGCTGCCGTGTGCCAGCCACTGGCGACTAGCCCGCCGAACATCGACGACGATGCCGCCTCCGGATCAGTGTGAAACGACTGTGGATCGTACTGCTGGCCGAACGAGACGATCTCGTCACCCGTCACTTCGTACTCGCCGAACGACATCGAGTGGCCGATCGAGAGGTCCTCGAAATAGTCCATACCGTATCGAGGACGGCCAGGAGAAAAAAGGTCCACGCCCCGGTTGGAGTGGGTCGTTACTCGTCGGCTGCGCTAGTCTGCTGATTTTCGACCCAGTTCTGATACTCGTCCTGGGGCAGCACGCGGACCGTCCCGAGCATCCCGGAGTGGCCCGAGCCACAGTATTCCGCACAGTAGAGCTGATAGGTTCCGGGTTCGTTCACCGTCGTCTGGATCACGTTGTGCTGCCCGGGCATGGCGTCCTGCTTCAGACCGAGCGACGGAACGTGCACCGCGTGGAGCCAGTCTTTCGACGTAACCGAGAGCCTGACTGTGCGGTTGGCCGGGATCACCATCTCACCACTCGTACTCAGTCGGTTGTCGGCGCTGTACTCCTGGGAGGTGTTCGCGGCCGTGCCGTTGTAGTTGAACGTCCAGAAGTACTTCTGGGCGACGACCTCGACTTCGACGGGTTCCTCGCTGGTGTCCAGCTGTTGCGTCGAGGACGCCGTGACCATCGGTTCGGCGAGCACCTGATAGGAGGCGACGCCGACGAACAGGAGGATGATCGCAGTCGCGATCGTCCAGGTGATTTCGAGGCGGCGGTTCTCCATCGTCGGCAGCGGATCGTCGTTTTTGCTGAATCGCCAGACCGTGTAGATCAGGATGCCCTCGACGAGCACCGTGATCGGGATGGCGACGTACAGGAGGTTCAGGTTGAGCCCCCAGATGAGTTCCGACGTCCGTGAGGCAGACGTCTGGGCCGCAGCGGGCTGTGCGAGCGCAGCGAGCACCACTGCACCGAACAGCGCGACGAGCCCGACTCGATGTCTCTTCATGCGTATTCGCCGCTTAGAATTTCGTATGTAAATAGCTGCTGTCTTCGATCCGGTGTGGGCAGTGTCCGTGCCGTGATACGGCCCCTGCCCGCAGTATATGGGGAGTGAAACGGCGCGACCGACGCGGAAAACGCGGGGTCTAAGTGGAGTGGGGCAAAGACCTAGACAAGAGTGATTCGTACGATGGAACGTCGTCGCCCCCAGTTCGCGACCCTGCTCGCAGCCAGTGCGATCGGTGTGTACCTGCTGGTCGTCGCCGGGGCGACGGCGTCGATCGCAGAGGTCGTCCACTCCTGTTCGACATGGCCGACCTGTGAAGGTGCCGTCCTCGGCGACATGGATCTGCTCGTCGCCTGGACGCACCGACTGCTCGCTGCAGTCGTCGGCCTCCTGATCGTCGTGGCAACGGTCAGCGGCGTTCGAGCCGGTGCGAGCCGGCGAGTACTCGCCGCGCTGGCTGTCGGTCTCGTGCTGTACCCGGTCCAGATCGCGCTGGGCGCGTTCGTCGCCACGAGCGGTGCCGAGATGGGACTGCCGGGTGCCCACCTCGTCGCCGGAATGGCGATCTTCGCCGCTCTGATCGCGGCGCTGGCGTGGCAACTCGAAGCCGAAACGGGCAGCGACGACGAGACGCCGGTCAGCGAGACGGTGGACGTACCCGACCTGTCCGAGGAGCCAGCAGACGAAGCGAACGAGACCCCTCCCGCCACTGCCCTCTCTACCCGTGAACGACTGACTGCGACGGCGTTCGCGTACTTCCGACTGATGAAACCGCGGCTGATGTGGCTGCTCTGTCTCGTTGCCGGGGCCGGGATGGCACTCGCTGCAAGCGTCGGTCACGACCTGACGACCGAGACTATCGTGTTGACCCTCGGCGGTGGCGTCCTCTCTATCGGTGCGTCGGGGACGTTCAACCACGTCCTCGAACGAGACATCGACAAGCGGATGGACCGAACGTCCGACCGACCGGTCGCCACCCACCAGCTACCAGTCCGTAACGCGCTCGTCTTCGGGCTTGCGCTCGCGGCCGCCTCGCTCGCGCTGTTCTGGGCGGTCAACGTCATCGCGGCGGCGCTCGGACTCGCTGCGATCCTCTTTTACAGCGTGGTTTACACGCTCGTACTCAAACCCAACACCGTCCAGAACACCGTGATCGGGGGCTTTGCCGGCTCACTGCCGGCTCTGATCGGCTGGGTTGCCGTCACCGGTCGCTTCGACCTGCCGGGGCTGGCACTCGCCGGTCTCATCTTCCTGTGGACGCCGGCCCACTTCTACAATCTCGCACTGGCGTACAAGGAAGACTACGCGAAAGGCGGCTTCCCGATGATGCCGGTCGTCCGTGGGGAGACCGAGACGCGTAAACACATCGTCTACTACCTCGGGGCGACGCTGGTCGCGGCCGGTGCGATGGTCGCAATCACGCCGCTGGGGCCGCTGTATGCCGCCTCGACGGCGCTGCTCGGAGTCGTCTTCCTCTGGACGGTCGTGCGCCTCCACCGTGAACAGACCGAGCAAGCAGCGTTTCGGGCGTTCCACGCGTCGAACGCCTACCTCGGGACCGTACTGATCGCGATCGTCGTCGACGCACTCGTGCTATGAGCACCACCACGTACCAGCTCGATCGCTTCGAGATTCGCAAGGACACCGTCCTGTGGGGCGTTCTCTTGATCAACACGGAGCTCCTCCTGTTGCTCGGCTATCAGCTCCTCTCGAACAACGTCGTCTCGGAGATCACGTCGGCGATCATCCCTTTCGTCTGGATCAACCTCGCGCTGTGGGTCGTCACCCGTACCGATCTGCCGTCGGTCCCATACCGGACCCGCGTGACCGGAATCGCAGTGGCGACGGTGTATTTCGGACTGCTGAGTTACTTCGGTGGCCTGTGGGCAGTCGGTCCGTCGGAATTTGGCTGGCGATTCGCAGTCGATCTCGCCACGCCGTCGCCGGGCTGGACGCCGATCGTCCACCTCGACACGGCGCTGTTCCAGATCGACATCATCTTCTATCAGTTCGTCGGCTACCTCGCGCTTGGCTATCTTGTCTACGCGTCGATCCTCGAAACCGCGGGCAGTGCCGTCGCCGGCGTCCTCGGACTGCTCTCGTGTGTGTCGTGTAACTGGCCGCTCTTCGCGACGATCATCACGAGCGTCTTCGGCGGGTCGACGGCGCTGGCCGACGCAGTACTGAACAATTCCTACACCGTCTCGACGGCCGTCTTCGTCGCTACGCTCGCCTTACTGTACTATCGACCGGGCTGGAAGCAGTAGGTCAGTCGACGGTCAGTCGTGACAGATCGACCTCGTAGGGTCGGGGCTTGATCGCAAGTGCCGTGAGCCAGCCCTGCAACCGGGCGAGTCCGTTACAGAGGTGCAACGAGAGGATGCCGAGCACGCCGCCGGCGGCCGAGAGTGCGACAGCTTCCCACAGCGTCGTCACCTGCCACGACGTGAGCGTGAACGGGAGCGTGATGACGGCTGCGCCACTCCAGAACTGCGCGACGTAGGACAGCGAGAGATCGATCGGTCCAGAGAGGTGGAGACCGATGGCCGCCGTGTCGTAGTACAGGGGTGCGAGAAGCAGGCTCGCGACGAGGGTAAACAGCACGGTGAGGACGATAAAAGTCGCGAGACCGACGACGAACTTCGCCGCGAGATAACCGATGCCGATCCAGGTCCCGAGATCAGTCATCGGCTCGCGGATGTAATCACGCCAGTCCTTGGTGTCGCTGGGCCTGTCGAGCGGGATCGACGTACCCAGCAGACTGCTCGCGAGCCAGCGTTCGAAGACGAGCAAGCGATCGGAGACGACGAGGAGGCCGATCAGCACCGGCAGGCCGATGACGACGGAGAGGAGACCGACACCGAGCGGGACACCCGTCGCAAGCACCACGAAGTAAAACAGGCCGAGCGGGAAGGTGAGCGCGAGATAGAGGAGGTTCTTGTACGTCTGTACGCTGGTGACGACACCGACGACCGGCGTGGAGGACAGCGAATACTCCGCGAGTGACGAGGTCCGGAGGCTCATACCAGAACCTATCAATAGCTCAAGTCAAAAAAGTACGCTTTTCTCGCCCGGGCGCTCAGAAACGGGCATGAACGCTGTCGAAATCGAGTATTGCGTTCCGTGTGGCTTCCGTCGGCGTGCGCTCGACCTCGCCGAGGCGATCCTCAACGGCTGTGAGCGCGAGATAGACGAACTGTCGCTGGTGATGGGTGACCACGGCGTCTTCCGGGTCCACGTGGACGAGGAGGTCGTCTACGACAAGGACGAAGCCGACGCCGACGTCGACGAGATCGTTCGGACGGTTCGGTCGGCACTGTAGCCCACTTGTGCACTTGGTTCGGTTCCGCTCGGGCCCGCATGCGAGTCGAAGCGGCTTTCGGCGGGCCACTCTCAGCCACACACATGACCGAGGTACTGGTCGCCGAGGACGTGCGCCGCGAGTACGGCGACACCGTTGCCGTCGACGGGGTGTCGCTGTCGCTGGCCGAAGGTGAGGTGTTCGCGCTGGTCGGACCCAACGGCGCGGGCAAGACCACGCTCGTACGAGCGCTGACCGGGACGACCGACGCGACGGGCACTGTCGAACTGTTCGGCCAGCCCCCGACCGCAGTCGAGCGCGCTCGTATCGGCCTGCTCCCGCAGGACTTCACACCACACGAACGCCTGACTGCGACCGAACTGCTGGAATACTACGCAGGCCTGTACGACGAGACTCGCCCCGTGGCGGAGGTGCTGACCGACGTTGGGCTGGGCGACGACGCCGAGACGTGGTACGAGAACCTCTCGGGCGGCCAGCGCCGCCGGGCCTGTGTCGCGACGGCGCTGATCAACGATCCGGACCTGCTGGTGCTCGACGAGCCGACGACTGGGATCGATCCGGCCGGCCGGCGCTCGCTGTGGCAACTGCTCTCTGGACTCGCCGACCGGGGCGTGACAATTCTCGTGACGACCCACTACATGGAAGAAGCCCACCAGCTGGCCGACCGCGTCGGACTGCTCGCCGACGGCCGCCTCGCTGCCGTCGACAGCCCCGCGGCGCTCGTCGCCGAGTACGGCGGGACGCGTCGGCTCACCTTTACCGGCGAGTTCGATCCGGCGATCACTGGCGAACTGGATCGCCCCGCCGAAGTCAGTTCGGGGACGCTGACCGTCTTCGACGTCGAGCCGACCGACATCGGGGACGTGGTCGCGACGCTCGAAGGAGCCGGCGTCAGCTACGACGGCCTGACGTGGAGCGAACCGGACCTCGAAGACGCCTATCTCGAACTGACTGGCGAGTCGGTGGCCCGTGGGACCGGTGCCAGCGAGCCGATCGGTGTGACTACAGGGGGTGACCGACGATGACCCGCGGTGGCCGGATCAGTGCCGAGGTGACCGCAGCCCGCAAGGCGTTCCTCCGTCGGCGGACCGCGGTCTTTTTCACCTTCTTCTTCCCGCTGTTGATCGTCGTGATCTTCGGCGCGCTGGTCCAGACTCAGCCCGGCGGCGGCGGGCTGTTCACCGAACCACCGGCGTTCTACGTGCCGGGGTATCTCGCCGTCGTCGTCCTCTTTACGCCCCTCTCCCGCGTCGGCAGCGAAGTAGCGCGCCACCGCGAGGGCAATCGCTTCGAGAAGCTGGCGACGACGCCGCTCTCGCGCCCGGAGTGGCTCGTCGGTCAGAGCCTCGTCAATGTCGCCGTCATCGGTCTCGCCGGCGTGCTCGTCCTCGGTCTGATGGTGCTGTTGACCGGTGCGTCGATCGTCCTGACGCCGGCGTCGATCGGGCTTGGCGTCGCCTTCCTCGTGATCGGCGTCACGCTGTTCTGTGGCGTCGGCGCGCTGCTCGGAAGCTACGCCGACTCACAGGACGGCGTCATCGCGGCGTCGAACGGCATCGCGCTCCCGCTTCTCTTCCTCTCGGAGACGTTCGTTCCGACGACTCTGCTGCCGGCGTGGCTCCCGACCGGTCTCTCGCCGCTGACGTACTTCTCGCGTGGCGTCCGACTCCTCGCGACCGGCGGGTCGACGAGCGCGGCCATCGAGAACCTCGCCGTCCTCGTCGTCGTCGGGATCGCCCTGTTCTTCGCCGGCGCGCTGGCGCTGCCCCGGACTGACTGACCGACCGTTTTCTGCTTCGGGTCTCCTTGCTCCGCTCAGCGCGGCGTCCACATGTAGATGTGGTTCAGCATCACGTAGGTCACGAGACCGAGAAAGAGGCTCAGCGACCACGCGGCCGCGGCGATTCGCCCGACTTTTGCGTGGACCGTCTCGCGCAGTTCCGCCGGCGTGTGCGTGAGGCCGAGCACGACTGCGTGGAGGACGACGGGCACCGAGAGAGCCGACAGGAGAATGTGGATCGCCAGCATCACGATGTAGGCCCCCCAGACGAGACCGGTCGCCTGAATCTCCTTCTCGAAGCCCCCGCCGACCTTCGTCAGGTACAGCACCAGAAAGAGCATGATGAGCGCGAACGCCGTGAGCATCGCGGCCCGGTGTTCGCGAACTCGATCCGTCTTGATGAAGTAGACGCCGGCGAGGATCGCCGTCAGCGCGACGAAGTTCACGACGGCGATGGCGTCACCGAGCAGGATGACGGCGTCGCGCGAGATTTCGGGAAACGGGAACAGGTCGGTGAACGCTCCGAGCACCAGCACGTAGCCCAGTACCGACAGGACGGCCGTTACCGCACGCGGTCGAGCACGAGCGTGCGACTGGAGATCTGCGACTGCCATGCGTTGCTCTCGGGGTTCGACCGTGTTTGTGCTTTCGGATGCGGCAGCCACAGCACCACCGTCAGAGTCAAATCGGTCGGCGTGGTAGGTGCTGACATGAGTGCGGACCAGCAGACGGAGGCAACTATTCGCTGTCTCGTCGCGAAAGTCGGACTCGACGGTCACGACCGAGGCGCACACGTCATCTCGCGGGCGTTCCGCGACGCCGGCTTCGAAGTGATCTACTCGGGGCTGCACCGTGCTCCCGAGGAAGTCGTGCAGGCCGCCGTCCAGGAGGACGTGGACGTGCTCGGTATCTCGATCCTCTCTGGAGCACACAAGACGCTGGTCCCCAAGATCCTCGACGGTCTCAAGGAGTACGACGCGTTCGAGGACACGCTGGTCCTCGTCGGGGGGATCGTCCCCGACGACGACAAGGCGCAACTCCGTGAACTCGGGGTCGCGGAGATCTTCGGTCCCGGCGCGTCGATGGACGAGATGATCGCGTACGTTCGCGAACACGCACCAGATCGGGATCGATGAGCGACCTCGTCGACGAACTGCTCGCAGGCAAGCACAGAGCGCTGGCGAGAGTCATCAGCAAGATCGAAGATCGGTCGCCGGGCTATCGAGAGATCGTCTCCGAGTTGCATCGTCACACGGGCGAGGCCGACGTGATCGGCGTCACCGGCTCACCCGGTGCAGGCAAGTCGACGCTGGTCGACAAGGTCGCTGCGGCCTACCGGGAGCGTGGCGATACCGTCGGCGTCATCGCGATCGATCCCTCCTCGCCCTTTACCGGCGGTGCCGTACTGGGCGATCGGATACGGATGGCTTCGAACGCGGGCGACATGGACGTGTTCTTCCGGTCGATGTCGGCCCGTGGCTCGCTGGGTGGCCTGTCGACGGCGACGACCGACGCCGTCACCGCGCTGGACGCCTTCGGCAAGGACAAGGTCATCATCGAGACCGTCGGCGCGGGCCAGAACGAGATCGACATCGTCAGGACCGCCGACACCGTCGCGGTGCTCGTCCCGCCCGACAGCGGCGACGACGTGCAGATGCTGAAAGCCGGTATCCTCGAAATCGCGGACCTGTTCGCGGTCAACAAGGCCGACCTGGACGGGGCAGACCGGACCGTCCAGCAGTTGACGGAGATGCTACACTACGGGCAGGGCCGCCCCGGTCCGACCAGCGGCGACCCGGCTGATACGGCCGATGGCGATGTCGACCCGTGGGAACCGCCGGTCGTCGAGACCGTCGCAAACAGGAGCGAGGGCGTCGGCGCGTTCGTGACGGCCGTCGACGAACATCTGGCCTATCTCGACGAGTCGGGCCAGCGCGAGGCAAAGCAGCGGTCGCGTTACGCAGCCGAGATCAGAACGCTCCTGCGAGAGGACGCGAACGAATTGCTGGAGCGAGAACTGACCGCAAGCGGCGGGATCGATCGGTACGTCGACGACGTGCTCGCGCGCGAGTCCGATCCCTACACCGTCACAGAGGAGATCCTCGATCCGATCAGGGAGTGTCTGCAGGCCCGACACGGCGAGTGAGCCGGCGTGTATCGATACGACGTGCAGTGATTATTTATCCATCAGGCACCTGTGTGAACGTATGAAACTGCGGAACATCCTCGGCGTCGCCGCCGGGACTGTCGGGCTGACGGCAGTGGCGAATCGGTTGCTGACGGCGCGGGCAGGCGAGTTCGAACCGTTCCTCGACGGCACGCACCGGACCTACCGCTGGCGTGGCTTCGACGTGGCCTACACCGAGGCCGGCGATCCCGAGGACCCCGATCTCGTCCTGCTGCACGGGATCAACGCGGCGGCGTCGAGCCACGAATTTCACGCCGTCGTCGACGCGCTGGCCGAAGAGTACCACGTCCTCGCCCCGGACCTCCCGGGCTTTGGGCACTCAGACCGGCCCCCGCTGCTGTACTCGGGGTCGCTGCTGACGACGTTCGTCACCGACTTCCTCACCGACAACAGCGACGATCCGACGGTCGTCGCGTCGTCGCTGACGGGAGCCTACGCCACGCTCGCTGCCGGAGAGACCGATCTCGACTCGCTGGTCCTCGTCAGCCCGACGGCGACGTCGATGGGCGGCCAGCGGGTCTGGCTGCGCTCACTGCTTCGCTCGCCACTGCTGGGGCAGGGGATCTACAATCTGATCGTCAGCAAGCCGTCGCTGCGCCACTTCCACGACGACCACGGCTACTACGACATGGACAATCTAGCCGACGAGATCGTCGACTACGAGTGGACCACGGGGCACCAGTCCGGTGCTCGCTTCGCGCCGGCCTCGTTCGTCAGTGGCTTCCTCGACGTCGACGTGGATCTGGGCGACGAACTCGCTGCACTGGACGTGCCGATCACGCTCGTGTGGGGTCGTGACGCCGACATCACACCGCTGTCGGACGGGCGGAAACTGGCCGACGACGCGGATGCTCGCCTCGTCGTGTTCGACGACGCACTGTTGCTGCCCCACGTCGAACACCCCGAGCAGTTCGTCGACGTGGTGCGTGGCGAGTACGAGAAAGCGGTCGCCTGATCCCGTTTCAGCGCGGCTGGAACACGACCGCACGTTCGCCGGTCGTCGCGCGCTCACCGATCTCGATACCGACGACAGTATCGACTTCGACCGCGTCGGGGTCGACACCGCGGACCAGCCCCGTCACGGAGACTGGCCCGAAGTCGGCGATGGCAGTGACGTAGGGGGCGTCGTCCTCGAACTGCGGCGTGGCGACTTGTACGGTCGTGTAGGTCGCGATCACACCGGATTCTGGAAGCGGTTCGCGAGCGAGGTCCCGCGAGCCACAGTCGGGGCAGACGCGTCGGGGCGGGAGCCAGCCGTGGCCGTTCGAACATTCGAGATAGTACGGCTCATCCTCGGTGATGGCGTCGAGCCAGTCGTCGAACGCACCGTCGCGTGCGCGGTCGGTCATCGGTCCACCTCCAGCGCGGGGCGCTGTCGGTCTCCCGATCGCTCACTGTGTTCGCTCTCGGGACCACCGGGAGAGCAAAGCTCTCCCGAGGCGGGTGAATTCACGTCACGCAGTTCGTTCATTCTCCCACCTCCAAGACGTGGACGGTCGTGCTCGCGACGGTCCCACCGGCGTTGTGTGCGACGCCCACTGTCGCGTCCGGCACGGCGTCGGCCCGCGGGTGCGAGCCATCGAGGACCCACGCGATCGTCGCCAGCTGTGCGACACCGGTCGCGCCGACCGGATGGCCCTTCGCTTTCAGGCCCCCGGAGAGGTTCACCGGGAGGTCGCCGTGGCGGGTCGTCGTGCCATCGCGGGCGGCCGTGATCGCCTCGCCGCGCTCGAACAGCGAGAGCGATTCGAGCGCGAGCACTTCCGCGATAGTAAAGCAGTCGTGGACTTCCGCCACATCGACGGCGTCGGCCTCGATGCCAGCGTCGGTGTAGGCTTCGTCGGCGGCCTTGTCCGCCGCTGGCGTCTGGGCGTAGTGAGCGCGGTCCTGTAGCGCGAGGTTGTCGCCACCCTGTCCCGTCCCCGAGATGCGAACGGGTGCGTCGAGACCGTGCTCCTCGGCGTAGGACTCGCTGGTAAGGATCGCTGCCGCCGCCCCGTCCGTGATCGGGCAGGCGTCGTACAGCCCCAGCGGATCGGCGACCATGGGGGCCTCCAGTGCGTCCGCGACGCTGATCTCCTTGCGGAGTTGGGCGTGGTCGTTGACCAGCGCGTGCTCGTGGTTCTTGACGGCGATCTCGGCCAGATCCTCGCGAGTGCCGCCGTATTCGTCGAAGTAGGCCCGGGCCATCAGCGCGTACGCACCGGGGAAGGTCATCCCGGCACGGATCTCGTAGAGGTCGTCGGCCGCGATGGAGAGGGCGTCGGTCGCACCAGCGGTGCCGATGTTCGTCATGCGCTCTGCACCGCCGACCATGATCACGTCGGCCTCACCGGAACGGATCGCACGGACAGCTTCCCTGATCGCCGCACCAGCGGAGGCACAGGCCGCCTCGAAGCGTGTCGCGGGTGCATCGAGGCCGACCATCTCGGCCATCAGCGGTCCCTGATGGCCCTGATGTTCGGCGAGTTCGCCCATGAAGTTCCCGTAGTACAGTGCTTCGACATCCGCCGCGGGGACCCCGGACTGGTCTAGGGCTTCCAGTCCCGCCTCCGCAAACAGGTCGCGACCGGTCCGTTCGGGGTGGCTCCCGAACTGGGTCACGCCGGCCCCGGCAACGCGTGGATCGGACATTACTGGAACGGTCGTTCTCAGTACTTAAATGCCTGCCGCCCCTGTGACCGATTGGCACGATTTCGGCACGCGAGAACCGCAATACGGCGGTCTACAAGAAAGATATCGGATACATTCCCACGAAGTCATTTAATACCTTCGTGTGTAACTGACAGCCGGCGTCCAGTCGGCCGGTGACCTGCTCTCGACAGTCCGCTCGGTCGGTCCGTCTCAGTCGACGATTTCGGCGACCTGTCGTGGCTCGCCGGAGAGGCTCGGCTCCGGTTCGACGATCTGGAGGACTTCGTGGTCGGTCACCTCGGGATACGATTTGCCAATGGCGTCCTCGATCAGCGCCTTCTCTAGCCTGAACTCGGTACCGTCGTAGACGACATCCACACCCTGCTCGTCGAACGAAAGAACAGTCATACACGGCGGTAGGCCGAGGACGGATAAAAACGTATCACACTACTACGGACCGTCGTCGTCGGTGCCGTCGTCGCGTTCCATCGATGCCGTTGCCGTCTGCGATGCCGTTCTCGTCGTCGCAAACTCCTGACGGTACCAGATCGGCGGTTCGATCACTAGCTCCTCGTCGCGTTCGAGTCGCCAGTCGACCGACACCGGCACGCGTCGATCGTCGACCGCGAGCGTGTAGGTCGCGCTCAGTTGCTGGACGACGCCGTCGGGAGCGACCAGCGCCGTAACGGTGTAGTTGGCTGCCCCGGCGAACGCCGTCGTCCGCGGGGCACCGCGGCCCTCGATCAGGTAGCGAACGCCGTTGACCGTCGGTCGACGCTCGGTCACGACCAGCCGACCGCTCGTCTGCAGATAACGCTCCAGTGTCTGGGTGCCATCGGTGTTGACCACCAGCAGATCCGGCGCGCCCGAGGAATTGCCGTGACTGATCGACCCCGCACGATACTGCGCGCGATACCAGAACTCACCGTCGTAGTAGAGATCCTTGGTCCCGCGCTGGCTCCCGTTGGTCCACGTGGTTCGAACTTCGATCAGTGATCGCAACGGGGTCGTCGCGAGCGTCCTGCTGCGCAGGAACGTCTGATCGGTCTCACCATCTGCCGGTGGCCCACGATACGAACGCCTGATCTGATAGGAGCGGCCGGTCAGTCGCTGACTGTGAGCTTCGATCAATCGATCGGCAGTCACCGACCCGTCGGTGCCGACACCGGGAACTTCGATACTATCAGGTGGACTGTCGAACGATTTCGGTGTCGACTCGCCCGGCATCGGGGTGGCAGTCGTCGCAGACGGCGTCGGTGTCGATACGCCATTTGGTGACCGATCGGCACCGAGCGCACTCAGTCCTGCCTGCAGGGCGACGCCGCCGACGACGAGGGCGAGGAGGACCAACGAGACGAGTGCGGCCCGACGTGAGACTCGAACGCGGGTGATCCGGCGACCGAGCCGACGCCACAACGGGGCCTCGATCCCCGCCACGGACGTGCCAAAGCACGAGACCGCGATTCGATCGGTCGCGCTCGAATCGATCCCATAGAGGAACGTATCGACGAGCGCGGTGGCATCGACGACCGTCGGCTCGCCGGCCAGATCGTCGGGCGGTGCGATCGCGTCGTCGGCAGTCACCACCGTGTCGACATCGACGCGGCGATCCGCGACGGGCACTGGACGGCTCAGCCAGTCGACGGCGACCGGAAGAATGCGCTGCGTTCGCTCGCCGTCGCGCGCGACGACGAGAGCGTTCTCGCGCTCGACAGTCCAGCCACGCGCCGACCAGACCGCTGCGACGAAGTCGGCGAATCCTTCGCTATCGAGGCGACGGACGCGGTCACGAACCAGCGCCCGGTCCGGCGGCTGGTCGGTCGTCATCGAGTGGGGGTTAGGACTGTGGGTGCTTCAACGGTGCGCCGGACCGAACGGCACGGGCGCGTCAGACGGGTGTCAGACGCCCGTCGTCTCCAGCATGAGGGTTTAAGACGGCGGAAAACAGTACTGTGGCTGTGCGACTCGGTTCCGACCCACTCGACCGGCTGTCTATTCCCGACGGCACAACCGTCGAGGAGCACGATCTGGTCACCGACGGGAACGTCATCGTCGGCGGCCAGAGCACGGTCGATTTCGGGGTCCGGGGCCACTCGGTCATGGCGGGCGAACGCGTCGACTTCGGCGGCCATATCGAGGCCGAGGGCGACTGTCGCCTCGACATGTGGTGTGACGTGAGCGACAACGTCCTCGTCGGCGAGAACGCCTATCTGGGCGAGCGCGTTCAGATCGACGGGGAACTGAAGGTCGCTGGTGATCTCGACATCGGCGACGACGTAGACATCGAAGACGGCTTCGAGGCAAACGGCTGGATCGTCATCCGCAATCCGATGCCGACGATCGTCTTCCTCTTTGTCTACCTCTCACAGTTGCTCCGTATCGGCGAGGAGGAAGCCGCCGAAGACGTACTCGCGTCGTTGACCGAAGACGACGGCCCGGACCACGAGCCACTCCTGATCCCACGCGGTGCGAGCGTCAGCGACGACCGGTGGCAGGTCTCGACCCCGGCGACCATCGGCGACGACTGTCGCCTCCACGGCAACATCCGCGCCCAGTCACTCGAAGTGGGCCGCAACGGCATCGTCTTTGGCAGCCTGCGAGCGCGCGAGGACGTGGTGGTCGGGCGCGGGACCGAGATCAAAGGCGACGTGACGACCCGATCGGGGAGCGTCGAGATCGGTCCCGGCGTCACGGTGTGGGGCGACGTGGTCGCCCACGACGTGGCACTCCACGAGAACGCGACCGTCGACGGGACGATTCGTGCCACCGGCGAGATGCGGATGCACACCGACGCGGTGATCGACCGACCCGACGAGACCGCCGAGGCGATGGCTGCCGCCGCAGAGGAGTTGGCAGACGACGGCCCGCCAGACGAGACTGACGGCAACGACAGCGCGGAACCGGACGAGACCGACGAGGAAGCCCCAGCCGAGCAGGACGACACCGACGACGAGTCGGCGGCAGGGACGGACGACACCGTCGAAGCCAGCGATTGACCGGTCACCCACGACATTCTTGTTCGAACGTTTCGAACGCCCGCTATGTCACGCGCCCTCCAGAAAGCGATCGTCTACGAACTGTTTGCGATCTTTCTCGCCGTCGTGATCTGTGCCGTCTCGGTGACCGAATCGATTACCGCCGGCTACCTCACCGGACCGTGGATCGCCCTCGTTGTCCCCACGCTGATCGCGTTCGGCGGACTCCTGAAAGCGCTGGGCGTGAGTGATTCGTCCCACCCCGGCCCGCCCGTGGCAGGCGCTGGCGATGCTGCCGACGGTGGCGACGACGGCGACGGCAGTTCGGACACGACCGGTGACGTGGGCGAGGACGGGGGGCAAGCGGCCGTCGTTCCGTTCGGCGGGCCACCGTACTGATCGCTGGATTCGCCGTGAGGACCGCGGTTAGACGATGTCGACATCGGTGAACTCGAAGCGCGCGCCGCCCGTCTCACTCGCTTCGAGAGAGACTGTCCAGTCGTGTGCCTCGGCGATCGCATCGACGATGGCCAGTCCGAACCCGGTGCCGTCGATCGCAGTCGAGTACCCACTCTCGAAGACTCGCTCCCGGTCTTCAGGCGGGATACCGGGTCCGTCGTCGGCGATGTAGAACCCGTCGGGGAGCGGGCCGACGCGGACGGTGCCGTCCGACGGTCCGTGTTCGATCGCGTTGCGAAGCAGATTCTCCAGCAGTTGCTTCAGGCGCGTCTCGCTGGCGTAGATCGTTTGCTCGGTCTCGACTTCGAGCGTCGCGCGCTCGGTCAGCACGCTCTCCCAGCACTGTTCGACGATCTCGTCCAGACGGAGCGTGCTGCGTTCGTTGACGCGCTCGCCCTGTCGTGCCAGCGCGAGCACGTCGCTGATCATCGACTCCATTCGGTCGATCGCACGCCGGCCGCGTTCGTAGTGGACCGGGTCGTCGGTCACCTCCGCACCGTCGAGCGCACCACGCAGCACCTGCAGGGGATTGCGGAGGTCGTGCGTGATGATCGAGGCGAACTCGTCGAGACGCTCGTTCTTCTCTCTGAGTTCGCGCTCGCGCTCGGTCCGTTCGGTGATGTCCTGCACCGTTCCCCGGACGCCGACGGTCCAGTCGTCGACCGTCTGTGACTCGGCCCGGACCTGCACCCAGTGTTCGTCACCGTCGGCGGCTTGCAGGCGGAACGTCGTGTTGAGGCGAGTCCCCGACCGGATCGACCGTGCGGCGGCGTCGAACACCGCTTCGGAGTCGTCAGGGTGGACGAGTTCGATGACTGTCTCGACCGTCGGGGTGTTCGAGGGATCGAGACCACAGATCTCGTAGACTTCGTCGCTCCACCACCAGGACTCGTCGATAACGTCGTACTCCCAGGTACCGACGTTGCCGATCTCCTGTGCTCGCTCGAAGAGATCGTTCTTCCGTTCGAGTTCCGCTTTCCGGTCTTTCAGTTCGGAGACGTCCCTGCTGATGGCGACGAACTGCCGGGTCTCGCCGACCTCGAGACAGCGGATGTGGATCTCGACGGGGAACGTCGAACCGTCGGCACGCTCGAAGACGCCGTCCATCCGGTGCTGGTCACCGGGAGTCATACTCGCCCAGAGTCGCCGGGCGCGCTCGCGGTCGGCCGATGGGTCGATGTCCCAGACGTACATATCGGTCAGTTCGTCCTCGCTGTACCCTGTTTGCTCGCGCAGGCGTGGGTTGCAGGCGACGATCCGTCCCTCGTCGTCGTGGAGATTGATCATGTCCGGCGACTGCTCGAACAGTGCATCGAGGCGCGTCTCGACCGACGGCAATCGGGGCGACGACCGGCGTTGCTCGTCGACGACGCTCTCGATCCGTCGTGCGAGTATCGCAGTCTGATCGACGCTGGGTGACCACCGGAGATACTCGCGCGCTCCCGCATCGAGGGCCTCGGCGACGGCGTCTACCTCACCCTCACGGACGACGTACAGGGACGGCACTGCCGGCCACTCGGCTATCAGCCTGCCCAGCAACGCCACGCCGTCGGACACTGGCGACTCGTCGACGACGAGGCAGTCGACGGAGTGGTCCCCTGTGAGGTGCTCTCGGGCCGCGGCCTCAGTCGCGACGGTCGTCACGGCAAAGCGGTCCGCGTCCCGTTCGAGTACCGCCCCGACAGCCCCCTCATCGCCGGCCGAGTCGCCGACCGAGAGGACGCGGATCGGGTATTGCACGAGCGCAGTATCGACTTCCACTTACTAAACACGACCGCTCGTCACCACCCCGTGTCGAGTACTGATGGAACCGAAACCCCCTTTTCGCTGACTGCGGTAGCCGGTAGCATGCTCTCTGTTGCGCTGGCGGGCAAACCCAACGCCGGCAAGTCTACGTTCTACAAGGCCGCGACGGAGTCCGACGTCGATGTGGGGAACTACCCCTTCACGACGATCGACCCGAATCGCGGCGTCAGCTACGTCCGCACCGACTGCCCCTGTCTGGACCGCGAGGAGCGCTGTGGCGACGAACACTGCCGAGCGGGCAAGCGCTACGTCCCGGTCGAACTGCTCGACGTGGCTGGGCTGGTACCGGGCGCTCACGAGGGGCGTGGTCTGGGCAATCAGTTCCTCGACGAACTGACCACCGCCGACGTGATTCTCAACGTCGTCGACGCTTCCGGCGGGACCAACGAGGAGGGGGAACCGGTCGAGGTCGGCAGCCACGACCCTGTCGAGGACGTGGACTTCGTCGAGACGGAACTGGACCTGTGGCTCGCCAGCATCGTCGACCGCAACTGGGAGTCCATCGAACGGGCCTCCCGGTCGCCGGATTTCGACCTCGACGAGGAACTGACCGACATGCTCACCGGCGTCGGCGCGACGGCCGTGGACGTGGCGACCGTGCTGCGAGACATGGACTATCCCGACGATCCGATCGCCTGGGCCGACGACCACCGTGAGACGCTGGCCCGCGAGATCAGACGACGCACCAAGCCCATCGTCGTGGTCGCCAACAAGGCCGACATCGCACCGCCGGAGAACCTCGACCGTCTCCGCGATGCCGCGGACCTCGTCGTCCCGACGACGGCAGACGGCGAACTCGGCCTGCGACGCGCGGCCGAAGCCGGCGTGATCGAGTACGATCCCGGCGACGACGACTTCGACATCGTCGGTGACGTGAGCGACCAGCAACGCGAGGGTCTCGAACAGATTCGCGAGGTCATGGCCGAGGGCGAGGGCACCGGCGTCCAGCAGGCACTCGATCAGGCAGTGTATGGTCTCTTGGACATGTTGACGGCCTATCCCGTCCAGAACGAAAACAAGTGGACCGACGCGAAAGGGAACGTCTTGCCCGACGCGTTCTTGCTTCCCACGGGGTCGACACCGAAAGACCTGGCCTACACCGTCCACTCCGACATCGGCGAGGGGTACATTCACGCGGTCGACGCCCGGGCAAACCGGCGCATCAGCGACGACCACGAACTGAGTGAGGGCGACGTGATCAAGATCGTCAGTTCGAACTAGGCGAACGGGCGGAGCCACACCGCGGCGGCAAGCACCGCGAGGAAGACGTACGAGCCACGGATCAGGAGCATCGTCGCAAGTTCGGGGTCTGCACCACGTGCGATCAGTGCGACGACGGCGAACGCGAGCGCCGCGAGCGCACTGCTGGGTGGGACGCCGGGCAAGAGAGCGCCAGCGGCGACGACGGCGACCATCCCCACGGTCATCAGGCCGTACGCCAGCCGGCGAGCGCGAGCAGGGCCGAGGGCGACGGCGACGGTCCGCTTCTGTATCGAGCGGTCGTAGTCGTAGTCGGTCGCGTCGTCGATCACCTTGATCCCCGAGAGCACGAGCAGGAACACCCCGGCGAGGACGAGCACCGTCGTGCTGAGCGTGCGCGACTGGATGTAGTAGCCACCCAGCAGCGAGATGGCGATGCCAGTCGGATAGCCGGCGGTCGCACCGACTGGGTGCATGTCCAGTTGTGGCGCGTGGTGGAAGCCGATCAGCCACCCCGGCAGCGTCAGCAGTGCCGCGACTGGGCCGACGAGGACGCCGATAGCGGCCGTTGCCGCGAAAAAGACGGTACTCGACAGCGCGAGTGCGACTGTACACCCCCGTTCGGTCAGCGGGTGGGTGTCGTCTTCCCCACGGCCGTAGAAGTCGACGTAGCCGTCCTTGACGTGGGCGGTGTACACCGCACTGAACACGGCAACGGCGTGCAGGCCGGCCAGACCGGGCGAGAACCGCGGCCCGAACAGGCCGCCAAAGAGCGACGCTGCGACCGGGGGGAGCATGAAGACCGGGTGGATCTGTGACGCGAAGGCGCGCACCGTCGCGACCGGCCCGTGTCCGTCAGTGGCGATCGACATGGGCGCAACGTCGTACTGAAGTGACAAAAAGTCGCGGTCGGTCAGCGCCGACGACCCGACGGCTTGCCGGCGTTACGTCGCAGTCGGCCGGTTCATCGCCAGTTACCGCGGTCGAGGACGAACCCGGAGACGTGGGAGGCGAGCTGTCGTGCCCCACGTTCGGTGTGGGCGTGGAGTTCGCCCGAGACGTGGCCGGCTTCGCCGCCGACGCCCTCGGCCTCCGAGATCGGATCGGTGCCGGTCGGATACGATCGGCGCGAACGGACCCGGTCACGCAGCGACTGGACCGCGTCACTGGTCAGGCGAGCATCGAGATGCTGGAGATCGTACCGGACGATGTACCCCCGTTCGGCGTCCCGGACTGCAAGGACCGGCTGGCCGCGATCCCGGCAGCGTTCCCAGACCGCACGCTGTTCGTCGCGCGTCTCGTAGACCGGCACGTTCGACGGTGCCAGATGTTCCATACACCCAGTATATGGGGTCGGGCAGTGATGTGGCTGTCGTCCGTTTCACTGACACTACTTCAGCGTCGCGTAGCTCAGGACCCCGACCGCAACGAACTGCAGGCTTCGAAGGACCAGCACGGCCTGCTGGACGTGTGGATCGCCGGCGTAGAGACTCGACATCGAGAAGAAGAAGTACACGGCCATGGCGTTCTCGGCGAGCATTGCGACGGCGAACACGACCAGTCCGCCGACCAGCGGTGTGCGAAACGTCGAGTAGTTACGCACCCAGATACCGATCAGCGGTAGCAGGAGCACGACGTTCAGCGCCGCGAGTGCCGCTGCCGCCTGAATGAGAGGTCCCATCGCCATCAGTCGATCCGCTCCACGATGTCCTCGAAGGTGTCTCGATTGCGCTCGAATCGGTCGGTCAGGAAGTACAGTTTCGCGTAGTCGGTGTCGCCCGGTTCGACCACGTCGTGTTCGACGAGCAACTCCATGTGGTGTCGAATCGTCTTGTAGCCCACGTCCAGTTCGTCGGCGAGTTCGTTTGCGTTCATGGGTCTGTCGGAAAGTGCGTCGATGATCCGTGCGCGATTTTCCCCGCCTCGGGTCGCAGTCAGAAGATACCAGAGGGCCTTTTCCATCGCATCATCTTGACGACACTGCAAACGGCTCGATTATATGCCTATTCATCGCGTCCGACGAACGCAGGCCGACCGTCGGGCGTCTCGACGGCGAGTTTCGAACACCAGCAAGCAGTCGGGCCGCCGGACCGTTCCGTGAGCCGGCGGCGTCTCTCCGAACAGTGAGACGTGCTATCGTGGCTGAACGAGCAGCCGCAAGACTTCGCTCGTGTCGGGGTACTCGTAGCCATCGATCGACGAGATTGGGGTGACGACCCCGTCTTCGGCCTCGCCAGCGCCCGGCTTCGGCTGGCGCTGTACCTGATCGTCGCCCACGCCGGGTTCCTGATTGACCTCCGTGCCAGCGTCCCACAGATCGATGGACTCGGTGAGATCACCCTGCATCGGCTGGCCGTCCGTCTGGAGGGGGACCCCGGTCGCCCCGCCGAGTGCGTAGAACAGGTCGTTCGAGGGAACGAACATCGTCACGAGCGACAGCGAGAGCGTGCTCGGGTCCATCCGGTCGGTCTCGAAGTCGTAGGATCGGTTGGGCAACAGCGGCCCCGGCTCCTCGCTCCCGGCGGGAACCGCCTGTACGCCAGCGTCGTGTACCGTCGAGCGCTCGGTCAGCGAAGCGACGAGTGAACCGGGGGAGCCGTCTTCGGCCACCTGCTCTAGACCGTTCCCACGAGCGGGTTCCTCGGCGCTGAAGATCGGTTCGTCGGCTTCGTGGACGGCCCAGACGACCGGCGACAGCGGGACCGGCTGGGTCGCCGCGTCACCGTCGGCACTCGTTTCGAGCGTGGTGGCAGTCGAAACGTTTGTCAGCCGAACGTTGAATTTGAGACCCTCCGAGTCACTGCTCGCGACGGCCGTCCCGCTGGCACCCAACAGGGCCGCGCCAGCCCCCGCGACGAACGTTCGGCGCGAGATTCTTCGATCGCTCTGTACAGCAGTCGTCGGCGTCGTATCGTCAGTCATGAGATGTCAGTGCCGGATGGCACAGTTCGGCCATCGGTGATTAAATAAAAGAGTATTTTTCAGAAATTATTCCAGCTCTGGATAGACTCTCTTCCAAATTCGATCCAGATACCCACGTCGTGTCGTCGCTGTCGATGTGGTTCCGGTCGTTGCCGAGCCGGTCACACAGGTATGGCCCGACGAATCGCGCCGTCGGACTTTCGATCGGCTGTCTCAGACCCTCTCGGCCCGAGATGCGGGGCCGGAGCCACCGACGAGGACCGACAGAACGCGCCGAAGCGCCGAACCCAGCAGAAAGCTGCCGACCGCGACCGGGACACCGATCACCAGCGCGACCGCGGCAGCCACTCCGAGCGCGTCGGGCAGCGAGACGACGGTCGTCCCCCAGTGATACGTGACCTCGGTGCCGTAGCGGGTCACCGCCGCACCGAACACGGGCGCGGCGACCAGCAGCGTCGTCGGCACCAGTCCGGAGTTGAGCGCGGCACTGATCGTCCCGAGCGCGAACAGCGCACCTGCCGCGAGGAAGACGGCAAGTCGGGGGTTCGTCCCGTTCCACGTCCCGCGCACCCACGCTTCGAGCGTGGCGAACTCGACGGTCGAGCCGACCCACCACGCCGTCGCGAGTGCGAACAGGGGCGTCAACAGGACGATCAGAAGTGAGACATCGAGTCGGCGACCGAGCATCGCGTCGCTGACTGGGCCGGTCAGGCCACGCTTGACCGGTCCAGCGAGGATCGCTCGGCTCCGTGTCCGAAACCGTCGGAAGAGTGATTTCGACAGTCGCCACGCGCGGCCGAGAAACTGCCACAGGCGTACTGTCGTCGTCTGAAACACTTCCCACAGGCGTGTCGTCGTCGTTCGGAGCACCGACAGCGTCCAGAACAGGACCCCGACGAGCAGGGACAATCCGGTTCCGAACGCGGATCGGAGCGCTGACGGTTGGAGGGCCATCACTTGAAATACTGACATCCAGCCGAATAGTGTTTTGGGATCGATCCGACCCTACTCGACGGCCGAAAGCGCATCACCCATGATCGCGAGTGCCTCCTTCAGCGTCTCGACACTCACTGGATAGGAGATGCGAGCGTAGCCTGCGCCGTGCTCACCGAAGGCCTCGCCGGGGACGATCACGACCCCGCGTTCGATGCACTCGTCGACGAACCCGTCGGGAACCTTCGGCATCGCGTAGAAGGCACCCTCCGGCGTCGGACAGTCCAGTCCGATATCTTCCAGTCCGTCGAGCAACACGTCACGGCGCTGCTGGAAGGACTGGCGCATCTCCTCGACCACGTCCTGTGGACCTGACAGGGCAGCCTCGGCCGCGAACTGAGCGGGGGCACTCGCACAGGCCTGTGCATACTGGTGGACCCGCAGCATGCGCTCGATGCGCTCGGTACTCCCGGTGACCCACCCGAGTCGCCAGCCAGTCATCGAGTAGGACTTCGAGCAGGCGTTGACGACGACGACGTTGCCGCTGTCGTCGAACTCGGCGGGGGTGCGATGCTCGCCCTCGAAGACGATGTGCTCGTACACCTCATCAGAGATACAGAGCACGTCGTGCTCGGCGGCGATACGGGCGAATTCGCGCATGTCGTCGGGCGACTGGACCGCGCCCGTGGGATTGGCCGGACTGTTGACGATAAAGGCCGCCGTGTCGTCGGTGATCGCATCCTCGACCGTCGCGGGGTCGAGCGTGAGGTCCTCGCGAAGCCCCACGGGTCTGGGTGTCCCGCCAGCGAGGTGGGTCAGGGCGTCGTAGGAGACGAAACCCGGATCGGGAAAGATCACTTCGTCGCCCGCACTCCCGGACTGCGACCGGTCGTTCGCGGAACGGTGTCCCGCGCTGTCGACGTGGGCTTCCAGCGCGATGTGCAGGGCCTCGCTGCCGCCCGAGGTGGCGATGATGTCCTCGGGGTCCACGTCGAGGTCGTTGTCCCGAGCGTGCTTGTGGGCGATAGCCTCCCGTAGCTCACGGGTCCCCTTGTTCGAGGTGTAGGCGTCGACTGCACCGGACTGGATCGCGTCGATGGCCGCCTGCCGGGCGTTGTCGGGCGTCGGGAAATCCGGCTGGCCGAGACCGAGATTGATCGCGTCCTCGCCCGCGGCCTCGAAGACCTCCCGGATTCCGGAGATCGACACCTGCTCGACTCGACTGGAGAACTGTGTCATACCTTGTGGACGGTGTCGGGGGCCGATAACTCTTGATGATGCTGGCGAAGAGGTGTCTCGCCCGGAGCAGTAGCGAGAGAGACTGTGCCCGTCACAACGCTCACTCGCGTTGTCGCGTGCGCTTACCGTCGCACCAACATTGCGACGCCGCCGCCCCCGCCAACGCTCATCCCCACCACACCCCGGTCGTGGTCCTCGCGTTCCATCGCGTGGATCAGGGTCGTCGTGAGGATGCCCCCGCTGGCACCGATCGGATGACCCATCGCGACCGCGCCGCCAAGCGGATTCAGCGCCTCCTCTGGAATGGCGAGTTCGTCGCGGGCCAGCACGGTCTGGGCGGCGAAGGCCTCGTTGAGTTCGAAGTGGTCCACGTCACCGGGCGAAAGGTCGTTGCGTGAGAGGAGGATGTCGACGGCGTCGATCAGGGCCAGACCGAACTCCGCGGGGTCGCGGTAGGCAACGGCGTAGTCGACGACGTGGGCCATCGGACCAAGGCCGGCGTCGGCGGCGACCTCGGCGTCGGCCAGCAGGACTGCGCCCGCGCCGTCGGCCAGTTTCGAGGCGTTCCCGGCGGTGATCGTCCCGCCGTCCCGGAAGGCCGGCGGGAGGCTGCCGAGGCGATCCAGCGAGGTATCGGGGTGGGGACCCTCGTCTTCGGTGACGAGGTGGTCGTCGGCCTCGACGGGAACGATTTCGGGGTCGAAGACTCCCTCGTCGATCGCGGCCGCGGCATGACGATTACTGCGAAGCGCGTACTCGTCCTGGGCCTCGCGGCCGATGTCGTACTCCTCGACGAGACGCTCGGTGAGTTCGCCCATGTGGGCGTCGTAACCCACGTCCCACAGCGAGTCGTACACCATTGCATCGACGAGGTCCGTATCGCCGTAGCGTCGCCCGCCGCGCATGTCGCGCACGAGGTAGGGTGCGTTCGACATCGACTCCATACCACCGGCGACACACATCGTGGTGCGGCCGGCGTCGATACGGTCGACCGCCGTGGTGATCGCGCGCAGGCCCGACCCGGAGGCCTCGTTGAGCGTCGTGGCAGCCACGTCGTCGGCGAGGTCGGTCGCGACGACGACCTGCCGGGCGGGGACCTGTCCCACCCCGGCCTGCACGCTGTTGCCCAGACAGACCCAGTCGATTCGCTGGGTGCCGGTGCCGTTGCGGTCGAGCAGGCCCTGCACGGCCGTCTGTCCGAGGTCGACCGCAGTCTGGGCCGAGAGTGCTCCCAGTAGCTCGCCGTGTGCAGTGCGTGCGCCATCGATGAGGACAACGTCTCCCATACGAAAAGATGACGCTGAAGCAACATTATCGTTCCGTCGGTCGCGCAGGGTGCGAGCGCGTCGTCGCCTACTCGGTCGCTTCGCAGAGGTTCTCGATGTGCGTTTCCAGTCGCCGGAGGGCGGCGTCGGCGTCGTCGTAGCCACGGTCGTAGTCGGCGTAACAGGCGTCGGCTTCCGAGAGGAACGTCTCGACTGCGTCTTCGAGGTCGGTCATACGCGTCCTTTCACCGCGACCACCGGAAAGGCTACGGTTTGGCAGTGACCCGTCAGACATTTGCACGCTGCCGACCGACCGTCGGACGATGGACCTCGCCTTCGACGACCGGGCCGTCGTCCTTGACGACACGCTCGTGCTCGCGGACCTGCACGTCGGCAAGGGATCGTCGAACCTCGAACTCCCCGTCGGCGACAGCGGGGACACGCTCGACCGGCTCTCGGGCCTGCTCGACCGTCACGACCCCGCGGCGGTCGTGATCGCCGGCGACCTGCTCCACTCCTACTCGACGGTGCCCCACACCGTCGCGGACACGCTCGCGGCGATCCGACAGCGCTGTCGCGACCACGGAGCGCGCCCGGTCGTCACGCCCGGCAACCACGACACCATGCTCGATTCCGTGTGGGACGGGCCGACGACACCGGCCTACGAGATCGGCGACACGCTGGTCTTGCACGGCCACGAAGCACCGGAGACCGACGCCGAGCGCTACATCGTCGGCCACGACCACCCGACCATCGAGATCGAGGGCCAGCGCCGCCCGTGTTATCTCGTGGGCGAGGCCGTCTACGAGGGTGCCGACGTAGTGGTGCTCCCGGCGTTCAATCGCCTGCTGGCCGGGGTCCGAATCAACGAGATGCACACAAAAGAGTTCATGTCGCCGCTGATCCGAAGCGTCGACCAGTTCCGGCCGCTCGTCTGGGACGAGCACAGTCGCGAAGCGCTCGACTTTCCGCCACTGGGAGAATTTCGGCGCATGCTGTAGCGTTCGGGAACGGCAGATATTTGAGCGATCCCGATGGACGACCGAATATGGTTGCGACCAACGCTGCACTGGCACTCATCGCCACGACGATCGTCGTCCTCGCGCTGCTGACGCTGGCGACGATCTACTACGTGCCGAAGGTGCTGTCGATAGACGACCACGACGAGGAGCACGACCACGAGGGAAATGAGCAGCCGGCCGGTGGCCGCCTCGCCTAGGCCGGACGCTCCGACACCTGTTGTCCCACGTTAGAACTCGGCCACCGTCTCGGCCGCGACCCGTCCGCTTTCGAGCGCGCCCTGAATCGACGACCAGCGGGTGTAATCGCCCGCGAGTGCGACCGCCCCCTCGGGTGCGTCGACCGCAGGCAGTCCCGCCTGAAATCCCGGCGACTGTGCGAACTGTGCGAAGTCGATCCGGTCGACACCGATGGGTTCGAGATCGGCGAAACTCGCGCCGGGGTACCACGAGGCCAGCGCCGCGCGGACTTCCTCGAACAGTTCGTCGTCGGTGGCGTCCTGCTGGCCGAGGAACGTGGCGCTGTACAGCGTCCGCCCGTCTGGCGCGTAGTCGGGCGCGACGCCGGACATCGGCGCGACCGAGTTTGGCCGGTCGTCGTCGGCGTTGAGGACGATCCGCTTGCCCATCGTTGGCCGGTGGCCCGAGGGGAGGGCGACGTGGAGGGTCACGCAACTCTGTGCCTCGGTCGTGATCGCCTCGACGCCGGTGAGTTCTTTCGCCGCCTTCGGATCGGTCGCGACGACCGCCGCGTCGGCCGTCAACGACTCTCCCCCCGCTTCGACGGAGACCGTCGCCTGCTCGTCGCCCGCGGGCGTCAGCGACTCGACGGCGGTCCCGGTCTCGATGGTGACGCCAGCCTCGCGGGCGCGCTCTGCCAACTGTGCCGAGATCGCACCCATCCCGTCAGCCGGGACCGCGGTCGCGCCCTCGCTCAGCATCTTGAAGGTGTACTCGAAGACGGCGCTGTCGGTCGACAGCGACCGATCGAGCGTGATCCCGCCGTAGAAGGGTGCGGCGAAGGCGTCGACGAAGTTCTCGGAGAAGCCCCGGTCGGCCAGATACGCCTCGATCGAGGAGCCACCGCGACGCATGATCTCCTCGACCGAGCGACCACTCAGTTCCCGCTGGAGGCGGAACACCCGGAGTTTGTCCCGGAACGTCACTTCCCCGTTGGTGATCGTCTCCAGTGCCGCGCTCGGATTTCGCAACGGGTCCGAGAGGACCGAGCGCGTGCTATCGCGTGCGATGGTCGCACCGGGCGAGAACCGCCGGAGGTCGAGCGCGTCGAGGTCGAGTTCGCGCCGGGCCGCGGGATAGGCGGGAAAGAGCACCTGAAAGCCCCGGTCGAGCGTGTATCCGTCGACCTCGCGCGACCGGACCCGGCCCCCGAGTTCGCCGCGTCGTTCGAACAGCGACACGTCAGCGCCCGACTCGGCGAGGTGGCGGGCCGCGACCAGTCCTGCGAGTCCCCCACCGGCGACGACGACATCCATATCCGGTCGTTCGACCCCGCCCACAAAAACGCCTCGGGACGGACGGGACCGATACACAGAGTCAAAGACTCCTTTGAGTGTCGCGTAACACTATAGCGGCTCACCAGAGACCACCATACATGTCCTCACTGCTGCCACTCGAACCGACACCGCCGTCGCGAGCGGATCGCGATATCGAGCCACGGCTCGTCGACTTCGAAGACGACGACGCCGAGGAGATACTCGCTGCCGTCTCCTCGACGACCGCACGTCGTATCCTCGGTGCGGCCTACGACGAGCCACGGACGGCGTCCGATCTCGCGGACGAGATCGACACGTCGGTCCAGAACGTCAGCTACCACCTCGACCGGCTCTGTGAGGCCGACCTCCTCGAAGTCGTCGAGACGTGGTACTCCGAGCAGGGCCGTGAGATGGCCGTCTACGGGCCGACGAGTACGTCGCTCGTGCTGTACACTGGGGCGAGACGGGCGACGCCGTCACTCGATCGTGCGTTGCGGCGCGTCCTCGGTGCGGTCGGTCTCGTCGGTATCGGCAGCGTCGTCGTCCACCAGCAGTGGTCGGCGCGGCTGGCGACACCGACGCGCCGAACTCTGACACCGACACAGGAGCCGACACTGAGTGAGACGCTGTCGCAGTTCGTCACCGGACCCGGCGGGACCGTGCTTTTGCTCGGCCTGCTAACGATCTGTGTGCTGTTCGGACTGTGGTACGTTCGGACCTATCGACCGGCACGAGAGAAGCAGGTCCCGGCATGAGCGTCACGGACTCAAAGAGCGCTTTGACTCTGGGATAGGACGATAGAATGCCCCCTCGAAAGACCTCGTATGAAACGGAGAACGTTTCTCGGAACGATCGGTATCGGCTTGGCAACGACCGCAGGCTGTGTGGCCAACACAGGGGAAGAGGCTGCTACAGGCTCGACCGGAACGACGGCGTCCGACGATGGATCGACAGCAGACACCGCGACAGAGACTCCCACCGAAACGGCGACCGACCAGCCACCGAACGGGACGCCCGTGGCGAGTGACGACGAGTACGAGCGCCGCGTCGGATCGGAAACGCTCACCGACACCGGGCTTCGACGCCCTCATCGAGTCACGGTCAGGAACCCGACTACGACGACTCGGACGGTCGCGCTCACGATCCAGCGCGACGGCGAGGACGTGTTCGCCGAGCGGTTCGCGCTCGAATCCGAGGCCGTCGTCGGCGTGACCCTGACCGACCTCGCCACGTACGACGTGCAAGCGGCGCTGCCGGGACACGACGCGACGGAGTCGGTCACGATCGGTCCCGATCTGTTCACCTGTAACGTCACGCGGACGGGGTTCGCCGTCGAGACCGACGGAACGCTCTCGTCGACATCGATCTCGACACTGATGGCCTGCCCCGGTGTCGAGACCGAGCAGGTCGCGGCCGACGCGACAGTCACCACCGCCGTCGACACCACTACCCCCTCCGAGGACGACCGCAGGGACGAGGTACTCGTCGAGAATCCAACCGCGAGCCAGCGAACGGCTCGCGTCATGGTCCGGCGCGGCGATCGAATTGTGTTCGACGGCTGTTACACCCTCGAAACCGGCGCGACGGCGCGGCTCACGCTCGACCAGACCGAGCACTACCGGATCGAGACGACGCTCCTCGGGACGGACGCCGTGGAGACAGCGACGCTTGACTGTAACAGCTCTTCGACACGGTTCGTCGTCGAACAGGACGGCACGCTGACGGTGTCGGGCACGTCGACGCGGATGGCGTGTGCCACCCCCACCGGAACGGAATCACGATAGGACGCCACCAGCATCGACGCCGGCACGGGCGAGCGGCGACCGCACAGCACAAGGGATCGCGGTCCCGAGGACCGGTATGGAGACGACCGCGGCCTTCCGCCACTTTGCCTGTGCCGACTGTGACGAGACGTTCACGGCCGACGCGATCGAGGAGCGCTGCCCGTCGTGCGGCGGCGTCCTCGTCGCCCGGTACGATCACGACGAGCGCGACGAGCCGACAGTGCCGCCGCTCCCGTTCGCCCGTACTCGGGTGGTCTCGATCGACGAAGGCGACACGCCGGCAACGGACTGCCCGACGCTGGCCGAGGAACTCGGCGTCGAGGGGCTGCTCGTCAAGGACGAAGGGCGCAATCCGACCGGTGCCGTCACCGACCGCGGACTCGCGGTCGCGATCACGGCGGCAACACAGTTCGGGGCCGACGACGTAGCCTTGCCGACGACCGGCAGCGGCGGCCAGTCGGCGGCGGCCTACGCCGGCCGCGCCGGACTGGCCTCGCACAGCTACGTCCCGACTCGGTCGCCGTTCGTCAACAAGGCGATGATCAACGTCCACGGCGGCGACATGAACGTCGTCGAAGGCCGCTATCCCGACGCGCAGGCAGCCTACGAGGACGGCCACGACGAAGCGTGGTTTCCGGTCGGTCCCGCGTCGCCGTACCGCTGCGAGGGCGTCAAAACGCTTGGCTACGAACTCCTCCTCGGCGAGGAGACGCCGGATGCCGTCGTCGTCCCGGCCGGTCACGGCATCGTCCTGACGGCGCTCCACAGCGCCATCGAGGAACTGGACGCCGTGGGAGTGATCGACGAGACGCCGACGCTGTACGCCGCCCAACCCGACGGCTGTGCGCCGATTGTGGACGCCTGCGGGACCGCCGACGACGTGGTGCCCGAGGATCAGCCAGACACCATCGTCGGCCCGCTGGAAGTGCCCGACCCGGCACTCGGTGAACACGCCGTCGCCGCCGTCGACGAGACCGGCGGCAGCGCCGTGTCGGTCGAGGATACCGAGGCACTGCAAGCAGCCGTCGACGCCGCGAGTACGTCGGGGCTGGAAGTGAGCGGAACCGGCGGGGTCGCACTCGCCGGTGTGCGCGCGCTCGCCGATCACTTCGCCGACGACGCGACCGTCGCAGTCGTCAACCCCGTCGCCGGGGCCAAAGAAGACGACCTGCTGCGCAGCCACCTGATGAGTCAGGGAATCTGACGGTCGGGTTCCTCAGTCTGCCGCGTGCTGTTTCGCCCGCGTATAGGCCTCGCGAACGCGCTTGAATTCGTCTTCGTCGCCGCCGTGGTCGGGGTGGACCTCTTTGACTCTGTTTCGATAGGCCCCCTTGACCTCCTCCAGCGTCGCCGACGTGGAGAGGTCGAGTTCACGAAACGCGGCGATAGTCGGATCGTACTGGGTCCGTCGCGCGCGCTCGTGGTCAGTGGTCGTCTGCTCGGTCCCGTATCCGACCTCCGGTGTCTCGAAGGGAAGCCGTGCGCCGAGTTGCCAGCCCGGCATCTCGTGTTCGACCAGCACCGGGATCGTTCCCGAGCGCTCGATCCGATAGAACGCGCGGGCGTCGAACGTGATCGCCACGTCCCGCTTCGGGAGGTAAAAGGCGACGTGCTGGCCTTCGACGAAGTGCTCCTCGGCGAACGGCTCCTCGATCGCTCGCAGATACGACCGGAGTTCCTCACGCCGGCGGTTCTCGCTGGTGTGGGCCGACTGGCTCGCGGCCGGCGGCGGAAAGAAACGGGCTGCGGCGAAAAACAGGCCGGCGACCGCGAGGCTACCGGCTATACCGAGTCCGAGTCCAACGACGAGCCACTCCGGCAGCGTCCCAAACTGCGCGAACACACCGTGGTATTGGGGGTCACTGATTAAGAATCGTTCGCCAGCGGACGGTCGAGTGTCTACCCGATGTAACGCAGGTCCTCGTCCGAGGGCGTCGGCGTGCCCTGTTCCATCTCCTGTATCTTGCGGACGACTTCCTCCATCTCGTCGGCCCGGTCTTCGAGCGCCTCGTAATCGATGTCGAACCCAAGCAGCGCCTGCAGGACTTCGAGAACCGCCTGCGCGCTCTTGGGGTCGACGAGATAGCCCGAGGTCTCACCCATGAGACAGGCCGCGTCGATGTCGCGGCGGCCACTCAGACCGAGCAGGAGACCGGAGACGCCGACGATGCCGCCGGCCGGTTCGTTCTCGCGGAACTCGACGCCCGCCTCTTCGAGGTCCGTGACCAGCGACTCGGTGGTCGACGCGCCGAGCACGTCGTACTCCTCGATGAGTTCCCCGGTCGGGACGCCGCCCAGCGCGAACACCGACGCGACGCCAAAGTCCTCGGCCACGTCGAGGAACGTGTCGGTCAGGCCGTAGTGGCCCTGATTGTCCTGTGCCTGATGGTCGCCCGAGAGGACGAGCAGGTCCTGTCCGTCCGCGACGGTGACCGCGTGAAACTCCGCCGAGGCGAGCTGTGTGACGCCGTCCTCGACGGTCACCTGCGGCGGGAAGTGCTGTGAGTAGACGCGACCGACCAGTTCACTGTCGAGTTCTTCGAGCAGGTGCTCGGCCGCGAGTTTGCCGACGTGGCCGACACCGGGCAGTCCCTCGACCAGAACGGGGTCTGTCAATTCGACTTCGGCGACTCGCTCGAATTCGAACTCGTCCATGGACCTACTCCCGGCGGCGGCGCTTAAGTGCGCGTCGATACTCACCGTAGGGGTCTTCGGGGTTGAACGGTGCTGGCGCGCTGTTGACGGCGTCTGCTCCACACTCCGGGCACGTCTCAGAAAGGGTGTAGACGGGCCGTTCGTGCTCGGATTTCCACGCCGAACAGACGTGAAGGTCGGCCCGCATCGACTTACTCGTCGTCAACGTTTCGCTCGCGGTGGAACGACGCCGTCCCACCGTGTTCCGAGACGACCGCACTCGCGCGGTCGGCGCTGGCTTCGAGTTCGGACTCGGCGCGCTTGTAGTCGGGCGCGCGGACCTTGATTCGGTACTCGGGCGACCCGACGTAGGTCACTTCCAGTTCGATCTCTTCGGGCACTTCACCGTTACCTTCGGCGGCCTGCAACGCCTCTTTGACGATCTCGACGCCGTCCCGATCCGGGCAGGTCAGATCGACGTAGCCCGTGACGTTGACGTAGGGCACCGAGACGTTCTCTCGGGCGGTCTCGACGATGGCCTCGATCTCGTCGTCGGAGAGATCGATGTCGTCGAGCGCCTCCGTCCCGTGGATAGCGGCGGCCTCGAAGCCGTCGTACAGCGATCCGAAGTCGGCGAGCAGTTCGTTCGCGATCGCGGCGTACTGCTCGTCGTCCAGGTCCTCGCCGAAGGCCAGTTCCATCCAGTTGTCGGCCTTCTGCTCGTTTTTCCACTCCTGGATCTTCTCTTTGCGCTGGTGGTCGTTGACGTCCTTGATCGAGAGGTTGATCTGCTGGGCGTCCTCGTCGACTTCGAGGATCTTGACGACGACCGTCTGGCCTTCGTTGACGTGGTCGCGGACGTTCTTGATCCAGCCGCTGGCGACCTCACTGATGTGACAGAGACCGCGCTTGTCCTCGTACTCCTCCAGATCGACGAAGACACCGAAGTCCTCGATCTCGTCGATCTTGCCGACGGCGAGTTCACTGGGTTCGGGCCAGCCGCTGTACTTCATCGCTGTTCGACGGTTTCGAGGACCTCACCCTCGATGGCCGCCTTGCCACCGGTGGGGCTGGCGAGCGTGTGCCCGCAAACCGCACAGGCGACCTCGGTGGCGGCCTTGCTGAAGACCGTCTGTTCGTTCTCACAATCCGGGCATTCGACGGAAAGGAAGCTTCCTGCCATTGTTTTAGTCCTGGAACTCCAGTCGGCCAGCGCGCCATCCCTCGCGGAGGTGGGCCTTGCCACAGTCGCTGCAGCGGTACTTGAGGTTCGTCTTCTTGGTGGGCTTGTCGCCACCGGGCACCTTCGAGAACTTCCCCGAGTTCCCGATCCCTTTGGAGTTGCGGTCTGCCTGACGACCGCCGATGTGAGTCATGCCCGAGGAACGACCCGAGCGGACCTTCTCGACCTCGTGTTCGTTGTGTGCGTGACAGTGCGGACAGTACGTGTTAAATCGGCGTGGCATCTGCATAGATATCGACCTTACGGCGAGGTTGCACAGCGGTGCTTAAAACCCCGACGGTTCGATGTCGCCCGGCCGTGCGACGCGCTGGCACGGCCGGCGTCGGTTCGGCCGGCCGTATCAGGCAAACAGGTCGACCAGCGCGAGCAACATCCCCGGAACGGCGATGAGGACGGCCCCAGCGACGAGCAGGAGCGCCGGCATCACGAGCAGCCCAGACTCGGTGAACAGCCACAGTCCCAGCCCCGCTAGGATCGCGATCAGGCCCACGAGGCGGAGGAACCAGACGATCGCTCCTTCGAAGCCCGAATTCGCCACCAGTTCGACGACTTCGAGTGCGTCGTCCATACGCAGACTACTGACGGTGCCAGCGTCAAAATAGCTGTGGCCCGACGAAATCGAGTGTCGATGCCGTCCACTGCTCCCGATAGCCTTCGAAGTCACTAAGTACGCTGTCGGCAAACGTCCGCGCATGAAGAAGCTCATCATCCACGGGGACCCCGGAATTCGGAAGGGTGCCGTCATCGAATACGACGGCGAGGAATACGTCTGCTTTGGCATCTCCCGACAGGGCGACTGGCACGGTCCCGAAGAACCACAACTGTGGTGTACGATCGGCAAACCGGACGAACGAGAGACCTACATGCGACGTGAGTTCATGGCGATGCACCTCGATACCGAGGACGTCGACGCCGATGCAGTCGAGGTCATCGAAGCCAAAGGGAGCGCGTAAGCCGACCGCTGTTTTCGACGCTGTCACCGGACACCGAACGCTATCGATTCTCCGCGAGATCGTCGTGGTCGACCTGATAGATCGTCACCGCAGCGTACCGACGGATCGGCTCGACGCCGTCGACCTGCGAGACCGTGATCCGGTCGTACTTCGCACGCTCGGCCGGACCGACGTAGACGTAGCGCACGTCGTACTTCGCCAGCACGGTGGCCTGCTGGCCCGGTTCGCCGGTGTAGATCGTTCGTACGTCCGAGAGTCGCTCCCGATACGGCTCGTCGCCGCGGTACTGTGCCTCGTGGAACCACCCTAACACCGTCGGTAAGCCGGTCAGACTCGCGGGCGCGCTCGATCCCTTCCCCGCCGATGGGTTCCAGCGATAGCCGCCGGGTGCAGCGGTGACGATCACTGGCCGGCCCTCACGGTCGTCGAGCCAGTGGATCGCTTCCGCCTCTTCGGGGTACTCCGATTCGAGGTAGGTCAGGCCGTCGAGTGTCGGATCGTCGGTGTCGAAGCTACTGGAGACCGCGAGCGGTGCGTACAGGCCTGCCGAGACGAGCAGCACTGCGAGTCCCCCGCGAACGACGGCCCCACGCAAGCGTTCGAAGTCGGTCGACGGCGTCCCGACGCGGTTCGTGAGGAACCACGCCAGTGCCGGACCGACGGCGATACCCCAGAGCACCCACACCTGCATGTACACCTTGAACACGGTGTTCATCCGCCCGGTGCCTTCCTTGAGGTAGACGAACTCGACGAGCGTCACCAGCCCGATGCCGGCGACGATCAGGACGGTCTCGAAGCCGACCAGATCCGATCCGAACGACGAGTCGGCGACATCCGTCCCGCCGTCGGACGTGGCTTCGTCGGTCTCGAAAAAGCGGCCGGCGTATCGATGGACGAGTGCACGCTCCCGAGAGAGGAGCCAGCACGCGCCGACGAGTGGCACGAACAGGCCCAGTGCCGCGAGGTCGGCGAGGCCGAAGACGAGCACGCCACCGACGGTGACGAGGGTGAGCTGGGTGGCTTGCTCGCCGAACAGCTCTCGGCCGCGCCCGGAGAGGTACGCACCGAACACGGCGAGGAACAGTCCGTGGACGAGCAGGAGTTCGACCAGCGACGAGCGGTCGGGCAGGGCGGATATCTCGCGCCCGCTCGCAGGACCGAGCCAGAAGGGCAGCGACCAGAGAAGTCCGAGCGCGACGACGCCGACGGCAACGCCAAGTCCGACGAGGAGGTTCGACCCTTCGCGTTGCAGACCCGTGCCGGGCAACCGATCGGCGGCCGCGTCGGGAAGCAACGTCCGGGCGTCCGCCGGGGCGAGAAACACCGTCAGGAGTGCAAGCCCGGCCGGCGCCGGGAACGACCACGTGTTCGTGACCGCCAGCAGGCCAGCGACCGGTGGGAGGACACCGAACAGGAGCAGTCGCCGCCGTCGAACCTCCCCCGCCGGCGTCTGGTAGTACGACAGGCAGACCGCGGCGGCCAGCACCAGAAACGCCGTACTCATCATGTGGGCGTGGAGGTCGCCGTTGAACCACGCGAAGAAGGGGAATTCGTTGATCGTCGGCGAGGTCGCCGACGGCCCGGCATCCGGGAACTGGAAGGCGAAGTCGACTTTGTCGTCGCTGATGATCCGGCTCGCGTCGAAGTAGCCGAAGTTCTCCGTGCCGGTCGCGAGGCCGCGCTGTTCGATGCCGAGGACGCCGGCCGTCCACGAGGCGAGCCCGTCGGGGAGTACCGACAGGAGGTATCGCCCGGGTGTCGAGAGATTGCTGGCGACCGCGACAGCGAAGACGCTCAGGCCGCCCGCGAGGCGGCGCGGCACCTGACGGTCGGCCGCGACGTTGCTGGCGACGCCGTAGACGGCCGTGACGAGCATCGCGTAGAAGCCCGAGAGTGCCAGATTGTACGCGAACCGGCCCGCCGTCCCGGTGATACGTGCGAGGATCGCTGCGACGAGGTGGCCCCCGTAGTAGTACGCCACCGGTTCGCCAGCGAACCACATGTCTTCCGGCGGCAGCGTCTGTGCGCGCAGGAGCGACTTCAGGAGTCCGAAGTCGAGCATCTTCTCGCCGACCGCCAGTGGCAGCGGCGCGATGACCGGATCACTCGCACCCAGCGGCACGGCGAACACGCGCATCCCGACCCAGAACAGGAACGCGATCGTAAACACGAGACAGGTCTCACCGATCCGCCCCAGATCGACTGACACGTCACGATAGCCCGCGAGCACTGTCAGACCGACGAGGACGGCAACGCCGAGCCAGACCCCGGCGGTGAGCGACACCCGGCCGACGAAGAACGTGACCAGCCAGAGCACCGTGATCGACAGTGGTACCGCGACACCGGAGCCGTAGTCCTCGAACCGGGGGAACAGCCAGCTCGCGACGACGCTGCCGGCGACCAGCAAGGCGAGATAGAGCGCGAGCCAGAGTGCGACGAGACCGTATTCCATCACTCGTGACAGTGTAACGATCGACTATACGTCTTTTGCACTGTCGGGTGTCCGGGCAGAAAGTCGAACTGTTTTTAATCGCCGTCGTGATTGGACAAACGAATGGCTCCGTCGGTGGGTATCGTCGTCCCCGCGTTCCGCCCGAACGTCGAGCGAGTGCGGTCCTACGTCACCGCGTTAGACGACCGTCTCGAACCGGACGTGATCAGGATCGAACTCGACGATCCGAACGCTGGCGTTCCCCAGCAACTCTCCGATCTGCCGGCGACGATCAACGCCGTCCCGTATCGGCGGGGCAAGGGTGCGGCGATCACCGCCGGCTTCGAAGCGATCGACACCGACGTACGATCCTTTGCCGACGCGGACGGATCGACGAACGCCGCGTCGTTCGCTCGGATCGTCGATCGTGTCACCAATGGCTCGGCCGACCTCGCCGTCGGCTCCCGTCGCCACCCCGACGCGACCGTCCACAGCCACCAGACCTTCGCCCGACGGTTCCTCGGCGACGGGTTCGCGTGGCTGGCCGGCCACCTGCTTGCCGTGTCGCTGTACGACTACCAGTGTGGCGCGAAGGCGATCACGGCCGCGGGCTGGGACCTCGTTCGCGACCACCTCTACGACGCCGGCTTCGCCTGGGACGTGGAACTGATCGCCATCGCTGGCGCGCTCGATCTGACCGTCGACGAAGTCCCGATCGACTGGGAGGACAGACCGGGATCGACCGTCTCGCCCGTACGCACGTCGCTCAACATGGGGACCGCGCTCCTCAGAGCACGCCACCGCGCGAAACGCATCCGCAACAGTCGCCTCCACACCGCCATCGCCGCACGGCGTGAGGAGGGGCCGGCACTGATCGAGAAAGATGAGTAGTCGATTCACCCCCCATCTGAAAGAACTCCTCTCGGGGATCAGGTTCGGCAAGTTCGCCTCCGTCGGCGCGATCGGTGCCGTCTTCGATACGACCACGTTCGTCGCCCTCGATCAGTTCTTCGGCGTCCCGACCGCACTCGCAAACGCCATCGGCATCGAGGTCGCGATCCTCGTGATGTTCGCCGTCAACGACACCTGGACGTTCGCCGACGAGGGCGACAGCGACCACCGGTCGCTGGGCCGTCGACTGCTCCGCTCTCATCTCGTCCGGGCCGGCGGATCGACGCTCCAGTGGGCTATCCTCGTTACCGTGCTGGTCGTCTACGAGATTCAGTACCCGCTCTCGCTCGCTGGCGTCGAGCTGTGGCCCATCGCCGTGAAGGGTGGCGCTATCGCCATCGCGATGCTCGTCAACTACGTCTTCGAGAGCCTCTTTACCTGGCGTATCCACGAGTGAGTGGCCCGCTGTGGACCGTCTGCTGGTCGACTACCCAGCCACGCACTCGGTTGTCGATGCGAACCGCGGGAGGAAGTGACAGAGGACGACCGAATCACAACCCTTAATCCGGGGGCGGCGATACGAAGAAGTAGCGGGATGGGATAGCCAGGAGATTCCGGCGGGCTCATAACCCGTAGATCGGTGGTTCAAATCCACCTCCCGCTATACTTTTGCCGCGAGCTAACTCGCGAGCGGCAAATATTCGAACAGTGGATTTGTTCCCAGAGGACGAGCGAAGCGAAGTCCTCGCGGTTCAAATCCACCTCCCGCTATTTTCGAGCGACCAACTGAACGAGAAGCGCAGCGACGAGTGGTCCGGTCGCTCGAAATAGCACACGTTGATTTGAACCCTATCAGTCGCGCGCAGCGAATGGAGTGAGCGAGCACGTCTGATTCCGGTTCAAATCCACCTCCCGCTATTTCTGTTGCGAACAAATTCGTGAGCAACAGAAGATCGTACGGAGTGGTTTGAACCCTGGAAGACGAACGCAGTGAGTCTTCCTCCGGTTCAAATCCACCTCCCGCTATTTTCGCTGTACACAAACCGACGAGCGAAGCGAGTCGCGTGTACAGCGAAAATACAACGTGGTGATTTGAACTCAGGACGGAACGCGCAGCGACCGCCGGGAGCGAGCATTTCGTCCCCAAGTTCAAATCCACCTCCCGCTATTTTCGAGCGACCAACTGAACGAGGAGCAGAGCGGCGAGTGAACTGAACGCCCTCGGAACGCTGGGCGGTTCTGTGCGGGATATCTTCACTCGCTACGCTCGCTCGGATAGTGCCCGCGCAGAACCGCCCACCGCACCTCGCCCGATCGTCCACCAGGAACGCACCGCACAACACCGCATTCACCTTCCTCCCCAACCGATTGCGGTGCTCGCTTCACTGCGCTCCTCATCCATCGGGAGAGCAAGCTCTCCCGATCCTTCCTTCACTTCGTTCAGGAAGACCTCGTACAATGTCTGTCGCGCCACAGGAGCGCGACAGCGTGCGCCACCGCAGCGTGGAATCGCTTTGCTGGAGCATCCGGGCGACCGAGCGGTCCGAAGGACCCGGCAGGTCGCCCGGTTCTCCGGACGCGACCGAAGGGAGCGTCCGGCTTTTTTCACCCACGTTCGCGAGAACTGTGTTCTCGCGAGCACATCAGAGATCTTCGATCTCTGAGGACGTTGTTGCCGCGAGAGGTCAGCGAAGCTGACCCGAGCGGGAAAAAGGTGGTCGTCTAGTCGTCGCCGTGGTCGTCGACGACCACGACTTCGCCGTCGACGACATCGACGTTGATGAGCGTCTTCGCGTGGTAGCCGTCGTCTTCGAGTTTGTTCTGGCCGCCGACCTTCTTGATGACGCAGACGATGTCGCAGATGTCGGCACCGATCTCTTCGAGCGCGCCGGTGAGGGCTGCGAGCGTGCCGCCGGTCGAGAGCACGTCGTCGAGGACGAGAACGCGGTCGCCTTCGTACACGTCGTTGACGTACATCTCGTTCTCGGAGTAGCCAGTGACCTGCGAGAGTGCGACCTCGCCGTCGAGACCGTACTGGCGCTTGCGGACGACGACGAGCGGGATGTCGGTCATCAGCGAGACCGCAGTCGAGATGTGGATCCCCATCGCGGCCGGTGTGACGATTTTGTCGACGTCTTCGAGTTCCGCCTTGCGAATGATCTTGATGACGATCTCACGGAGCAGTTCGGGTCGCAGCATCGGGACACCGTCACTGATCGGGTGGACGAAGTAGTGATACCCCTCTTTCTCGATGATCGGGGCGTCGAGCAGTGACTGCTTGAGCTGATCCATGTCGGCGGTACTTCGAGCGGGGACAAAAACCCGTCGTCAACGGAGCGGCAGTGTCTCGGCGATGACACGCATCATCGGTATCGCGTGTGACTCGCCGAGTCCGTAGTACTCGACGGCGGCGAAGCAGACGAAAATCGTCGCGGTCGCCGTCGCGAAACAGATCACAGCGTGCACGCGCAATGTATCACATGCATTGATGACACTATCGCTCACGACCTCGAAAGATGGAGAAGGTGAACTGCGCGATTATGCGTCTGGACCGGTGTCGGAGTCCAGCGTCGTTGAGCTGCCGCTTCCTGGCTCCTCGTAGATCAGACTGATATCGTAGCTGCTGCCTGCAGCGACCTCGACTTTCGAACCGGCGCTCACCGAATCTCCCTCACTGAAATCGGTTGCGTTCGTCCATCTATGGTTGGATGCATTAATCCAAGCCGTCCCGCCGTTGTTGAACCCACTACCACGGAAGACAAGATTGTCTGCTTCAATAGACTGTCCAGATTCGTGGGAGACAGTCACGTTCGTTCCGTCGTACTCCCAATTGAAGCTAGCTTGAGGAGCCTGCTGACTCTGTGCCTGGTCGCCGAGTCCGAGGACGAACGATGCGATGACGGCTGCCAGAATCACCGTGATGGCGACCATCAGGATGACACCGATGACAGGCGATACCGCGTCGTCGTCGTTGAATAGTGCTTTCAGATCCATGGTTGATCACGCACACCCGTCCACAGCGAGAAGGAACTGTCCCCTGCCTCCCCCGCTCGCGGTGGGTGCTACTACCATCCACTTCGGCGGGTGCACTTATACCCCTCCTACGTTTTACCGGTTCAACCAATGCCTGAGTCGCTTCAAGAGAACCTATAACCGGAAATCAGCGGTAGCAGACCCGATAGTATTCGGACGGTGTTCGTAACAACTATTTCGTAGCCACGGCCGCTCGAACGAGATTGACTGTCGAAAGCGAGCATGAGATGACGCTCATGCGGCCGGGCCGGTGTCGGAGTCCAGCGTCGTCGATTCGTCCTTGTCCGGTTCCTGGAAGACCAACGTGATGTCGTAGTCGTCGTTCACGCCGATCGTGATCGACATGCCAGAGGTGACCTTCGAGTCTGGGCCACCGATAACTTTCGTCTATCGGTGGCCTGTCGATTGAATATTCTCAGCGATCCGTCGTAGTCGGAGTACCGCCGTGCTGTCACTCTATGTCCTCGTCGTGCGGTGGCTCCTCGTATTCCGAGAGGGTCATCTCGCGAGCCGAGTAGGTGTGGTACCCCGCTGCGAGGGTGAGAATGCTTGCGAACAGCGTCGCCCAGACGAGCGGCGAGACCATGGTGAACGGGAATACCTCGGCCCACAGCGTCGCGACGATGGCCAGACTCACTGCTCCAAAGGAGAGATAGAATTCCCGCCAGGGGAACTCGCTACCGGGGACGATCTCGAGGTACACCGTCAGGTCGTCCGTCTGCGGCGTCGTCTTGATCACCCCGTCGTCGGCGTCGTACGCGACGATTCCCGTACGGTCCATCTTGGGTAGATGGGTCTGCTGCAGCGTCGTGTACACCCGTTTGCGCTGGGCCTTGGAGATGTCGTCGCGTGCGCAATCGTATTCCCACGAAGCGACGTAGTTCGCGAGTTCCCCGAGTTCGACGGGGCCGCCGTGGCGACGGAGGTACTGGATGACGAACCGGCGGCGTTTGTTCTGCAGGACTTCGAATATTTCGCCCTTGGAAAGCTTGTCCCGGGCGGTGACCTGTGTCGCATCCGCGTTACTCATCGCCGATCGACCCCGGCGTTCGAGATTCCGTCACGACCATCCTTCGCACGTCCCAGGATGGGTGGGGACAGTATATAATCGCAGCGGTACATCTGTTGCTCAACATGGCTAAGAAGAACGGAAATCAGACCGACGGGTCGCTGTTTAGGCGTCCGGGCCGGTCCACTGACCGAGCGTCGCGGAGTCACCGCCGTCGCTGCTCTGCCAGACGAGGTTGACCTTTGCGTCACTCCTGACTGAGACGGTCGTCGATGAACCTGCGGAAATCTTAGCTCCGAAGGTCGTATTGCTACCATCGACGCTTCCACCGGGGTTGGCGGCTATACGAATACTGGAGTTATCGATCGTCTGGCCGCTGCTGTGTCGGACGGTGAGGTTTCCAGCGGGAGTCGCACCACCAGTGAGGTTGAGATCGGAACTGGGCGACGCAAGCGACGCTGACTCGTCGTAGTCGAAACTGAAACTGGCCTGTGGCGCAGTGCTGCTGATCTGATCCCCGAGTCCGAGGACGAACGTTGCGATCACGGCCGCGAGGATCACAGTGATAGCCACCATCAGGATGACACCGATCACCGGGCTCACGGCCTCGTCGTCGTTGAGAAGTTCTTTCACGTGCATGGATTGTCTCCGTTCGTCGCGCGCCGGGCACGTCGGCCACCGACTCGGTGGTGTGAACACCATCGGGCAGGCCATCCGTGGTCGGTCACGCGCTTGTCAGAGGGTTCCCGAGACGGGTAAATAAAGACTCCTGCGCCAGTATCAATGGAAAAAATTAGGCCAGGCTTGAACGCCGGACGGCACCGGTCAACGTGGCCTTGTAGGCCAGACTCAGCGGCAATAATTGGCATGAGAATCGCCATGCGACGGACTTTGAGAAGGATTAAGTCGTGGGTCGCCCGAGGGTCGCACGTGCAACCGACAGCGGGGATCGTACTGGCCGTCGTCGCACTGCCCTTTCTCGCTGCGGCGACTGTCCCATTCGTCTATCGTGTCATCGGTGAACGAACCGCATACTTCGCCGCAGCGATCGCAGCAGCTTGTTTCGGACTGATCGCGACGCAGTTCGGAACGGAAGGTGCCGTTGCCTTCCAGTGGATTCCCGCGTTCGATATCTCGCTTTCCTTCTACGTCGACGGTCTCTCGCTTTTGATCGGCTTTCTCGCGAGTGGTGTCGGCGTCCTCGTGTTCACGTATTCCGGTGGCTACATGCACACCGAGCCGGGCAAGCAGCGCTACTACGCGACCTTGCTCGCGTTCATGGGTGCGATGCTGGGCGTGGCCTTCGCCGCGGACCTGATCGCCCTGTTCCTGTTCTGGGAACTGACCTCAGTCGCCTCCTTCCTGTTGATCGGCCACTATCAGGACGAGTCGGGCCAGTACGCGGCCCGCAAATCGATGTTCATCACTGTCTCCGGTGGGCTGTTCATGCTGATCGGCTTCCTCTTGCTCCACTGGGTCGCCCTCGACGTGGCCGCCGTCGAATCCGCGTTCCGACTCGCCGGTGAGGGATCGATGCTTGCAAACGCCGATGCGATGCAGACCGCCCTCAGACAGCAGGGCCTGCTCGTCCCGGTCTTGCTGCTGGTCGGCGTCGGTGCGGCCGCCAAGTCCGCGCAGGTCCCGCTGCACATCTGGCTTCCGAACGCGATGGAAGCGCCGACGCCCGTGTCGGCGTTCCTCCACTCGGCGACGATGGTCAAAGCCGGCGTCTACCTGATCGGGCGCGTGCGTCCACTGCTGGTCACCGACGAGTGGGTCCTGCTGTTCGCGCTGCTGGGACTCCTCACGATGACCGTCACCGCGATGCTTGCGGTCACGGCCAGCGACATCAAGGAACTACTCGCGTACTCGACGGCCTCGCATCTGGGCTTGATCGTCGCCGGCTACGGGATCGCCAGCACGGCCGACAGCCACATCGGGCTACTCGGCGCCGAGACGGGTGCCTTTCACATCCTGAATCACGCACTGTTCAAGGCGACGCTGTTTCTCGTCGCCGGGATCGTGGCCCACGAGGCCGGGACGCGTGCCATCGACGAACTCGGCGGCCTTCGGAAGGACCTCCCGCTGACGGCGGGCATCACCGCCGTCGCCGCCCTCGGGATGGCCGGCGTCCCGCCGTTCAACGGCTTCTACTCCAAGGAACTGCTCTTTCACGCGACGTGGGAACTGGCTGCCCACGACGGCGGTCTCTGGTGGCTGCTGCCGGTCGTCGCCGTCCTCGGCAGCGTCTTTACGTTCCTCTACTCGATCCGGTTCCTGATGCTGTTCTTCGGTGAGAAACCCGACGCACTGGGGCACGTCCACAGCCCGCCGTGGTCGATGCGCGGCCCACCACTGTTGCTCGCGGTGCTTGCCGGCATCGTCGGTCTCGGCGGCGTGACGGCGGTGTTCGGTGTCCATCTCGGCCCGGTCGAGCAGTTCGTCTCACGGGTGATCGAGAGTTCGGTGCCGGCCCACGGCGAAGCGGTCCACTTCTCGTACTATCTCCCGACGAAGCTCTCGCCGTGGCTCGCCATGAGCGCCATCACGGTCGCCGTCGGCACTGTCGCCTACCCGTTCTACGATAGTATCCGGGACGCGCTGCGGGAGGTCCGCGACGCCGATCCCCTCCGGCCGAACTGGTACTACGACGGCGCGACGGCGTGGGTCGACGCCAACGGTGTTGGCGACCTGATCCACAACGGACTCCTGCGGACGTACGCGCTGTGGTTCCTCGCCGGTACGAGCGTCCTGACACTCTCGGCGTACGTCGCCGCCACGGTCCCGGTGCCGGCGTTCACGACGTTCGCCGTGACGCCGGCCATCGGCATCGTCCTCGTCGTCGCCATCGTCGGCGCGGCGGCCGTGACGGACGCCCCCTCCCACATCGCAGGGGTGCTGACGCTCTCGATTCTGGGATTCATGGTCGCGATCTTCTACATCCTCGCGGACGCGCCGGATCTGGCGCTGACCCAGCTGGTCATCGAGACGCTGGTACTCCTGCTCTTCTTGCTGGTACTGGACAAGCTCCCGGCGTTCTACGGTGACTCGGGTCGGTGGACGACGATCAGGGACGCGGGCGCGTCCCTCCTCGTCGGTGGCACGGTCGCGGCGACGGTCCTGCTGTCGACGGCCCGGACGCCCGGCGTGCCGTCGTACCTCGACAAGAGCCTGAAAGACTTCTTTATCGAACGCGCGCCCCCGCCGGCCGAGCACGGCAATTTCCTGCTCGACTCCGGTGGCGGCCACAACGTGGTCAACGTGATCTTGGTCGACTTCAGGGCCTTCGACACGCTGGGCGAGATCAGCGTCGTCGCGATGGCGGCCCTGTCGATCGTGACCCTGATCGCGATGCGCACACGAGGTGAGACTCAGTGACGACAGAGCACGATACGACAGTCATCGCACGCACGGTCGCACGCGTCGTCTTCCCGATCATCGTCGTGACGGCGATCGCCCTGCTCCTGCAGGGCCACAACCTCCCCGGTGGTGGCTTCATCGCCGGGACCCTGACGGTCGCAGCCGTGGGGCTGATCTACGTCATCTACGGACTGGACTTCCTCGAACGGGAACTGCTCGGTCGGGCACCGTCGGCACCCTTCAGCGACGAGGCCGGGATCGAGCGCGAGTACGGCACGCTCGTTACGACCGGGCTGGCACTCGCCGCGGGCAGCGGCGTCGTCGCGATCCTCTTTGGCGAAGCGTTCCTCACGCAGGCGGTGTGGTTCTTCCACCACGTTCCGATCTACGGCGAGTTCGAGGTCGCCTCGGCGCTGGTCTTCGATCTGGGCGTGTACGCCGTCGTCGTCGGGGCACTCTTGACTGTCCTCGCGGTGGTGGGTGCAGAATGACGCAGTTCGTTCTCGCGCTCGTGCTCGGGACCCTGTTCGCGCTCGGGACCTTCCTCGTCCTGCGCCGGGATCTCGTGCGGGTCGTCTGGGGGCTGACGATCATGTCACAGGCCGCAAACGTCTATCTGGTGACGATGGGTGGGTTCGCTGGTGGCGTCCCGATCCTCCACGGTCACGGGCACGGTGCCGAGACGACCGATCCGCTGGTGCAGGCGCTGGTGCTGACGGCGATCGTCATCGGCTTCGGGACGACGGCGTTCGCGCTTGGCCTGTCCTACCGGGTCTATCAGACCAACGGGACGATCGATCTCAGGGAGGTGCGCGGATGAGCGAGATCGTCGTGTTGCCGATGCTGGTCGCGCTCGCGACGGCGATCGTCACACTGGGGATTCGCTTCGCGCCGCGCGTCCAGCGCGTCGTGAGTGTCGTGGGGGTACTGGCATACGCCGGTGCGGTCGCGATGCTTGGCGAGCGAATCCTCCCGGCCGCGGTGTTCTCGGGGGCGTCTGTCACCGACGCCGGAGCGATCCTCACCTATCAGCTCTCGGGCTGGCAGGCCCCCTACGGGATCACGCTCGTCGCCGACGCGCTGTCGGTGTTCATGCTCGCGATCGCGGCCATCGTCGCGGTCGCGGCCGTCGTCTTCTCGACAGTTTCGATCGACAGGGTCGGGCAGTCGATCTCGTATCATCCGCTCTTTCACTTCATGCTCGTCGGGATCTCCGGGTCGTTCCTCACCGGCGACGTGTTCAATCTGTTCGTCTGGTTCGAGGTGATGTTGATGCCGTCGTACATCCTCGTCGTCTTCCACGGCGGCAGCGAGCACACCGACGCAGCCCTGAAGTACACCGCCCTGAATCTGATGGGGTCGGCCGTGATGTTGCTGGCGATCGGTGGTCTCTACAGCACGACCGGCACGCTCAACATGGCCGACCTCTCGATGCGCCTCGCCAACGCTGGGACGGCAGGGGCAGCGATCGCCGATCCGACGCCGGTGCTCGGACTCGCGGCGCTGCTGCTCGCGGTGTTCGCGCTGAAAGCCGGGATCGTCCCCTTCCAGTTCTGGGTGCCCTCGGCGTACAGGGCCGCCCCCGCGCCCGCGACGGCCATGCTCGCAGGCGTCACGAAGAAAGTCGGCGTCTACGCGATCATCAGGCTCTACTTCGTGGTCTTCGCCGCCGGGACCCTTCCGCGGGATCTCGCCGTTCCGGGTCTCTCGGGAACGTCCTTCCTCGCTTTCTTCGGGCCGGTCCTGTTCGTGCTGGCGACGGCGTCGGTTTTGATCGGCGGCGTCGGTGCAGTGAGTCGCCCCGATCTCGACGGTCTGTTCGCCTACTCCTCGATCGGGCAAGTCGGCTTCATCATCTTGCCCCTTGCGATCGCGGCGACGGTGACAGACCCCGCGATCGCTGTACTGGGCGTCGTCGCTGCACTGATCTACTCGTTGAACCACGCGCTCGCGAAGGCCCTGCTGTTCTTGCTCAGCGGGAGCATAAAGCAGAGTCTCGGCTCTGTCAGGCTCGACGATCTGGGCGGCCTGACCAGGGCACAGCCGCTGGCGGCGGCCAGTTTCTTCGTTGGCGGCCTCGCACTCGTCGGCATCCCACCGCTGACCGGCTTCTTCGGGAAGCTACTGGTGTTCGATACGGCCGGACGGGCGATGGCCGCTGGATCGCCGTCGGCGTGGCTCGGTCTCGCGGTCGCGCTCGTCGGGGCGGTCCTGACGATCGCGTACGTCTCGCGGGCGTGGAGTCTCGGCTTCTGGGGCGAACCCTCGGAACTGATCGCGAACATGCGACTCTCGCCGCTCCTGCTTGGCGTCGTCGTCGCGCTCGCCGTCGTTATCGTCGCTCTGGGCGTCGGGTTCGATCCAGTGCTGGAGTCGGCGCGAGCGGGCGCACATGCCGCGACGGACCCCGAAGCGTACCGGAACGCGGTACTGGAGGTGGACCGATGAGACGCTGGCCCGCGATCGGGCTGGGGCTTGCCTTCCTGTGGCTGTTCGTCCGCGGCGTGGCACTGGAACCGTCCCGGATCGTCGCCGAGTTCATCATCGGCCTGCTGGTCGGCGTCCCGCTGGCATTTGTCACGCGACAGTTCTACACCGACACGTATCCGGTCGGACAGGTGATCCGGTCGATCCCAGCCATCCTCGGCTACGTCGTGCTGTTCGCCTGGGAACTCCTGACCGCCAACATCGACGTGGCGCGGCGCGTCCTCTCACCGTCGATGCCGATCGAGCCGAAGGTGGTGGAAGTCCCGCTGCGCGTCGAGTCGGATCTGGCGATCACGACCATCGCGAACTCGATCACACTCACGCCGGGGACGCTGTCGATGGACTACGATGCCGAGCGTAATTCACTGTACGTCCACGCGCTGGCCGCGACCACCCGTGCCGAGGTCGTCGACCCGATCCGTAGCTGGGAGGACTACGCGCTGCGGATTTTCGACGAGGAGCGTGCGCCGTCGGCATCGGTGCCACGCGTTCCCAAAGACGATGCGTTCGATGCGGCAACCGAGACCCCGGAGACCGAAGAGGTCACGACAGGAGGTGAGGACGATGGCCGGTGAGAGCTTCCAGTTCCTCGAACTCGTGTTGCAGGGCGGGCTGATACTCGCCTGCAGCGTGACGCTGCTTGCGGGCTATCGCGTCATCGTCGGTCCGACGACGCCCGACCGCGTCGTCGCACTCGACACCATCGGAACGAACGTCGTCGCCATCGCGACCCTCTACGCGCTGGTGACGGAAACGGGGCTTTTCATCACGGTCAGTCTCGTGTTGGCGATCATCGGATTTATCAGTACGATCGCCGTCGCACGCTTCGTCACGGAGGGGGACATCATCGAACCATGACCACCATGCTACAGGCCGTCGTCGTCACGGCACTGGTCGTCGTCGGGAGCTTCTTCCTGGCGATCGGAACGATCGGACTCATCCGCCTGCCCGACGTGTACAACCGGATGCACGCCACGAGCAAGGCGACGACGCTCGGAGCCGCGTCGCTCTTTCTGGCGGCCACGGTGTACTACGGCCCGGAGGGTGCCGGTCTCACCTCCCTCGTCGGCATCGTCTTCCTGTTCCTGACGGCACCCACGGGTGCGCACATGATTTCCCGCGCGGCCCAGAAGATGGGTGTGCCGTTCTACGGCGAGGCGGTCTGGCCCGAACAGGTCGAGACGGGCACCGAAAACGAACCCGCCGACGACTAGTCGAGTCGCGCGGCCAGTTCGGTCGCGACGCGCTCGCCCAGCCCCGTCTTGTCGCCCTCGTAGTTCGTCGCCGTCTCCGTGTCGACGACGAGCGCTCGCGTTCGGTCCGCGCCCATCACGTCGGCGTCGTTGGCGACGACGAAGGCCATGTCGACCCGGTCGCGGATCGCCCGGGCACGCTCGATCAACGTCTCGTCGTCGACGCCAGTCTCGGCTTTGAACCCGACGATGGCGAGGTCGGAGTGGGTCTCTCGGACCGTGTCGACGAGTTTCGGCGTCGGTGTGAGTTCGAGTGTCAGTGACGACTCGCCGGACTTGATCTTCTCGTCGCGGCGCTCGACCGTGTAGTCGGAGATAGCTGCCGCCGAGAGCAGGGCGTCGGCGTCGGCACACGCGTCGACGGTGGCCGCTGTCATCTCGGCGGCACTCTCGACCGATTCGACCGTCGCGTAAGCTACGTCCGGGCCGTCGTGGACGAGTGTCACGTCCGCGCCCGCGACGTGGCAGGCGCGCGCGACCGCGCGACCGGTCCGGCCGGAGGCCCGATTCGAGAGCGTTCGGATCGGATCGATCGATTCGGCGGTCGCGCCGCTGGTGACCACGACGTGTCGACCCGCGAGTGGTCGGTCACTCGCTGCCCGGGCCGTGGCCGTGACGATGGCGTCCTCGCTCGCGATCTTCGCCTTCCCCTCCTCGATGCGTGGATCGACGAAGTCGACGCCCCACGACTCGACGCGCTCGATGGCATCGAGGACGCCCGGATGGTCGTACATCGGCTCGTGCATCGCCGGGGCGATCACGACGGGCACGTCCGCACCGAGGGCCGTCGTCGCACACGTCGTCACCGGCGAGTCGTCGATCGCCGCAGCGATCTTGCCGACGGTGTTGGCCGTCGCGGGCGCGATCAGAAACACGTCGGCCCAGCCGTCGACGCCACACAGTTCGACGTGTTCGACGGCCCCCGTCAACTCCGTCACGACCGGATTGTCCGTCCCAAACTCGACGGCCCACGGGTGGACGATTCCGGTGGCGCTGTCCGTGACGACGGCCCGGACGGTCGCGCCCTGTCGCCGCAGTTCGTGCGCGAGTTCGACAGTCTTGACCGCCGCGATCGACCCGGTCACGCCCAGCGCGACGTTCACTCCCGAAAGCATTGGCGGCGATTGGACGCGTGGCAGTATATATACTGGTATTGCGCTCGGTCACTGCTTTGGGGTCTGGCCGGCCCATCGAACGACGACAGCCTCGTCGAAAGGGGGCAAGCATTTGGTACCCGACACCCTTGTCAGGATGTGGACTCCGTCGACGTCAGTACAGTCGTCTACGTGCCGCCCGCGGAGGTGTTCGAGTTTCTGATGGACTTCCCGGGCTACGCGCGCTACTCGAAGTATCTGAAAGACGTGGCACAGCAGGGCGACGGCTCACCGGGAACGAAGTACGCGCTTCGCTTCGCGTGGTGGAAGCTCAGTTACACCGCCAAATCAGAGGTGGTCGCGATCGATCGACCGACCGAGATCGACTGGAAGATCACGAAAGACCTGCACGCGACCGGCCACTGGCGGATCACGCCCATGCCGGAGGAAGCCCCGGACGGGGAAGACCACGCCTGTGAGGTACGACTCACCGTCGAGTTCGACCCGGGATCGGCGTCCTCGGACGCGCTCGATTTACCGCGACTGGTGTCGATGGACTGGGTCATCGAGAAGGTCAAACCACTGATTCAGGAGGAGGCAGAGCGGGTCGTCGAACGGATCGTCGCCGACCTCGAAGGGCGGCGTCGCGAGGTCGAACTGACGATTCACACCAGTCCAGACGCGGTCTAAACGACAAAAAGCGAGAGACGACTAGTTGGGTGTGTCGTAGTCGCCGCCGTACTTCATGAACACGTACGCGAGTCCGAGCGTCGCGGTCATGACGACGGAGGTCGCCACGCCGAGCGATTTGACGCTTTCGGGGAGGGGTGGCTGCGCGGAACTGCCGCCACCGCCGCCGCCGGTGTCTTTGGTCGGGTAGTCCGAGCCGACGACGACGGCACCCTTCATGCCGAGTCCCTCGTGGGGCACGCAGTAGTACTTGTAGATACCGTCCTCTTCGAAGGTGTGCTCGTACTGGACGCCGGTCGTGTCGACGGCGCTACCAGAATCGAGCGGGCCGTCGCCATCGGAGACGACGTTGTGGGTCCCACCCTCGCCAGTCCATTCGAACTTGACGGTCGCGCCGTTGTCGACGTGGACCGCAGCGGGTCCGAAACCAAAGGCCCCACCGTTGGCCTGGGTCCCCACTTTGACGGTCACCTCGTCCTGCCCAGTCGAATCTTGGGTCTCACTGAAGTTGTCCGTACTGGCGAACCAGCTACCGAAGTCCGGCGGGCCGCTTTCCCCGCCACTGTCCTCCGATTCCTGTGCGGCAACGGTGCCGGTCGCCGCGGCGGCGGTCGTCGCGCCCGCGGCCGTGCGCATGAAGGCACGCCGTGAGACGTCGGCTGTCCCGTCTGTCATACGCGGCGCTTGGGGGTCCCCCGTAGTGAATACTTCGATACGGTTCCCACCTGTGGGGACGGCCAAACCGTGATGGCACAACCCACTTGTGTACGACACTCCTCGAAAAGTGTGATGAGCGACCACCACACCACAACAGGCGTGCCGACCGCCGACGGAATGCCGATGCTCGGACTCGGAACATGGGAGAACACCGACGGCGAGCAGTGTGCCGAGAGCGTCAAGACGGCACTGGAGATGGGCTATCGCCACGTCGACACCGCACAGATCTACGGCAACGAGGCCGATGTCGGCGAGGGGATCGCACGCGCCGATGTCGACCGCGAGGACATCTTCCTCGCGACGAAGGTGTGGATCAGCCAGCTGGCACACGACGACGTGATCGCGAGTACCGAAGACAGCCTCGACAAACTCGGTGTCGACTCGGTCGATCTGCTCTACGTCCACTGGCCGGCCCGGGCGTACGATCCCGAGGAGACGCTACCGGCCTTCGGCGAACTGCTCGACCGGGGCCTGATCGACCGGATCGGCGTCTCGAACTTCGAGCCACACCACGTCGACCAGGCCCGAGAGGTCCTCGACGAACCGATCTTCGCCAATCAGGTGGAGATGCACCCGCTCCTCCAGCAGGACGAACTCAGACGCTACGCCGACGAGACCGATCTGAACCTCGTCGCGTACTCGCCGCTGGCACGCGGCACCGTCTTCGACGTGCCCGAACTGAACGACATCGCGACGGACCACGGCGTCAGCGAGGCACAGGTCAGTCTCGCGTGGCTCCGCGAGAAGGGCGTCACTGCGATCCCCAAGGCGACGAGTCGCGAACACATCGAGGACAACTGGGCGAGTCTCGATCTGACGTTGAGCGACGCGGAGATCGAACGGATCGACGCCATCGACCGGACCGACCGGCGCGTCGACCCCGACTTCGGCCCCGATAGCTGGTAACGGCTGGGTCAGTTCCACAGCGGAACGACAGTGGGAGTGAAAGTGTCGAAAACTGACGGCTCGCCGGCCACAAGTGGTTAAATAGGGGCCGGCCAAACGAGCACGTATGTCAGTCGGGAGCGAACAGGGCATCGCCGGAGGTGTTCGAATCGATCTCAAGCGCCTGCACGAGACGTGGATGGAACTCGTCTATCCGCGCCAGCGTGGGGCCGACAACACGGTACTTGGAAAGTGGACGCCGGACAGTCAGGTCGGCAAGGTACTCTACCGACTCTGGTCTGTCGTCGGCGTGCCCGTCATCGCCGTCGTCTATCCACTCGTGCTTCTCGGTGCGTTCCTCCGATTTCAGACCCGCCGGGTCGACAGCACCGCGACCCGACTGGGCGTCGTCGGCGTCGTCCTGCTCTCGGTCCTCGTCTGGGGGGCACTGATCGCGCTCGCACGCTTCCGACTCGATCTGGCGACCGGCGGGATCACCGCCGTCGCCGCCGCCAGCGGTGTCGCGACCGTCTCCGCGGCGCTTGCGGTATCCACGCGACGGATCGACGGCCGGCCCGTGACGGTGCTTGTCTCGTATCCCTTCGGCGTGACTGCCATCTTCCTCCCGCCAGTCGTCGCCGCGCTGTTCTCGCCGGCCGTCGCCGACACCGTCATCCCGCTCAGCGACAGCCTCGCCCGCTGGCTCCTCTTTAACGTGATGGACCCGGTCGGTGTGGGCGACTACCTCCGGGCCAACTTCGAGCGCGAAGGCGCTGCCCACGCGCTCATCTGGCTTGGCATCTCGATCCCGCTCGGCTGGCTCCTCGGTGTTCTCGTCACGCTGGCGGATCTGGTCAGACCCACAGAATAAACGAGCGGAGTCGGATTCCGTCGATTTCGGTTGCGACGGTTGGTACAGCATGTGGGAAAGCCCCGACGACCGCTTACACGATTCCGTTCAGAACCGTGCGCAAGAGCCAACGTATCACTCGGTAGCACTGCTTCGTGGAACCGGCACGCCTTGATCTGAGCATGAACCTCACTACCGAGAGATAATCGACCTGTTCGGCTACGGCGTGGCGCGGAACTCACCGTGTTTCATCCCGAGGAAGAACACGATGATCGAGAAGACGATCATCGTAGGCAATACCATCATGAAGACGGTTGTGGGGGTCATCATAGTCGTGAGCGCGACCGTTGCGATGGCAACGATCACGACGAGTGGAATCACAGACCGCGAGAAGTCGAATTCCATACCGGCGTTTGTGGCTGGACTGACTAAACTGTTAACGAAGTCAAGTGGATGGAGAGATATGGATTCTACAAGACAGCGCCGGGATCGATCACACGTTCTTCCGGGCCGCCATCGCCGACAGCGACGGTGCCGGTCGCATCGGGGCCGATCACGACGGTCGCGCCGACCCGCATCGGGGCGAGGATGCCCGCGACGATAGTGCCGGGGTCCGTCAGCGGCGTCCGAAGCACGACCTCGTCGTCGGCCGACAGATCGTACTCGTCGACGACCCCGCGGCTGGCAGTCAGGAGGTCGCCGTGGCTGTAGGTCCGGTCGGCTGCAAGCACCGGATCACCGGGATCGACCGTCGCGGGCGGTTCGAGCGGATTCTCGCTCCAGGACTCCCGTTCGAGGTGTGCGACCGTCGGGTCCTCGGGCGGCCCGCCGTAGGCCAGTGCCTTCGTCCCCGGTCCGAGCGAGTAGTCGGCGAGCCAGTCGTTCGGAGCGATCATTACTTTGGCGTCGACGGCCGCAGGCGGGTCCATATCGACGATGGCACCGTCGACAGCCCCCGCGAGGAAGGCTACCACCGGATCGGGCGTCCCACCGAGCCATCCCGGTTCGTTCTCCGCCGTCGGTGCTTTCGGCCCGGCCACGACGGCGACGCGGGCCCCCTCCCGCACGCCGTAGTGACGGAGGAGGTTCCCGGTCTTCCAGACGGTGACCGCGAAATCACCGTAGCTGTACGGCGCGGCCCGCTCGGTCGATTCGAACAGCGCGCCCTCGCGCTGACGCGCGTCTGCGACGAGGTCACCCAGTACCTGCATAGCCGAGGCTACGCACTGGCGTCTCAAAAGTCGGTGGATTCCGGACTAGAGTGAGTTCTTGATCTTCTCGAAGAACCCTTCGTCGACGGAGACGTCCTCGCCGCCGGCCTCGGCGAACTGCGTGAGCGCTTCGCGCTGTTCGTCGGTCAGTTCTTCGGGGGTGACGACCTGTACCTCGACGTAGAGGTCGCCGCTGCCCCGTCTGCGGAGGCGGGGCATTCCCTTACCCGAGAGGCGGAACACTTCGCCACTCTGGGTCCCTGCAGGCACGTCGAACTCGACGGTGCCGTCGAACGTCTCGACCTCGGCGGTGTCGCCGAAGACGACCTGCGGGAACGAAAGCGGGAGGTGGTAGTGCAGGTCCGCGCCGTCGCGTTCGAAGTCGGGGTGGTCGCGAACCGAGACTTCGATCAGGAGGTCGCCGTTACGTGCGCCCCGGTCGCCGGGCGCGCCTTCGCCGTCCATCCGTAGCGTCTGGCCGTCCTGAATCCCGGCCGGAACCTCGACCGACAGCGTCGCCTCGTTTCGAACTTCGCCCTCGCCACGGCAGGTCCCGCAGGTCTCGTCGTACAGTGTCCCCTCGCCCTCACAGCGCCGGCAGGTCTGAGTCTGCTGGACTCGTCCCATCGGTGTCTGCTGGACGCGGGTCTGCTGGCCCTGCCCGTTACACTGCGGGCAGGTTCGAGAGTCGCTGTCCTCGGGGTGACCCCGGCCGTCGCAGTCGGGACAGGTCTCGGGCCGGCGGACGGTCAGTTCCTTCTCGACGCCGTTGTAGGCGTCTTCGAGATCGATCGTCACCGAGGTCTTGAGGTCCTGCCCCTGCTGTGGTCCGCTCCGGCCACGACCGCCGCCGCCGAAGAACTGATCGAAGATGTCGCCCATGCCACCGCCGAAGGGGTTGCCCCCGCCACCGCCAGCGCCGCCGAACGGCCCGCTGCCGCCGCGGCCGCCGCCAGCGCCGCCGACGCCCCCGTGCTTCTCTGCTTGTTCGAAGCGTTCGTGACCGACCTGATCGTACATCTGGCGCTTTTCGTCGTCGGTGAGGACTTCTTTGGCTTTCTGTATCTTCTTGAACTTCTCCTCTGCGTCCTCGTGGTCGGAGACGTCCGGGTGGTACTCCTGTGCTTTCTTCCGGTACGCGTCCTTGATTTCGTCCTCGCTGGCATCCCGGGAGACCCCGAGTACTTCGTAGAAGTCCTCGCTCATTCGTTATCCACCTGTAGATGATTGAGCTACTTGAAAAGAACGGGTCGGCGGTGTTGGCGGGCCGCGCAGGTCGGCACCGACCGATTCAAGACTGTCCCGAAACAGCCACGAATAGATGGCGTTGCGCGAATACCTTCGAGCGGCCCTGGGCGTCGAGCGAGTCGGCGCGTGGGTGGTCACAGTGCTGGCCGTCGCACTCATCGCGACCGTCGCGACTGCCGGCGTACCGACCGTCGGTGGACCACCGGCGGTCGACTTCGAGGTGACCTACGACGACGCGGCAAAGCAATACACGATCACCCACGACGGTGGTGGCGCGATACCGGCGGGCGACGCGCTCGTCGTCTCTGTCTCGGACGGACGACACTCGGAGAACGTGACGTGGGCTGGTGAGCGTGGCGTCGCCGCGTTCCCGGTCGAGCAAGGAGAGCGGCTCACCGTCGACGATCCACAGGTCGACAGTGACGACGACGGTGACTTCTTCGACGCCGACGCGACCGTCGGCTTCGAGTTAGGCGGCGACGAGACGATCACGGTTCGCTGGCGCGGGCGACCGTTCGGCGCACCGGACACGCAAACGGTCGTGCTGTTCGACGAGTGATCGGCCGATCCGTATCGGCACCGGCGGTAGACGGCGGTCGGCAGCGAGCGCATGATTGCGCCAGCCCATACCGAGCGGTGCCATCGAGCCACACCACACACCGAGCGTAGCCCACACGAACGGGGAGTCTGCCCGAACATTTCGTCCGAAGACACCACCAGCCAGCCTGTTCGACCAAGCGTCACATTCTCTAGCATCAACTACATAACGACGCTTGCGGCACTGTCTAGTTCTGGACCTCCTGAGCCGGCGTTCGTCCGTCGAGCGCTTGATTGGGTCGTTCGTGGTTGTAATGGTGTTTGAAGCGTTGTAACCACCGTCTGGCGCTGGATTGACTGCCCCGCC
>NZ_JBZYDM010000008.1:0-212713 GCF_058933345.1 Halomicrobium sp. HArcht3-1 | reverse complement strand
GGTGTCGCTTCTCGTTCAACAAACTCTAAGTCGATCTCGTCTAAATTCCCGATGAGGCGGCCGTTTTCGGGCATGAATCACTTTGAAAACGGACCGCCTCACTCTTCATCCTTATCTGAACACGACCGCCACGGACCGGTGATCGACGATTCCGTCGCCACCTGCCGACGGCTCCTCGCTCACCGTCTCGACCGTGAGCGCCGCATCGAGCGGGCGGTCGAGCACGGTGCCACGACCGTCGCAGGTGTCACCGATCGGGCCTACGACAAGGACCTGACCGGCGTACGCGACCTCGCCGAAGCGACCGTCCGCGCCCACCTCGAAAAGCTCGCCGTCGAGGGGCGGGTCGACCGGGACTGGCTCCGGCGTGGGTGAGGACGCGACGCTTTTGTCCGCGCGGCCAGTAACTCCGGTGTGAGTCTGGAATCGGACCTCGACCGCGCCCGCGACCTCGACGTGGCCGAACTGGCCGACGCCATCGAGTCGATCGGTTTCGAGTGTACGCGCTGTGGCGCGTGCTGTACCGCGACGGAACCGGCGGTCGATCCCGCAGCGACTGACGCGGGCGACGAAACTGCCGACAGCGATTCCTCGACGGTCGACGCCGACCGCGAGCCACACACCGCGACGATCTTCCCGGACGAGATCCGCGACCTACAGGCCGCGACCGACGCCGAGTTCCGTGACGTGGCCCGGCCGATGCCCTATGGCCTCTCAGAGGGCGACGACGGGCTGGCGGGCGAGACCTTCGAGTGGGCGCTCCAGACCGACGACTGCGGCGACTGCACCTTCTACGAGGAGTCCGACGGTGTCGGTGCCTGTACCGTCCACGAGGACCGCCCACTGATCTGCCAGACCTACCCGTTTTCGGTCGCACTGGACAACACCGTCCAGCCGATGGGCGAGGCCGTCGACGAGGCAGGGATCGTCCGTGCGCACGAGTGTGAGGGGCTGGGCCGGGACATCTCACGCGAGGACGCCGAGGCACTCGCGACGACGCTGAAAGAACGGGCGATCAGAGAACTGCGAGAAGCGATCGCCCTCAGCGAGCGGTACGAACCGGTCGACCGCGACGCCGGGACCGTCGTCGTCCACGATTCGGAGGGCGCAAAACGGATCGACGGGACGGACTTCTAGACGTCGCCGTCGATGATCTCGCCGACGGCGAAGTTCGATTTCACTTCGCTGACCTCGACCTTGACACGCTCGCCGATCTCTGCCCCGGGGACGATGATGACGTAGCCTCGCTCGACGCGAGCGATGCCGTCGCCTTGCTTGCCGATGTCTTCGATCTCGACGTAGCGAATCTCACCGGGTTCGACCGGTGGCTGTGGCTCCGACGACGGTGCCGACGAGGGTTGCTGTGGCGTCGTCTCCTCGTCCGTTCCAGCGTCGTCGGCCTTGATCAGGGCAACACGATAGGTTTCCCCCGACTCGACCGATCCGGTGTCGACTTCGCGCTGTGGGATTTCGACCACGTGTCGGTCGCCCTCGTCAGTAATCTCCGCACTAAACAGACACAGGAGTTTCTCCGAGATTTCCAAGGCTGTAGACCTCCGGTTTTCGTATGAACATCCATTAGTAAAGTGTTTGCCGTCGTCCATCGACAGCGAGACCGATCGCTCTCGCGGTGTTACCCACCCGTACCAACGCAGGCAGTCAGGTCGGGTGACAGCCACTCGGGACGGTAACTCAACGCACAAAAACGCAAGACGGCGCGGTGTTAACTCACTGTACCAAACTCACTAAGGGAAACTGTGCCATACGACCATGTATGAGCACGACCGCGACGACGACCGACACACACCTCTCGGACAAACAGCGCCGCATCCTCGAGTTCCTCCGCAACAATGCCGACACACAGACGTACTTCAAGTCGCGGCTCATCGGTAACGAACTCGGTCTGTCGGCAAAAGAAGTCGGGACGAACATGACCGCCATCGAGGACGGCGAGTTCGATATCGAGGTCGAGAAGTGGGGCTACTCATCGGCGACGACCTGGAAAGTCACCGCGTAAGCCCGCCGCCGTTTTCGTCTGCCCCGTTTTCCGTGCGGTCGCCGGTGTCCGCGACTGCTTCTGTCGTTCTATAGCTGCTGTGGCTGCTGGCCCTGCTGGGTCAGGTGCGCCTGACCCTGCTGTGCCGTCGTGAGATACTGCTCGACGGTGTTGATCGCCTGCCCGAGGACCTGCGCACACTCCTGACAGTGAGCGTGTGTGTGTCTGCTACATTCCTGCTGGCAGGCCCGGGCCGCCTGCACGAACGATTGGAGTGCACGCCGCGCGAACGGCGAGTTCCGCGGTACGAGGGCAAGCACTGTCTCGCTCAGCTCTGCCACGTCTTCGCACAGCCGGATACACTCGATCATCTGCTGGTCGGCCAGCTGGATGCACTGGTCGGCACACCACTCACAGACCTGCTGGGATCGCGCGACGCTGTCGACGACGGCACGCTGCTCGGGCGTCTCGACGTCCTGCAGACGCAGGCCCTGCCCGCCGGCCGTCTGGCCAGCGCCCTGTCCTGCCGCCTGTCCGATCGGTTGCTCCTGGGGCATCGCTGGCTGCTGGGGCGGTTGCTCCTGGGGCATTGCTGGCTGCTGGGGCGGTTGCTCCTGGGCCTGGTGCTGGATGCCTTCGCCGGTGGGCTGTTGGTGACCTGTTGGCTGTCCGGTCGCTTCGGGCTGCTGGGTGGGCTGTTGTGGGGGTTGCATCGCGGCAGGGGCGACGTGGCTCAGCCCGATAGGTATACGCACCGTAGCCGGGCTAGTGGCGGCTTATCGGTCGCTTCGAGTGCCGTCGCTCGTCGTCGTCGTGTCGATTGTTATGCCGGGGCACCGATAGGCCGTGTCTACGAGTCAGGGATCGTACGAAACGAGGTCGGCGGCGTCGGCCGCCAGTGTCGCAGCCTGCTCGTCGAAAGAGTCGGCGAACCGAACGATCAGCGTGAGCACCGTCTCGGGGTGCTCGACGGCGTAGCCGTCCTCGCGCGAGAGGAGTCCAGCCGACTCCAGTTCGCTGGCGTACTTGCTGACCGTCGGTCGGGACACACCGATAGCGTCCGCGATGTCGCCGCCCGTCGCCGCCGGGTTCTGGAGGAGCGCGACGAGCATCCCCCGGACGGTGTCCCGCCGGAGGTAGCTCAGGACGACCATCTCCGTGTCGTCGAACTGGTCGGCCGAGAAAAAGCGCCGGTAATCGCCGTCTTTGTAGCTCTCGATGCGGCCCGCTTCCCCGAGTTGCCGGAGGTGATGCTGTGTCTCGCCGGTCCCCAGTTGCAGGTCGTCCCTGATCTTCGAGAAGTGTGCCCCCGGTGTCGTCGAGACGTAGCCCGCGATGGCCTCGCGGGCGTCGCTGTCGCTCCCCGTCTCGCCGTCGTTCTCGGAAAACCGCGCCAGCGGACTCGCAGCGCCGAGTGCGGCAAACCGGCGCAAGGTCGCCCGCTTGGATTCGTCGACCGAGCCATCCCCACCCATTTCTATTACCAATATGACGACCAGTATTAAAACGGCTTCGACTGTTGGTGGCGGTAGCCACCGGCTTCGGTCGCTACGTGGTGTCGCTGCCGTCGCCGCTCGGGCCGCCTTCGATCTCTTGATCCATCTGCTCGATGGCCTCGTTTGCCGCGTCGATGCCCTGATCTTCGCCCTGTTTGATCTTCTGGGCCTGCTCTTCCATCTCCTCGATGTCGATCTCGGCATCTTGATCGATCTGTCCGAGGATCTCCTCGATATCGTCGAGTCCGAGCATCTCGCGGGCCTCTTCGTCGAACTCAAGTCCTTCGAGCACGTGGCCGTTCTCCTTCACGTCGGAGCCGGTGAGGTGCTTGCCGTACCGACCGACGAGCGAGGTGAGTTCCTGGGGCAGGATGAAGGTGGTCGACTCGCTGCCACCGATGCCTTCGAGCGTCTCCATTCCTTTGTCGATGATGGCGCGCTCGCCCATCGATTCGGCGGATTTCGCGCGGAGGACGGTGGAGATGGCGTCACCCTGTGCTTCGAGGATCTGGCTCTGCTTCTCACCCTGTGCGCGGATGATGTTGGACTGCTTGTCACCCTGAGCCGTCTCGACGGCGGAGCGGCGTTCACCCTGCGCTTCGAGGATCATGGCACGGCGGCGGCGTTCGGCCGAGGTCTGCTGTTCCATGGCCTGCTGGACGTCCTTCGAGGGGTTGACCTCGCGGACCTCGACGGACTCGACGCGGACACCCCACTCGTCGGTGGGTTCGTCCAGCTCCTTGCGGATGCGCGAGTTGATCTCCTGGCGCTTGTTGAGCGTGTCGTCCAGTTCCATGTCACCCAGCACGGCACGGAGCGTCGTCTGGGCGAGGTTCGAGACGGCGCGCTCGTAGTTATCGACTTCGAGGAACGCCTTCTTGGGGTCCATCACCTTGATGTAGACGACGGCGTCGGCGGTCACCGGCGAGTTGTCGCGGGTGATCGCTTCCTGGCGGGGCACGTCCAGCGTCTGGGTACGCATGTCGAAGCGGGTCACGTCCGACACGAACGGGTAGATGAAGTGAATCCCCTGGTCGAGAAGCCCATTGTACGACCCAAGCACCGTGTAGGCACCTTGCTGGTACGGGCGGATGATGACGATACTCGAGTACACCAGTGCGACGGCGAGCAGAAGCAGGACCACTGCGACGAACGCGATCCCGCCTCCCTGGAGGACTACACTTGGTAGCATATCGTCCGAACGTCAGGGTGGCTAAAAGAAAAGCCTTCGGTCGCCATGATAGGTATGTGCGGCTTACAGGACGCTCGGGATCGAACTCACGCGGCGTCCGATTCGACGTCGGGATCGAATTCGCGTTCGGTCTCGCGCTCCGATTCGCGCTCCCGCTCGCGGGCGAGTGCGCGATCGATTTCGTCGCTGCTCTCGCCGACCGGTTCGACCGTCACGACGTTGCCGCCGCCGGGATCGACGACCATCACCTCGGTGCCGACCTCGATGGTGCCGTCGACGCTGCGGGCCTGATAGTGGGGGTTGAAGCCGCCGTCGTCGAGTTTGACCTCGCCGTCGGTCTCCGTGACGCGCTCGGTGACGCGGCCGAACTGCCCCCGCAGTGACGAGGAGTCGCTCGTCTGTGCCGATCCCTCGCCGTTGTAGATGTCCAGTTTCCGGTACCCCCACAGCGTCAGTCCAGTCATCACCAGCACGGCGACCGCCAGCAAGACGATCCCGGCGATGCCGCCAATGGGGGAGAGCAGCCCCACAATACCTGCGGTCAGCAACGCGACACCGAGCACGAAGAAGTGCGCCCCCGGTGCGAACGCTTCCGCGACCAGCAAGATAGCTCCCCCGACGAACAGCAGCATCGAGAGTGATTCGTTGAGCAGGGACATGGTCTGGCTAGGGGCCGGGCGGGATTAAGTATCTGGGGTCAGCGCGCCGAAAAAGCCAAGCGAGAGCAGCGCCGCCACCAGCACGCCACCGACCAGCAGGGCAACGTTCTGGAGCGATCCCAGAAACCCCGGGAGAGCTGCTGCGATGGCGAACACACCGATGTACACGCCGACGATTACGAACAGGGCGTTCTCCAGTGACGGCTTCTCTGGCTCGATGGGACCGATCGAACTCAGCGTGCCGGCGACGTTACCCCCGTCGTCATCGTCGACCAGTTCGTCGGGAACGTCGTCCCGGGAGAGATCCACCGACCGGCCGTTTTCGGTGGGATCGTCCGGTCCGACCTCGTCGACCGAGAACTTCCAGTCTCCGTCGTCGGTGTCGGCGTCGTCAGTCATGGTTCGACGTTGGAGGCGCGGGTACAAAAGGACCCTGTCACGCGCGACCGACTCGGCGGCGAGTGGCGACCGCCCCGATCAGTGGATGCGCGTGCCCAGCGGCGAGTCCTCGTGAGTCGTCAGCAGATCGGCGTCCTCGCCCGCCGCCAGCACCATCCCGTTCGACTCCCGGCCGAACAGCTCGGCTTTCTCCATGTTGGCGAGGAGGACGACGCGGGTGCCGGGCAGGTCGTCGACCTCGTGGAGTCCTTTCAGGCCGGCGACGACCTGCCGGGTCTCGATGCCGATGTCGACTTCGAGTTCGAGCAGATTATCCGAGTCCGCGATGTCCTCGGCGGCGGTGATCTCGCCGACGCGCATGTCGACGCCCTGGAACTGTTCGAAGCTGATGCGCTCGTCTTCGAGCGGTTCGAGTTCGACTTCCTCGTCGTCGCTCTCGTCCTCTCCGTCTTCGCTCTCGCTCGCTGCCTCGATGCGACGCTGAAGCTGGTCGTTCAGGCCATCGATGTGATCGTCTTCGACCTTGGTGAACAGTTCCGTCGGCTCGTCGAAGTCGGCCGGCGGCGCTTCCAGTGCAGCCGAAAGCGCCACGTCGGCGACCGATCCCTGCTCGCCGAGTTGGCCCCAGACCCGCTCTGCCTTCTCGGGCAGGACTGGCTGGAGCAGGACGGCGACGGCCTTCGATAGCTGGACGCAGTCACGGATGACCTGCTGGGCTTCCTCGGGGTCGTCGTCGACGAGGTTCCACGGCTCGTTGCGCTGGATGTACTCGTTCCCGAAGTCCGCGAGTTCGACGCCCACGTCGGCGATGGTTCGCAGGTCGTAGTCGTCGACAGCGGTCTCGAACGTCTCGATGGCTGCTTCGATCCGTTCGCGCACGTTCTCGCTCGTCTCGGTGTCGGGCGTGCCGCCGTAGTTACGCTGGGCGAAGAGCAGCGAGCGATAGAGGAAGTTACCGACGTTGCCGACGAGTTCGCCGTTGACCCGTTCGGCAAAGCGGTCCCAGGAGAAGTCCACGTCGGTCTCGATGCCCGACCCGGAGACGATGTAGTAGCGGAACAGATCGGGGTGGAAGCCGGCATCGAGGAACTCTTCGGCCCACACCGCGCGATTGCGCGAGGTCGAGAGTGAGTTGCCGTCGATGTTGACGAACCCGGTCGCGAGGATCGCGCGCGGTTCGGCGTAGCCCGCGCCGCGAAGCATGGCCGGCCAGAAGACCGCATGGTGCTGGATGATGTCGCGGCCGATGACGTGGACGATTTCACCGGCGTCGTCGGTCCAGTCGTCGTCCCAGTCGGTGCCGTGGCGCTGCTCGCCGCCGACTTTCCAGACGTCCTCCCAGTCGTAGGTGTCGGCACCGACCCGGTCGGTGTACTGCTTGGTCGAGGCGACGTACTCGATGGGCGCGTCGACCCAGACGTACAGGACGAGGTTTTCCTCGTCGTCTTCCGCAGGATAATCGACGCCCCAGTCCATGTCTCGCGTGATACAGAGGTCCTGTAGTTCGCCTTCGACCCACTCGCGAGGCTGATTCTGGGCGTTTTTCGTCCCTTCCAGCCGGTCGAGGAAGCCACCGAGATACTCCTTGAAGTCGTTCAGGCGGAGGAATTTGTGCTCGCGGGCGCGGTACTCGGCGGGGTTGCCCGTCAGCGTCGAGACGGGGTCCTCGATCTCGCCGGGTTCGAGGTGACGCTGGCACCCCTCGTCGCACTCGTCGCCGCGTGCCTCCTCGCCGCAGTACGGACAGGTACCCACGACGAAGCGGTCGGGGAGCCACTGATCGGCGTCGGGATCGTAGCCCACCTGGATCTCCTTCTCGTAGACGTGGTCCTGTTCGACCCACGACCGGACGAACTCCTGTGTGAGTTCGGTGTTGGTCGCGTCGTCGGTGTGGCCGTAGTTGTCGAACTCGACGTTGAACTGCGGGAACGTCTCGGCGTACGTCTCGTGATAGTCGAGTGCGTACGCTTCGGGATCGACGCCTGCCTCGGCGGCGTTGACGACGATCGGGGTGCCGTGCATGTCAGAGCCACAGACGAAGGCGGTCTGCTGGCCGACCCTGCGGAGCGCGCGGGCGTACACGTCACCGTTGACGTAGCCACGCAGGTGGCCGACGTGAAGGTCGCCGTTGGCGTACGGCAACCCGACCGTCACCACTGCGGGATTGTCGGTGGGAAACTGCTGGTCACTCATACTGGATCGATACCTCCGAGCCTGTGGAAAGCCTGCCGATTTGCACTCATGTGTCGCTGGTGTCGTCGTGGTCGTCGAACTGTGCGAGAAGGCGACCGAGTTTCGCCAGTCTCGCCCGCACAGCCGTGTTACCGGCGAGCGGGCGTCGTCTGGATCCACTCGACGCTCACGAGAGGGCGCATACGCATCGGGATCGCCGAGTGGTCGCGAGTCACGCTCGATAGTGGCCGATCCAGCGATAAAAACCGCTCGCTCATACGGAACGGTCTCGCCGTTTCCCGGTCGACCGTGCGACGATGTGCAGTCGATCCGGGCCGGATCGACACTGTTCCGTCTCATACTGTCGGCTGTCCATCTGTGACTGATTTCGCCACCCCGGAGTGGCGAATCGCTTCACGAAGTGACAGCCAACGGTATCAGTCCGTCACTTCGACGCCACCGAAGGCTACGAACCCCGTCACCACCAGATCCACCTGTTCGTGGCTCTCGCTCGTCCGGGCGCGTTCGTCGCTGACACCGCCGAGGATCGGAAGTACGTCGACCTCGACGTTCCACTCGCGGGGGACGATCACTTCGCCGCCGCCAAAGAGGGCGACGACGTTGACGTGGGCCGGCGGGGTCGCGACCGTCGCGTCCCGCAGGTCAAGCGAGACCGCGCCGAAGGCCGCTGTGAGGTCCCCGCCGGTAAAGTCCGGGCCGGTGACGCGCTTCTCGCTGCCGCCGAGAATCGCCAGCGCGGAGACGTGTGAATCCGGCGTCCCGGCGGGTCGCGGGCGGAAGTGAGTGGCAAGCAGCGACAGGCCAAAGAGGACGATCAACAGCGGCCACAGCGACACCAGATCCAGCCCACCGAGCAAGTCGAGCGTCGCCAGTTGCCACAGTCCGGCCAGCACGATCACGACGAGCGGCCCGAACAGATTGCGGAAGCCGCTGGCGAGGATGGCATAGACACCGAGGAGGACGAACAGCGAGGGGACGAACTGCCACAGCGCCGACGTGTCGACGGTGCCGGTCGTGTCCAACAGGAGCACGACGCCCGCGAGGACGACGAGCAGTCCGAACAGTAGCTGTGTCGGGAGGCGGCGAGCGGTGGTTGCCATGCGGAGACGGCCGTGTGGGAACGGAAAAAGTAGACTGTGGTTACTCGCGCGGTTGGGCTGGTCAAAAGACCGCGATAAAGCCGGCGGCCAGCCCGATCGTCACGACCAGTCGACCGGCACTGCCAGCGAACGTCGCGGCCGCGAACTTCCCGTAGTCGTCTTCTAGCACGGAGAACGCGTAGATCGAGAGCGTGTCGGGGAAGCCCGGCACGCACAGCGCGAGCGCGAGACCGGCGTAGCCGTACTTCTTGGCGATGGCGACGGTCTTTCGCTCGGACCATGCGAGGATGTCGAACCGCGACCGCTCTAGCAGTCGCAGCAGCGGACCGTACTCCTTGGTCTCTTGACCGATGTGGAACGCGAAGAGGCTGCCCAGCGCTTTGCCGGCCCCGCTGACGACGACGATGACTGCTATTGTCGCCGGTTCGGAGAGACCAAGGCGCATGCTCCCGCTCGGGGCGAGGACGACCTCACTGGGCAGTGGCAAGAGGAACGCGATCAGGAACGAGTAGACGCCGATGATCAGCAGGCCGATTGGTCCGGTCGCCGTACAGACTGCCTGTTCGAGTCCAGTCGGATCCGTCGCTGTTCCGCAGTCAGACAGGAACAACACGAACGCGTCCAGCAGCACTGCCAGAGCGTTGCCCGGGGGCCGTAGTAAGTGTTGATATGTGGTCTCGGGAGTGCTCTACAACCACCGTTTCGGCGTCGTTCGCGTGAAACCGCGCCTCCGGCGCGGTATGCTTCCCGCTAGTACCAGTCCAGATCTGCGACGAAGGAACGCAGCATCGAGCGTGTGACCTGCCATCTTTTTCGACTTCGGGTGGCTCGCACCCCTCGCCACCACTCATCGAAAAACATGGGTGAAAAAGCGCGAATCGCACGGCGATTCGCGTGAAACCGCGCCGACGGCGCGGTATGCTTCCCGCTAGTACCAGTCCAGATCGGCGACGAAAGACCGGAGCATCGAGCGTGTGACGTGGGGCATGCAAACGACGCGCATCTCGCCGCTGCCGGTCTTGGAGACGCGCCAGCCTCGATCCCGAAGTTCGGCCGTCATCGGGACCGACAGGTCGGCGGCGACCAGCGGGAGTTCCGGGCCGATCACGTCGTGACCGCGTACGTCGAGCTGTTCGGCCAGCCACTCGGCGTTGTCCATCGCGCGCTGGTAGGTCTCGTGGTACCCTTCTCGCCACAGGGCGTCCATCGCGGCGACGGCACTGGCGACGCCGGCACCCGAGCGCGTGCCGGTCAGTGTCACCTGACTCCGAGATTCGAGATACGGCGTGTCGATCGCCAGTTCGTCGAGCAGGTCCGGCGAGCGCGCGAGCAGGCCGCCAGCGGGCACCGCCGCTTGCCCGACCTTGTGGGGGTCGATGGTCAGCGTGTCCACGTCGGCGTGGCCGAAGTGCCAGCGGTGGTCCGTGAAGGGGAGGTAGAACCCGCCCCACGCGGCGTCGACGTGACAGAGCGCACCCACCTCGTCGGCCAGATCCGCGATCGCCGGGATTGGGTCGACGAAGCCGTACTCGGTCGTGCCGGCGACGCCGACGACGGCGATGGTGTCCTCGTCCGCGAGGTGGGCCATCGCGTCCATGTCGGCGCGGTACGCCGTTGCCGGTGCGGTACGGAGTTCGACGCCCAGCAGTTCTGCGGCCTTGGTAAAGGAAAAGTGGGCGTGTTCCGGTGCGACGACGTTCGGATCGTCGGTGTCCGCACGATTTCGGGCGACCCGGATCGCCTGAATGTTGGCCTCTGTGCCACCGCTGGTCACGTAGCCCGCCGGATCGCCGAGTCCGGTGACCGCGCCCAGCATCTCGACGGCCTCGCGTTCGAGGTCGGCGACCGTCTCGTAGGTGCCGGGATCGCCGGGATTAGTCGCGAGGAAACGCTGGGCCGCCTCGCGGGCCGCCGGGTGCGGTTCGGTACACATCGAGGAGAGGACGCGTTCGAACGACTGTGGCTCGGCCCGCTGCATCAGTATCACAGCGAACGTGACCGAGGAGTAAATCGGTTGTGTTCGCCAGACCGGCCGTCACCCGTCGTGTGCCGGCCCGGACGGTGGGGCCGTCTCACTCGAACGTCACGTTCGACTGCGCGACAGTGACGGTCCCGTTCGTCAGTTCCACCTGATAGCTTCCGGTAAAGGCGGCGCCGTCGTCGGGTCGCGTCGCTGCCACCTGTAGTCGATCCGTCTCGGCTGCTCGATAGAGATACACTGTTGCGCCGGGGTCGATCGACTGCTGTAACTGGACGAAGCCAGTGCCCGATCCGTTCTGGGTCAGGAGGAGGGCCTGCCCCGACCCGATCGGGTCGCTGCCGGTGTTCGTCAGTTCGATGGTATCCCCGTCTGCCGTCGTTGCGAGACCCACGTCCGCCGTCTGCTGAAGTGCGGTGTCGTACCACGAGGGCTGCCCGACGGTGACGTTCTCGCCGACGGACTGATCGAAGTTGATGGCGTAGTCGGCCGTCCCCTGAGACTCGTTGGTCGTCATCGCGATGTCGGCCGAACGGATGACGCCGTCACCGTCGACCACGAGGCGACCCTGATAGCCGCTGATGTTGGTGTCCAGATCCGCGGTGAACGTCTCGTTTCGCTCCGTCGCTTCGAGGACGACTCGCATCGATTCGCCCGACCCGCTCACGTTGGTGGTGGTGTAGTTGCCAAACGCCACGTAGATCGAGAAGAAGTTCCCGCCCTGTCGTTGCTGGAGGTGCGTCCCGGAGATAGCGCGGGTGTAGCTCGTCCGGTTCTCGCGCTGGGTCCGCGTGACCTGCTGGCTGAAACCGATGGAGTCGTTCCCGTAGACCGAGAGCGCTCGCGTGCCGGTCGCTCCGGTCCGGTTCGAGTGATAGGCGAGCGTGCCGTCGCTGGCGCGGCGTTCGAGGGTGTGGATGCGCTGTTCGAACGTCTCGCCGTTGCGCTGGGCCGTGGCGTTCAGCCAGTACTCGGTGACGTGCGACCGATCCGAAAGTGCGGCTTGCTGGGCTGTGAGCAGCCGCGTCAGGTTTTCGAGTCTCGCTTCGCTGACGCCCGCGGGATAGGGACTGGTCTCGGACCCGTCACCGTCGGTCCCACCGGCGTCTGTCGACTCACTCGCGGTATCGCCGCCGTCGACGCTGGTCTCTGTGATCTTCGCTGTCGGTTCCGTGCTATCCGTGGCGGTGCCGTCCGTTCCCCCACCGAAGCCCGAACATCCTGCCAGAACGAGCACGGCCACGACGAGTAGCGTTCGCAATCGCATACCAACAGGTCATGACCAGCGGGTATTACTATTTCCGGCCTACTGTGCGTTGAACAACAGTTATGTACTGCGTCACCGACCGCCAGTTCGGCAGTCGGTGCGCAACGGTCGCGGCGCGACCCCGTTACTCGCGGACTGATTCCAGCAGGAGGCGCTGCTCGACGCGTTTGACTTCCTGCTGTACGTCTCGTACTGCGTCGACGTTGGCGCTGATCGAGGTGACACCCTCGTCGACGAGGTACTGGACCATCTCGGGTCTAGAGCCGGCCTGCCCGCAGATGCTCGTGTCCACGTCGTACTCGCGGCAGGTCTCGATGGTGCGCCCGATCAGTTCGAGGACGGCGGGGTGGAGTTCGTCGAAGCGGTCGGCGACGGCCTCGTTGTTCCGGTCGACCGCGAGCGTGTACTGGGTCAGGTCGTTGGTACCGAAACTGGCGAAGTCGATGCCGGTCTCGCACAGTTCGTCGATACAGAGCGCGCTCGCGGGCGTCTCGACCATCACGCCCCAGGTGCGCTTCTCGGGGTCGATACCGGCGTCGGCGAGCAGTCGCTTCGCCTGCAGTACGTCCTCGGCGTCGTTGACGAGTGGGAGCATCACCTCGACGTTGTCATAGCCCAGATCGAACAGCCGCCGGATCGCTTCCAGTTCCAGCCGGAAGGTGTCGGGCCGGTCGAGGCTGCGCCGGATGCCCCGGTAGCCGAGCATCGGGTTGTGTTCGTTGGGTTCGTCCTCGCCGCCGTCGAGCTGTCGGAACTCGTCGGTCGGTGCGTCGAGGGTGCGGACTCGCACGGGACGAGGGTAGAACTCCTCGGCCACCGTCCGAACGCCGTCGACGATCTCGTCGATGTAGGCGCGCTCGCCGTGGTCCTCGACGTAGCGCTCGGGCGTCTTGCTCGTCGAGAGGATCATGTGCTCGATCCGCAGCAGGCCGACGCCGTCGGCCCCGGTCGCAGCGGCACGCTCGGCGGCCGCGGGAATCGAGACGTTGACTTTGATCTCGGTGCCGGTCATCGGCTTTGGTGCTGGCTGTGCCTGTCCGCCCGGCTGCGTGGTCGCCGGTTCTGGCTGGGCCGCGGCGGCCGTCGCACCGGGTTCGACCGTCCCTTTGTCGCCGTCGATGGTCACGTCCTGCCCGTCCTGCAGGCGGGCCGTCGCCCCGTCGGTGCCGACGACCGCGGGGACGCCGAGTTCGCGGGAGACGATGGCGGCGTGGCTTGTCATGCCGCCCTGATCGGTGACGATGCCGGCCGCGCGCTTCATCGCCGGCACCATGTCGGGGGTCGTCATCTCCGTGACGATGATGTCACCGGGTTCGACCTTGTCTAGCTGGTCGAGTTTGTCGACGAGTCGGACGGTGCCGGCGACCGTCCCCGGACTCGCGCCCAGCCCCGAGACGAGGACGCCGTCTGTCTGGGCCGTCATCGCTCCGCCGTCGGCGACGCCACCCTCGCCCGCGCTGCCCGGACTCTCGCCTGCAGCGACGGTCTCGTCGATGGTCGTGATCGGGCGGGACTGCAGCAGGTACAGCGTTCCGTCGGCGACGGCCCACTCCACGTCCTGTGGCGTGCCGTAGTGCTCCTCGACGCGTTCGCCCATCGCCACGAGACGGTCGAGAGCGTCGCTGTCGAGGACGCGCTGCTCGCGCTTCTCGTCGGGGACCGCTCGCTCGACGGTCGTCTCACCGTCGCGGACGTGCATCACCTTCTTGTCGGCGACGGTCACCTCCTCGACGCGACCCGTCTCGCGGTCGACGACGTAGTTGTCCGGCGACACCGCACCGGAGACGACGGCCTCGCCCAGTCCCCACGCCGCTTCGACGATGGCCTGTTCTGCCCCCGTCGAGGGGTGGCTGGTAAAGAGGACGCCGCTCTCGTCGGCGTCGACCATCGCCTGGACGACGACGGCGATGTCGACCACGTCGTGGGCAAAGCCCTGTTCTTGCCGGTAGTAGATCGCACGCTGGGTGAAGAGCGAGGCCCAGCACTCCTTGACCCGGTCCAGCAGGTCCGCACGGGCGACGTTGAGGTAGGTCTCCTGTTGCCCGGCGAAGGAGGCGTCGGGGAGGTCTTCCGCGGTCGCCGACGAGCGAACTGCGACGACGTCGTGGTCGAGGTCGTCGAAGGCCGCGAGCAGGTCGTCCCGGACCGACGCTGGGACCTCGGTGTCGAGAATCAGTTCCTGTGCCCGCTCTGCGGCCTCGGCCAGTGCCTTCGAGTCGTCGGTGTCGACCGAGACCGACGCGAACAGTTCGTCTTCGATCCCGGTCGACTGGATGAACGAGCGGTACGTGTCGGCAGTGACGACGAACGCGGGCGGGACCGGCAGCCCCGCGCCCGCGAGTTCACCGAGAGATGCTGCCTTGCCGCCGACGATATCGATGTCGTCGGCTGTAATGTCGTCGAGCCAGCGTAGTGCCATGTGCGCACCTGTACTATAATGAACGACTGTTAAGGTCTTGTCGATCCGGGCATATCTTCGTCGCACTGACTCGGAAACGAAGAAAGGTTTGAGACGGGCCGGATGAAGGGAGACCAGCGGGACCCGCTGGCTCTATGCGCTGATTTCGATGGGATCGAGGAACTCACGGACGGTCTCGGCGACTCGGTCCGGTTCGGTGGCGGGTCCGTTGTGGCCGAGTCCTTCGAACTCGACGAGGCGACTGTCCGGAATCGCGTCGCGGCCGGCCCTGACGCTGTCCCGGAGGTGTTGTGGCCCCTCGCTGCCAGTCAGGAGGAGTGTCGGTGCCCCAACATCGAGGGTCTCGGGGAGTTCGTACGCCTCGACGGCCCGATCCGTTCTGAGAGCGTGCTCGGCACCCCGTGCGGACTCGGGCCAGGCCGGCCACTCGTCGAGCCACTGCTCGAACGCGTCGTCACCAATGTCGCCGTGGAGTACTTCCCGGAGGTGCAGGCGCATCGCGCCGCGACGGTCGCCCTCGTCCAGTCGTGCCTGCATCTGTGTCGTCAGATCAGCCTGCTCCCGGTACTCGCCGACGAGAATGGCCGGTTCGTAGGCGACGACAGCCTCGACTGACGCGGTACGCGCTGCCTCGATAGCGCAGAGGCCGCCGAAGGAGTGGCCGAACAGGATCGGATTGCCGTCGACGGCGTCGACGACCGCGAGGGTGTCTTCGACCTCCGTGTCGAGGCTGTACTCGTCGTTGTCGCCGCTATCGCCGCACCCACGCCGGTCGGGCACGACGACGGTGTAGTCGTCGAAATGGGGAACGACGGGGTCCCAGTAGCGCCGGGTGCCCCCGCCGTGCAAGAGGACGAGCGGCGGGCCGTCGCCGTGTGTCTCGTACGCGATTCGTGTGCCGTCAGCGGAAGGTACTGTCTGCATCGCTGGACTCGCTCGTTGGCGACGGGTGGGACTGAGGCTGTCTCTCAGTCGTGCGGCCATTTATATGCTCACAACTCCGACGGATCGGGCGCGGCGACGGTCGACTCGACGAGGTACGTCTGAGCGCGCCGGAGCCGTTCCGAGAGCGACGAGGCCGTGATGTCGAGTTCCGCGGCGATCTCCTGCAGCGACGCGGTCCGTGGGATCTCGAAGTACCCCATCTCGTGGGCCGTCCGGAGCGCCTCCCGCTGGGGCGGCGTGAGGCCAGCCCCGGCGTCCTCGTCGGCGCTGGGGACGAGCCGTCGGAGTGTAAACTCGGCGTTGCGCTCCCAGAACGAGCGAAATCGGGCAAGCACCGCTCGGTCGGCGAACCAGCCGCGATAGCGCCAGCCGGTCTGTGTCACGCGCATGGATTCGATCTCTGCGTCCGCGCCGGCCAGCGCCCGCAACTCAGAGAGATCGTCGACGTGGGGTCCGAGCCGCGTCGCCATGCTGACTGCCGGCTCGACCCTGTACCACGCCGTGTCGCTGCCACGGTCGACGCCGGTATATCTGTCGACGAACGACGCCGCGTCGAGTTCCGCTTCGACTGCGTCGACAGGTCCCTCGACAACACCGACGAGGAAGGCCGCGTACCAGTCGTCGCTGGGGTGAAACGCCACGTCGATGGTCGCCGCCGGGACGGCCGTCGCGACCTCGACGAACGGCAGCCCTTCGCAGGACACCTCGAACTCGGCGACAAAGCCCATCGTTTTCTCAGGCCTCGATGATGTCGTCGTCTTCGCTCTCGGGGACGGTGAGTGTCCCGTCGAGTGTCGTCACGGCGCGCCCGCCGACGCGCACGTCGTGGCCGTCGGTCTCGACGCGGACACGGCCCGGTCGGTCGAGGAAGTGGCCCTGTTCGACGATCAGTTCGTCGCGCTCGCCGTCGAGTGTGTTCTGTTGACGAAGGTACGCACAGGCCGCGCCCGCACCCGTCCCGGTCACGGGGTCCTCGGGGACGCCGGCCAGCGGGACGAACGCGCGAGCGTGGATCGTCGCATCGCCGTCCAGCGTGTCGAACGTGAACGCGTAGATTCCCTGTGCATCGACCGACTCACAGAGGTCGCGGATCGCCGCCATGTCCGGCGCGGCGTCCCGCAGGTGTTCGAAGTAGTTGATCGGGACCAGCAGGAAGGGGACGCCGGTGGAGGCGACCGCAAGCGGCAGGTCCGCACCCACGTCGCGCAGCGTCGCCGGATCGACACCCAGTGCGTCGGCCACGGTGTCGTAGGACACGTCCGCGGGTCGCACGTCGGCAGTCGCCTGCTCCATCCAGACGGTGCCGTCCTCGGTGATCTCGATCTCGAAGGTGCCCGCGGCCGTCGCGAGCGTGTGCGATCCGGTCTCGACGGTGCCGCGTTCGAAGAGGAGTGCGTGAGTCGCCACCGTGGCGTGCCCACAGAGGTCGATCTCACACTCGGGCGTGAAGTACCGAACGCGCCGGTCGGCGAGATCGTCGTCGACGACGAAGGCCGTCTCGCTCGCGCCGAGTTCGCTCGCGATCTTCTGTAACTGCTCGTCGTCCAGTCCATCCGCGTCGGGGACGACCCCCGCCGGGTTCCCCGCCATCGGCTCGTCGGTGAAGGCGTCGACGAGCAAGGCTTCTCGCGTGTCCATGCCCGCTCTCACTCGGGGCCGGCAGTAATGTCTGGTGGTCACCGCCCGTCCCGGTCCTCGACCGGTCGGGTCCCGAGAGACCGACAGCGTTGTGTCTGCCCGCCACAGACACGCCGCTGTGTCGCTGCTCTCGATCTTCGCGACCGCTATCCTGCCGGTCGTCGCCGTCGCCGCCGTGGGCTACCTGCTCGGTCGCTTCGCGGACGTGGACCCCGGCGCGCTCAACACCGTCACCGTCTACGTCCTCGCACCCGCGCTGGTCGTCCACAGTCTCGCCACGACTCCGTTTCCGGCGTCGACGCTCGTGCGCGTCACCGTCGCCGTCCTCGTCTTCTCGGCGGCGATGATCGCACTCGCTGAGGGGGCCGGTCGTCTCAGCGGACAGACGGAGCCACTGCTGGGTGCGCTGGTCCTCGTCATTGCCTTCCCCAACGTCGGTAACTTCGGCATTCCGCTCTCGGAGTTCGCGTTCGGCGCGACGGGACGCAGTACGGCGATTCTCGTCACCGCGCTGCAGGGCGTCCTCCTGTACACTGTCGGGGTGTACATCGCCGCCCGGGGCGACGACGGCGATCCACTGGGCAGTATGAAACGAGTCTTCTCGATCCCGCTGATCTACGCGGTCGTCGGAACCTTGGCAGCGCGGTGGCTGGGTGTCGTCCCCGAGGCGTCGACTGCAGCGATGCAGACCATCCAGATGGTGGGCAACGCTTCGATTCCCGTCATGTTGCTCATCCTCGGGCTCAGGCTCTCGAACGTCGCGGTCGACGAGACGGTCGGTCGCGTGGGTCTCGCCAGTGGGACCAAACTGCTGATCGCACCGCTCGTCGGTCTCGCAATTGCGCTTCTCGCGGGCTTCGAGAACCCGACGGTCGCGCGGACGTTCGTCCTGCTGACCGCGGCCCCGACCGCAGTGACGCCGGTGATTCTGGTCGGTGCGTTCAGTGGCGAGACCGACGGTCTGTCGGCCAGTCAGTTCGTCAGCACGTCGGTGTTCGTCACCACGGTCGCCAGCGTCGCGACGGTGACGCTACTGGTCGCCACGCTCCAGTCGGGACTCGTCCTGTGAGAAGGGGTGCGTGGTCAGTGTCGACCGTCGTCGCGAACGTACTCCAGTGCCTCGATGAACTGCTTCGTGTCGACCCTGTCACCGCGCTCCTGCAGGCGCTCTCGGAGTTTCGTTGGGGTCATGTGTGTTAGTAACATACACACTAAGACTATTTAACACTTTTTGCGCCGTCGAGACCGGTGACGACGAAGCGAGCGCCGCCGCTGTCGCTCGCTTCGAGCGCGAGGTCCCAGCCGTGGGCCTCGGCCACCTGCTCGACGATGTTGAGTCCCAGCCCGGTCCCGTCCGACGCCGTGGAGTACCCCTGTTCGAACACCTGCGCCCGGTCCTCGGGGTCGATCCCGGGACCGTCGTCTTCCACGACGAAGCCGTCGCCGTCTGGTAACGGTTCGACGACCACGGACACGTCGTCGCCGCCGTGTTCGATGGAGTTGGCAAAGAGGTGCTCGAACAGGTGATCGAGTCTGTCGTGGTCGCCTTCGAACTGGAACGGCGTCGATACCGTCAGGTCCCCATTGGCGGTCTCGATTCGCTCCCAGTTTCGCTGGGCGATCGACTGTAGCGAGACCGGCTCTGTCTGCTCGACACGTCGCCCCTGTCTGGTCATCGTCAGCACTTCGTCGATGATCGTCCCCATCCGCTTGACGTTGCGCAGGATCGACTCGACGTGCTCGTTCTCGGGATACGTCTCGTAGGCGAGTTCGGCACGGCCCAGCGTGACCGCGAGTGGATTGCGGAGGTCGTGTGAGAGGATACTCGCGAACTCTTCGAGCCGGTCGATCTGGCGTTCGAGATCCGCCTGTACCTCCTTTCGCTCCGTGATCTGTTTCGAGATGCCGACCAGCCCCACGACCTCGCCGTCGCGCCCCTCCAGTGGGACTTTCGAACAGAGCGTCCAGGACTCCGCCAGGTCGTCGTACTCCTCCTTTTCCAGGATGGACTCGCCGGTCTCGATGACGTGCAAATCGTCCCGATAGCTTTCGGCCGTGAACTGCTCGTTCTCGTAGATCTCTCGGTCCGTCTTCCCCACGATGTCGTACGGCGTCTCGCTTGCGCTGCTCGTTCGCGTGTGATACGCCGACGTGTCCTTGAGATACAGGTGGATCGGGACCGCTTCGAAGAGACGGTCGAGGAGGTCCTCGGCCGACAGTCCCAGATTCGCCCAGCGTTGCTCGCGCGCCTCGTCGAGTATCGAACGCAGGCGGTCCGCATCGTCGAGTACGACGTGTTCGTCGACCACGCCCAGCGCCGCCGCCGGTACGTCCACGCCTCCATCGCGGCTGACGGCGACGACGAGCGACAGTTCGGCCGCCTCGACCGCTCCAAGCAGTGTCTCGTCACGCGCTGCCAGCGACCCACTGTCGACGAGGAGCGCGTCGAGAGGTGTCTCGCCGAGCGTCGCTGGCGTCACCTGTTCGAGTTCGTAGCCGTCGGCCGCTGCGAGACCGGTCGGGTCGGGATCCCCGGCTTCGAAGCCGAGGACACCGACCGTCCACACTGGAAGGATAGTATCGGACGACACGGGTTTCGTGCTGGGTATCTCGAACCGCTCTTATAAAAAAGTGCGAGGCGAAAGCCACTGCGCTCGCGGTGGGTCGGCCACCACCGTTGTTGCCCCCCGCTTGGTCGTCTTGGGGCTGTGAGTCGTCCCGAGTATCGCGACCCATCGCTCGCGAAGTCACACACCGGTGACACGCGGCCGTCTCAGTCGGCCAGCGCTTCCTCGGAGCCGGTGGCGGCGTTCGGGTCCTGTATCCAGAGGTCGCCAAAGAGGTCGTCCTGCTGGAGTCGTACCTGCCCGCGATGGGAGAGGAAGAGCAAGCCCAGGAACGTCTCGACACGCGATCCGCCGGTGTCCTGCACCTCGCGGAACAGCACCTCTTCGCGTCCGGCATCGTACTGCTCGCGAAGCGCCGCGTGTACGTCGTCGATGATCGCGTCGATATCCTCCCCGTGGGTGTTTGCCGTCACCTCGTCGGCCGTCGGCTCGTCGTCCATCCGCAGGTCGTCGGCCCCGCGATAGTCCAGTTCCTGCGTCCCGCGCTGGAACCCCTTCGGCGACTCGCTCGTGTCGTAGCTCCGGGACTCTTTCCACCACGAATCGCGCTCTGCCTCGCGCAGGTCCCGCACGAGTTCGTCGAGCGTCTGGGGCATCCCACGGGCGCGCCGGCGCTCCAGTCGCCGATCCATCTCCTGTTCGAGCGAGGCGAAGGGATCGGGTTCGTCGATCGGATCGCCGCCGCTCATCGCTTCCTCCCACGGCTCTGCGACCTCCTCGTCTGGCTCGTCGTCGCTCAACATTGCGTCGCTCTTCATCCGAATCAACACCGACGCGTAGAACAGCGCCCGCCCGGAGGTGCGCAGGTCCGCCTCGTCGATCACTTCGAGGAACTTGTCGGTCACCGTGACCACGTCGATGTCCCACGGATCGATCTCGCCGGCGTCGGCCAGCTGGACCAGCACCTCCACCGGTTCGACTTCTTCCTCGTCGGCTTCCCCTTCGTCGGTGTCGTCCGTTTCTTCGGCTACCGGCTCGTCGCCGCCGGCGTCGTCACCCCCCATGTCGAAGGGGTCGTCAGCTGCCCCTGACGGGGCCTCCCTGTCCTCGTGGCCCGCAATATTCAGCGGGATGTCGTCGTCACCGTCGCGCCCCTCGCCGCCTCGCGGGTCGCTTTGCTCACGGGTCGCTTCGCTCACGGGTCGCTTCGCTCCCCGTTCGTCGTCCCGAGGCGCGTTGCGCCTCGCGCTCCCCGTTTGCCGTTCCGAGGTGCGTTGCGCCTCGCGCTCACGGGTCGTTTCGCTCTCCGTTCGCCGTTCCGAGGCGCGTTGCGCCTCGCGCTCCCCGCTCGACCTTTTCGAGGACCGCTCCTCGCGTTGCTCGTCGCGCCCCTCGCTAGTCATCCGCCGGCACCTCCCCGATCTCACCGGTGAGATCGATCCCCGTCACCGCGCTGACGTTGTCGTCCTGCATCGTCACGCCGATGGCCCGTTCGGAGCGATCGAGCAGCGCAGAACGGTGCGAGACGACGACGAACTGGGCGTCGCCCGCGAGTTCGTCGACCATCTCGCCGACCAGTTCGGCGTTGGCGGCGTCGAGGAACGCGTCGACCTCGTCCAGCGCGTAGAAGGGCGCTGGGTTGTGCCGTTGAATGGCGAAGATGAAGGCCAGCGCAGTCAGGGACTTCTCGCCGCCGGACATGGCGTTGAGCCGCTGGATCGGCTTGTCGCCGGGCTGGGCCTTCATCGTCAGGCCGCCGTCGAAGGGATCGGCTTCGTCTTCGAGATGGAGGTGGCCCGTTCCGTTCGAGAGCCGTTCGAAGATGTCTTCGAACTGCTCGTTGATGTCGTCGAAGGCGTCCATGAACGTCGCCTTCTTGCGCTGCTCGTAGCTCTCGATTCGGTCGCGGATGCCGTCGGCCTCTTCGACGAGGGTCTCTTTCTTGTCCTCCAGATCGGCCAGATCGTCCGCGACGGCGTCGTACTCGTCGATGGCGCGCATGTTGACCGGCTCCAGTTCCTCCATCTGGGATTCGAGGCGGCCGATCTGGGATTCGACGACGTGGTGGTCGGGGATCTCCTCTGGGTCGTAGTCGCCGACCTGATCTTCGAGTTCGTCGATCTCCCAGTCCAGTCGCTCGCGCTCCTCGCTCGCGTCGTCGAGGTCCCGTTCGATCTCACTGACGAGCGACTGCTGTTCGTCGCGGGCTTCCTTGGCGGCTTGCAGTTCCTCGCGCAGTCCCTCGCGTTCTTCCTTGAGATCGGCCAGTTCGTCCTCCAGTTGTGCGACCTCTTCTTCTTTTTCCTGCTTCTTGTCGCGCTTGTCCTCGATCTGGGCTTCCAACTCGGCGATGCGTTCTTCGGCCTCCGCCTTGCGGTTCTGGGCGGCCTCAATGTCGTCGTGGAGTTCGTCGATGTTGTCCTCGGCGTACTGCTTTTCGAGTTGCAGTTCGTTGAGGTCCGCATCGAGGTCGCTCTCGCGACTCTCCAGTTCGTCGATGGTCTCCTTGATCCGGTCTGCCTCGTCGGTCAGGTCCGGCAGGTCCGAATCCGCGACCTCGGCTTCGAGGTCGTCGATGTCGGCCTCGATCGTCTCGATGGCGTCGGTCTGGGTGGCGATTTCGGCCTCCAGTTCGTCCATCTCCTCGGAGACTTCCTCGCGCTCGGCCTCGATCTCGTCGAGTTCGGTTTCGAGGCGCTCGACGCGGGCCTCGGCGTCGTCGATGGCCTCGCGCTTGCGCTCGATGTCGTTCTGTATCTCGCGGACCTGATCGTTCGCGTCGGTCTGTCGGTCGCGGGCGTCGTCGAGGCGACCCTCGACGTCTCGCAGGTCCTCGCGCAGGTCCGCACGCTCGTCTTCCAGTTCGTTGATCTTCGCCGCGACGCGTTCGAGTTGCCCCTGCCCGCCCGAAAAGGAATAGCGCGTCCCCGACGATGAGCCGCCGGTCATCGCGCCCGACTTCTCGACCAGATCCCCATCGAGTGTCACCATGCGGAAGTCACCCATGAACTCGCGGGCGGTCTGCATGTCCGCGACGACGACGGTATCACCGAGCACGTACGAGAACACGCCCGCGTACTCGGGATCGAAGTCCACGAGGTTGTACGCGAAGTCGATGACGCCGCCGTGCTGTGGGAGGCTGGGCAGCGAGCGCTGGTGCATCTCCGTGATCGGGAGGAAGGTCGCCCGTCCCGCGTTGCGCGATTTGAGGTACTCGATCCCCTGCTGGCCGACGGTGTCGTCGTCGACGACGACGTGGGCGAGGCGGCCACCCGCTGCCGTCTCACAGGCCGTCGCGTAGTCGGGATCGACGCCGCCGATCTGCCCGACAGTGCCGTGGACGCCGTCCATGCCCGATTCGAGAATCGTCGTCACCGCGCGACCGTAGGATGAGTCACCGTCCTGCCCGGCCTTGGCTTCGAGACTGGCGTACTCCTGCTGGAGACCGCTGATCTCGTCTTCGAGGTCGTCGATCTCGCTCTGGAGTTCGCGTTTCTCGGCTTTCAGGTCCTCGACGACCTCGGTAATCGTCGCTTTGTTCTTCTTTGCTTTCTCCAGTTCCGTCTCCAGGTCCTCGATAGCGGCTTCCAGGTCGGGGACCTCGGTCTCGGCCTCCTCGATGGCGTCGCGCTTCTCGCGCTGTTCGTTCGAACGTCGGCGCGCCTCGTCGAGCAGGCGATCCTGTTCGCGCTGGAGGTCGTTTTTCTCGGATTTGGCCGCTTCCAGCGCCTCGCGCTTGGCTTCCAGTTCGTCTTTGACTTCTTCGAACTCCTCGCCGACCTCGTCGATCTGTGCCTGCACGTCGGCGAGTGCGCTCTCTTGCTCTGCGATCTCGGCTTTGACGTTCGACTTCTCGACTTTCGTCTGGCGGATGTCGCTTTCGAGGTCGTCGATAGTCTCTTGCTTGCGGTCGATCTGGACGAACGCCTGCCGGCGCTCGTTCTCTGCGTCCTCGACCTTCGCTTCGGCGTTCTCGACCTTGTCTTCGAGTCGGGAGATGTCGCCTTTGATCTCCTCGATCTCGCGTTTGATCGCAAGCTGTTCGTCCTCGCCCTTGCGTTCGATCTCGTGGTTGAGTTCTTGCAGGTCGTCTTCGAGGCGGACGACCTTGCCCTGGCGTTCGTCGAGTTCCTGCTGGAGGTCTTTGAGTTCGTCTTCGAGATCGTCGATCTCCGCTTGAACCTCCTCGCGTTCCTCGCGCTTGTCCTCCAGTTCGGCGGCTTTCCGATACCCCTCGTACTCCTCTTTCTGTTCGCGGAGGTCCTGATACTTCAGGGCGGTCTCGCGTTCGTCTTCGAGCTGGTCGAGGCGGTCCTGTTTCTCCTCGATGCGCAGCTCCGCCTCGTCGATGCGCTCCTGAACGACTTCGAGTTCGTCGAAGGCGTCGGCCTTCTTGGCGTCGAACTGGGCCACACCGGCGATCTCGTCGATGATCTCCCGGCGGGCGTGGGGTGTCATGTTGATGATCTCGGTCACGTCGCCCTGCATGACGACGTTGTATCCCTCTGGCGTGACGCCGGCCTGTGCCAGCAGGTCCTGAATGTCGCCGAGATTGACCGAGCGGCCGTTGATGTAGTAATAGGAGTAGTAGTTGTCCTCGGTCTCCTTGACGCGGCGCTTGATCGAGATCTCGTCTACGTCGCCCACGTCCTCGGTGCCGGCGGCGTTGACGACCTGCGAGCGCTCTAAGTTCCGGTCCTCGTTGTCGAGGATCACCTCGACGCTGGCTTCGCGTTCCTCGTTGCTGTCGCTGTCCTCGTCGGCGTGGCCCGGATTGTAGATCAGATCGGTCAGTTTCTCGGCGCGGATGCCCGAGGTGCGGGCGAGTCCGAGCGCGAAGAGAACTGAGTCGATGATGTTGGACTTGCCCGATCCGTTCGGCCCGGTGACGACGGTGAAATCCTCGTAGAAGGGGATCCGCGTCTTCCGGCCGAAACTCTTGAAATTGTCGAGTACGAGCTCTTTGATGTGCATTGGGTCGCTCGTGGCCCAGTCCTTACGCGACGATGATGTCGGAGTCGGACTCGGCCTCGCTTTCCTCCCGGTTGTTCTCGTCGTTGCTGCCCGCTTGCTTAGTACTGTCGGCTACGGTGCTCTCGGTGCTCTCCTGAGTGTCACTTTCGTCGGCCGTTCCCTCGGCGTCGAAGCCGAGGTCTTCGTCGACGGCACTTTCGAGTTCACGCAGTCGAACCTTGCACTCGACCAGTTCGTCGGTCAGTCCTTCGACGGAGGCTTCGAGTTCCTTGACGCGCGTTTCGAGTTCCTCGACACGGTTACCGCACATACCCACGACCTGCCGGTCTGTCCACTTATACCTACGTCAGACAATGACAGTATTCGTGACAGGTGTGGCGGTTTTCGCTCTCGCGGACCCGTTCACGGCCGTTCGACGGCGAGTGTGACGACGCCCGAAAGGTCGATTTCGTCACCCGGAGAGACACGAGCACGGTCGCCCGGACGCATCCGCTCGCCGTTGAGCCGCGTCGGATTCTCGCCGTCGACGACCAGCGTGAAGCCGTGCTCGTCGTGGATGAAGTGGAGATGGCGGTCGTCGATCCACTTCGCGTGCTCGCTCTCGTCGGCCGCCCGCAGCATCGCGCGGATCTGTTCGTCCACCGTATCGCCATCGGTGACGACGAGGCGCTGATTCCCGTAGGCGAGTGCGAGCCGATCCGGCACCGGGTCGGTCGCCCGACTCGCCCGGACGGATCGATTCGACCCCGACTGCGTGGACCGTGTGCTCGCTCCCGAGGGCGGCGTCGTGTCCGCCTTCGACGAGGCGTTCCGGTTCGTGCCTGCCGCCGGTCCCGTGCCGGTCGCTGCCGTGTTGGTCGAAGACGCACCTGCTGATCCCGTGTGACTGTCCGCCGCCGGCGTGGTGGTGTCGTCGCGCTGGTCCGTCGCCGTGCTCGTCGTCGACAGTCGTGCGAGGACTCGCTGACGGAGCCGCTGGCCGTAGTTCGGCACGAGCGCGTCGACACGCGTCCGTAGACGGTCGCCGTCGAGCCACCACGGCACGTCCTCCTCGTCCAGCACGTACCGGCGCAGGCCGAGCAGGAAAAACACCAGGAGCGCCTGTGGGATGAACGTGAAGTAATCGAGTAGCGCCGGCGGTTCCGTGCTCGTCTGGAGTACTGCCGCCCAAGTGGTCGGGGTGACCGCCGTCACGCTGCCGGTCGGCGCCCCGCTTGCGACCCCGCTCGCGACGACGACGAGCGCCCCGAGTCCGACACAGTGGTCCCACGTCGGTCGCGTGAGCGGACACACTCGGTCGGTCGTCTCGCTACTCGCCGACCGGTCACGACCACGGCTCGCCGGTCGCTCGCGGTCCTGTCGTCCGTCGTGTCGCGGTGTGTCACTCATGACGCTGTGCCCCCACCGATGCTCCGGTGGCCGACCACGTCGGCCGGGACGCCACACGCCATCGCCCGGCCGACCGGACTCGTTGTCACGTGCTACCCCGTGACGACGACTCAAAGCGTTTGCGGCAGTCGACCGTCCGACGACCCTCGTCCCGAAGGTCGTTAGCCTTTAGCCCCGCGACACCGAACCGCGGGTAATGACTGCGCAAGCTGCCGAATCGCGCGAGCTCGCGACCGTCATCGGGCTCGAGGTGCACGTCCAGCTCGAGACCGAGACGAAGATCTTCTGTGGCTGTTCGACCGAGCAGCGCGACGAGCCAAACACCAACACGTGTCCGGTGTGTCTCGGCCTGCCCGGCGCGCTCCCGGTGCTCAACGAGGCCGCTGTCGAATCCGCGGTCAAGATCGGCAAGGCCATCGACGCCTCGATTCCCGAGGAGACGACCTTCCACCGGAAGAACTACTACTATCCCGACCTGCCCAAGAACTTCCAGATCACGCAGTACGACTCGCCGATCTGCCAGGACGGACAGTTGGAGTTCTCACACGAGGGCGACAGCCGCACGGTCGGCATCCGACGCGCCCACCTCGAAGAGGACCCCGGGTCGATCAAGCACGTCCGCGAGGGCACTGGCCCGCTCGATGCCCGGACGACGGGGATCGACCGCGCCGACTACACCCTGATCGACTACAACCGCGCGGGGACGCCGCTGATGGAGATCGTCACGCGACCGGACTTCCGGGACCCCGGCGAGGTCCGGGCGTTCCTCGAAAAGCTGGAGGAGGTGCTGGAATATCTGGGCGTGTTCGACGCGACCCGTGACGGCAGCCTGCGTATCGACGCGAACCTCTCGCTGGTTGACGCCGACGACGTGAACGAGGACGGCAGCATCGACGAAGCAGTGCTCGAAGACGCCAACCGCACGGAGGTCAAGAACATCTCCAGTCACAAGGGCGCAGAGAAGGCGCTGGCTTTCGAGGCCTCTCGCCAGAAGAAACTCGTCCAGTCGGGCCGGGAAGTCGCACAGGAGACCCGCCACTTCAACGAGACCCACGGCAACACCGTCGGGATGCGATCCAAAGAGGAGGAGAAGGACTACCGTTACTTCCGCGAGGCCGACCTCCCGCCGCTACAGGTCTCTCACTGGAAGGACGAACTCTCCATCCCGGAACTGCCCGACGCCCGCCGCGACCGCTTCGTCGCCGAGTACGGCCTGAGCGAGGAAGCCGCCTCGAAACTCACCTCGACGAAGCAGGTCGCGGACTTCTTCGAGGCCGTCGCCGAGCGCTTCGACGCCGACCTCGCCGCGACGTGGGTCGCCGACGAACTGCTGGGCGAACTGAACTACCGCGACATGGCGATCACCGACATCGAGGACCGACTCGACGAGATCGAACGTCTCGTCGCACTCGTCGCCGACGAGGAGATCACCGCCAAGAACGCCAAGGAGACGGTCCTCCGGGAGATGCTGGACGAGGGTGACGCGCCAGACGAGATCGTCGAACGCGAGGATCTGGGCAAGACCAGCGGCGACGAAGTTCAGCAGGCCGTCGAGGATGCCATCGAGGAGAACCCTGACGCCGTCGCGGACTACGAGGACGGCGACGACGGCGCGATCAATTTCCTCGTTGGACAGGTCATGCAGAAGACGGGCGGCTCTGCCGATCCGGGTGACGTGAATCAGTTGCTGCGGACGGAGCTAGAGGGGTAGGCCGTCGCACCACGCTGTGTCTTCGGTGTCGAAGACACGACACCCGAACGGCTGTGTCGCCAGAGTAACTAAGTCGAAGCCAACCACGGACATCATCAATGCAACAGTATCTCGATCTCGTCGATTCGACGCTCCGGGAAGGGACGTACAAGCCAAATCGCACGGGTGTCGACACGATCGCGACGTTTAGCCAGCACTACGAGGTGGACCTCGCAGCGGGGTTCCCACTGCTGACCACGAAGGACCTCTCGGGCTTTCGCTGGCACTCCCTGATCCACGAACTGCTGTGGTATCTTTCGGGCGAGGAGCACATCCGCGACCTCCGCGAGGAAACCGGCATCTGGGACGCGTGGGCCGACGAGGAGGGACACCTCGACACTGCCTACGGGCGGTTCTGGCGGCGCTATCCGATCCCCGACGACGACGCACAGCTCCCCGGCGAAAGCTGGCCCGACGACAGACATCGGTGGGTCAACGACGACGGCACGTTCGACCAGCTCGCCTACGTCATGGACACGCTCGACGAGAACCCCCATTCCCGGCGGCTCGTCGTCAACGCCTGGCACCCGGCCAACGCCACCGTCTCGACGCTGCCACCCTGTCACTACACCTTCGTGTTCAACGTGCAGGGTGGCCGCCTGAACGTCCACCTGACACAGCGTTCGGGTGACATCGCGCTGGGGATCCCGTTCAACATCGCCGCCTACTCGCTGCTGGCACAGGCCGTCGCCCAGCGGACCGACTTCGAACTCGGCTCCTTCGCCCACACCATCGTCGACGCCCACGTCTACTGTGGTGCGGGCGCTCGCGGCGAGTGGTACGCGGACCACCTCGGCGACCTGCAGGAACGGCTCCGACAGGTCGAGACCGCCGACGAGTACCGCGGCGTCAGAGAGTGGCTGGAATCGACCGCGCCGGCCGAAGACGACGGACAGGAGGGGTACGACCACGTGCCGGGACTGCTCGAACAGTGCGCCCGCGAGCCACGCGAGCGCCCGACCATGGTGATCGCCGACAAACCGCTGGACGAACTGACGTACGACGACTTCGAACTCCGGGGCTACGATCCAGCACCGGGAATCTCGTTCTCGGTGGCCGAGTGAGATGAGCGGGGACGACACCGACGGGATCGAAATCGCCCTCGTCGCCGCCGTCGCCGAGAACGGCGTCATCGGCGTCGACGGGGATCTGCCGTGGCACTACCCCGAAGACCTCGCACACTTCAAGGAGACGACGATGGGCCACCCTGTCGTGATGGGACGGCGCACGTACGAGGGGATCGTCGATGGTCTCGGTGAGCCACTGCCAGGCCGGACGAACGTCGTGCTGACGACTCGCGAGCGGGAGTTCCCCGAGGGTGCTGTCGGCGTGGCTTCGATCGACGAGGCCGTCGACGCGGCGCTTGCGACCGGCAGCGACGTGGCGTACGTCGTGGGTGGCGCGACCGTCTACGAGCAGTTCCTGCTCGACGCGGACCGGCTCGTCCTGACGGAGGTCTACGACGAGTACGACGGCGACACGTACTTTCCCGCAGTCGAATGGGACGACTGGCGAGAGGTCTCCCGGGAGGACCGCGGGGAACTCTCCTTCGTCGAGTACGTTCGCGAGCGCTGATACTGCCGACTGTCCATCTGTGAAGCGTCTCGCGATCCCAGGGGTCGCAAATAGTTCGCAGCGGTGACAGCCGACAGTATGAGACGCCGCGGATCGCGTTCACTCGCTTGCAGCGCGCTCACCGTCCGCGGGCCGACCGTCGGCGTCCGCGGCGGGATCGTTCCGAAGGAGCCAGACGAGCAGTCCCGCTGCCAGTACCTCGGTGCTCTTGATGATGCCTTCGGTCGGCGTCGTCACGTAGTGATCGTAGATCGAGTAGAGCACGCTGCCGTGGCTGTGACTGGTCGTCTCGGGTGCGGGGATGCCCCGAATGAACGCACCGTGACCGGTCTGGTGCCAGACCACCCACGCGACGAAGGACAGGAGCATGAACGCGATGCCGGCGAGATACGCCCGCCGGATGGTGAGCAGGTCACGGGTGACGAGGTAGGGACCGGCGAGCAAGACCACTCCGAGGGCGACGAACAGGAAGGGGCGTGGATCGGGAAGTATCCCCTGACTCGTGAGCGACGACAGCCCCTGCAGATAGACGAGCATTCGGGGAAAGCCCCACCAGAGGTGATACGACGCGGTGACGAACACGAGGCCAGCGGCGAGCATGCGGGCAATCCTGACCGGGCGGTCCATACCCGCGCTTTCGCCCCGAGGTGAATGAGTCCATCGAAGTGTCGCACCTGCCGTGCTTGCCAGTGAAACCGAAGCCTACAGGATGGCGGGCCTGGATGGTCCGGTAATGAGTGAGCTGACTGTCTACGAGGACCGACTCGCCCGGCAGATGGACCGCGGCGAGTTCGTCCTCGCCGTCGTCACTGCCACCAAACCGGACTTCTACAAACAAGCGCCCGTGGTCGACGCCGCGCGCGAGAAGGGGCTGCCGTGTTTCGTCCTCCACACCGGCCAGCACTACGACGACGTGCTGGGCCACGGTCTCGCGGAGTACGACCTCGAAGACCGCATCGCGGTCGACCTGGGTATCAGAGGCAGTCTTTCCGAAAAGACCGCACAGGTCCACCGCCGGATCGACGCGTTCACCGACCGACTCGATCAGTGGGAGGACACGACAGTCCTGCCGCTGGTCCACGGCGACACCCACGCCGCCGGCATCGTCCCACAGGCGTGGCAGTTCGCGACCAACCAGGCCGTCGCCCACAACGAGGCGGGCCTGCGGGGCATGTCGCCCGACTTCGACTTCGACGCCGACCCCGCCGACGCCGTCGAGGCCCAGTGGGAGGGCGAGTGGTCGCTCAACCGCGCCGAACCGTTCCCCGAGCAGTACGACACCTTCGTCGGCTCTGCGGCCTCCCACTACCACTTCGCGCCGGTGGAACTGAACCGCGACCACCTCGAAAACGAAGGGTACCCCGCCGAAGTCGACGGCCGCGAGCGCATCCCCGTCGTCGGCAACTCCGTCGTCGACGCCATCGCTCAGAAGACGGATGTCGAACTGGAAGAGAGTATCTTCGACATCTATCCCATCCTCGAAGAACGCGACGACTGGATCCGCGTGGACATCCACCGCCGGGCGAACTTGCTTCCCGACCGCTTCAAAGCGATCGTCGAGGGCGTCATCGGTCTCGTGGAGGCGGGCTACAACGTCAATTTCCTCGAACTCACGGCCACGCGCGAGGCCCTCGAACAGTACGGCTACCGCGACCGCCTGCTGACACTCGAAGCCGAGCACGAGAACTTCCTCTTTACGGGGCTGTGGAAGAAGCACGCCCACGTCTACGAGTTCCTCCAGTCGGGCCAGTGCCTCGCCGAACTGACCGACTCGGGCAGCATGCAGGAGGAACTCAACGTCATCGACGAGGCCATCTGCCTGACGACGCGCTTCAACACCGACCGCCCCGAGACCGTCTTCGACGCCAAGACGAACCTGCTCGTTCCACCGGTCTCGGGCGACTACGTCACTGACATGGTCGAGTACGTCGCCGAGACCCCGGCGGTCCGCGAGGAGATCCAGTCCGGCCCGACGCTGTACGGCGAAAACGTCGGCGAACAGATCGTCGACTTCCTCGCCGAACGTCAGGACGACGTTCCCTTCGACTGGGCCCACGACCGCGTCGGCTTCGAGACCGACGCCGCCGACTTCGAGTACCTCTAGCAGTCACGACGGATCGATTCGAAGCGACCGCTCTGCATGTCGCTGTTTCCCCGTGAACAGCCGGAAAGTCCCACCCGTCGGCTTATCGGCCGGCCGAAACAGGTGGCCCGATCTCCGTCTGTTCGCTTTCCTCACGGACTCTCCGAACCGATCCCAACGACAGCACTCTCACGTGCGAGTACGCGCGACCCGCACGCACACAGGCTGCACGCCCAGACGCCCGCAACCGCACGCACACACGCGCTGCCTTGCGATTTCCCCGAAAGGTTTTAGAACGGCGTCGGTCGTATCAGTCCCCATGATCGAACGGACTGGTGATGGCGCGTGGAGCTGATCATCACCGAGAAGGAGAACGCCGCCCGGCGGATCGCGGAGATTCTGAGCGACGGGGCCGCCGAGGCCGACCGGGTCAACGGCGTCAACGTCTATCGCTGGGGGACCAAGCGCTGTATGGGGCTGTCGGGCCACGTCGTCGGCGTGGACTTCCCGCCCGAGTATTCGGACTGGCGCGACGTGGAGCCGGCGGAACTGGTCGACGCCGAGGTGACCAAATCCGCGACACAGGAGAACATCGTCGCGACGCTGCGAAAGCTGGCGCGACAGGCAGATACGGCCACCATCGCGACCGACTACGATCGCGAGGGCGAACTGATCGGCAAGGAAGCGTACGAACTGATCCGCGAGGAGACCGACGTGCCCGTCGACCGGGTGCGCTTCTCGTCGATCACGGAGCGGGAAGTCCAAGAGGCCTTCGCCAACCCCGACGAGATCGACTTCGATCTGGCCGCAGCGGGAGAGGCCCGGCAGGTGATCGACCTCGTCTGGGGGGCCGCGCTGACGCGCTTCCTCTCGCTGTCGGCCCGTCAGCTGGGCGACGACTTCATTTCGGTGGGCCGGGTCCAGTCTCCCACCCTCAAACTGATCGTCGACCGCGAGCGCGAGATTCAGGCGTTCGATCCCGAGGACTACTGGGAGATTTTCGCCGATCTGACGAAAGAGGGCACGAGCTTCGAGGCCCAGTACTTCTACGACGACGACGGCAGCGAGGCCGAGCGCGTCTGGGACGAAGCGACGGCCGAAGCGGTCTATGCGGATCTCTCGGGCGTCGACAGCGCGACGGTCACGTCGGTCCGCAAGCGCACCCGGACGGACGCACCGCCCGAGCCGTTCAACACGACGGCCTTCATCTCCGCCGCGGGGTCGCTTGGCTACTCGGCCCAGCGGGCCATGAGTCTCGCCGAGGAGCTGTACACCGCCGGCTACATGACTTACCCGCGGACGGACAACACCGTCTATCCCGAGGATCTGGACCCCGACGCCTTGCTCGACGCCTTCGTCGGTTCGCGTGCCTTCGGCGAGGACGCAGAATCGCTGCTCGAACAGGACGAGATCGTCCCCACCGAGGGCGACGAGGAGACGACCGACCACCCCCCGATCCACCCGACGGGCGAACTGCCGCCCCGCGGTGAACTCGACGACGACGAGTGGGAGATATACGAACTCGTCGTCCGTCGATTTTTCGCGACGGTCGCCGAGCCAGCGAAGTGGGCACACCTCCGTGTCGTCGCCGAGGCAGCGGGCCACTCCCTGAAAGCCAACGGCAAGCGCCTGCTCGAACCGGGCTATCACGCCGTCTACCCCTACTTGTCGGCCAGCGAGAACGTCGTCCCGGCCGTCGACGAGGGCGACGATCTGGCGATGAGCGACGTGGAACTCGAAGCCAAGCAGACCCAGCCACCGCGACGCTACGGCCAGTCGCGTCTGATTCGGAAGATGGAGGAACTGGGGCTGGGGACGAAATGTCTCACCGAAGACAGCTCGGTCCTCACCCGCACTGAGAGCGGCGATGTCGAACGCCGCCCGATCGAATCGCTGTTCGCCGAAGGCGAAGTCGTCCTCGCTGACGGCGACACTGATATCGCGGTATCCGAGCAATCCCCCACGACAATCTCCTACGACGAATTCGACGGGCGGACACACGAGCGAGAATCGACGCTCGTAAGCAAGCGCCCGCTGGGACCCGAGGAGACTGTGTACGAGATCGAGACCGAACGGAGTTCGTTCTCGGTGACGGACGAGCATCCGCTGTATGTCGATACCGACGAGGGTATCAGGGTCGTACAGGCCGCCGAAATCGACGAGTCTGTAGAATTAGTCACTGCACGGCGAACATCGTCCGTAACCGCTGGAAACTCCGATAAACGGGTTCTCTCGTGGCACGAGTTCGCCACAGACTGTACCAAATCATCCAAACTCTACGGCACTGACTGTAACGATGCTCTCGCACAGCGACGATCTGAAACGGGTGAAACACAGGCGGAGTTTGCCGACCGCCTCGGTTCACACCGACCCGCGATAACGCGGTACGAAAACCACGACAAGGACGTCCCAGTGTGGTTGCTGGGGGAACTCGATATTCGGCCTGATCGACTCCACGGACTCAACTACGACACGACGATCCAGAACCCGTTCCCACTCGATTGGTCGCCTGCACTCGCTCGTGTGCTCGGGTGCATGCTCGGTGATGGATCGGTCCATTATCGTGAGGGAGAGAACACGATCGACGTTCGGTACCACAACACTGACGAAGCACTGATTCGACGGTTCGCAGACGATATCGAGACGTTATTCGACGAATCACCGACTGTCAGCAGTCGTCCGGGCCGAGAAGCTCACCACAGAGAGAAGTATCACGTCTCACTGTCCTCTGTTCTTGGTCGTATTCTCGTCAGAATCCTCGACGACACGACCAAAGACGGTGTGCCCGACGTACCGGAACCGTTGCAACCGGTGTTCGTCGGTGCACTGTTCGACGACGAGGGACACATCTCTCGGGAACGCAAAGCGTTCATCTCCAACACGGATCACGATCTTCTCTATGGCGTCCAGCAAATGCTGTCTAATATGGATGTTAAGACGAAGGTTTCTACGGGCCAGCACAAACTCCACATTCGCGGTCGCCGGAACCTCGAACGCTTCCTCGATATCGTTCCGATCTCGGCCGACGAGAAGTTCTATCGTGGTCTCGATGCACTCGATTCGTACGACGTGACGAAGCGAAAAGCGACGGTACTCGAAGCGATTGCGTCGGAAGCGAAATCGACTAAGACTCTGGCTGTCGAGCTCGACGTGTCGAGAGCGGTCGTCCAATCGACGATCCGTGAACTCCGTGACGAGGGGCACGTAGAGAAGGTCGTCGACGGTAGCAACCGTAGTAAAGACGGTCTGCGCACCAACCGCTATCGAGCGTGTGACTTCGAACGGACCGTGTATGCAACCCTTCGTGGCGTTCCATCGACGGCCGAGGTTCGCTCGATCCGTGAACGTGACTACGACGGGTCCGTGTACGATCTGACAGTCGACGAGATGGCACCGAACTTCGCGGTCGAAGGGGGTGTCGTCGTTCACAACTCGACCCGCCACAACACCATCGAAAAGCTATACGACCGGGGCTACATCGAGAACGATCCGCCACGGCCGACGGCACTGGCCGACGCGGTCGTCGAGGCCGCCGAAGAGTTCGCCGACCGGATCGTCAGCGAGGAGATGACCGCCCAGATGGAGGCGGACATGTCGGCCATCGCCAGCGGCGAGCAGCCGCTGGACGAGGTAACTGCCGAGTCCCGGGCGATGCTCGAACGGGTCTTCGAGGAACTGGCCGAGTCACGCGAGGAAGTCGGTGAGTTCCTGCAGGAGTCGTTGAAAGCCGACAAAATGCTGGGGCCGTGTCCCGACTGTGGCGCGGACCTGCTCGTGCGCCGGTCGCGACAGGGCTCCTATTTCGTCGGCTGTGACGGCTTCCCCGAGTGTCGCTACACGCTGCCCCTGCCCTCGACTGGTGAGCCGCTGGTGCTCGACGAGGCGTGCGACGAGCACGATCTCAATCACGTGAAGATGCTCGCCGGCCGGGACACGTTCGTCCACGGCTGCCCGCGCTGTGAGGCCGAGAAAGCCGACGAGACGGACGATCAGGTGATCGGGGTGTGTCCCGAGTGTGGTTCCGAACATGATGGGGAGCTTGCGATCAAGCGCCTGCGCTCTGGCTCCCGGCTGGTGGGCTGTACGCGCTATCCCGACTGTGAGTACTCGCTGCCCCTGCCACGCAACGGCGACATCGAGGTCGGCGAGGACCGCTGTGAGGAACACGACCTGCCAGAGATTTCGATCGTCGACGACGAGGACGACGACGATCCGTGGGAACTGGGCTGTCCGATCTGCAACTACGCCGAGTATCAGGCCCGCAACCGGATCGACGACCTCGAAGACCTGAACGGCGTCGGCAGTGCGACCGCAGAGAAGCTCGAAGCCGTCGGCGTCGACGCACCCGAGGACCTCCGTGACGTGGACCCCGCCGAGATCGCCGGGAACGTGCAGGGCGTCTCGGCCAGTCAGATCGAAGACTGGCAGGCCGAACTGGCCGAGTGAGCATCAGAGCACGACGAGGTCGATCTGCTGGCGGAGTGGTTCGGTGTCGAAGTCGCCGTCTGTCGCGACCAGCGTCTCGTCATTGGCCGCCGCCGCGCCTGCGATGAACGTGTCCCGTGGCGCCAGCGGTGCCCCTGCGTCGTGAAGTTCGTCGAGTATCGTTGCCGCGCGGCGCGCATCGTTGCCCGCTGTCTCCACGACTTCGAGCCACTGTAGGGCAGTATCGACCCCGTCGAGATCAGTTGTCCCTGTCCGATGGATTTCGCCCTGATACACTTCGAACGCGACCAATGGAACTGTTATCGCACGTTCGTCTGCGTGCGCCGAGATGTACTCGACGACCGTTTCGTTGTCGTCGAGATATTCGATGAGCGCACTGCTATCGTACAGTGCCATCAGTTCCCGATATCCTCTTTCATCGACTCGCGGGCTGCCTTCGCCTTTGCTGCTCCGTCGGTCTCCTTCCAGAATCCTGCCCCATCCTCGATCCGTTCGCGCCGCAGCGCAACGAGCCGTTCGATCGCATCGTCGAACGACTCGTCGTCGCTCTTGAGCCGCGAGAGGATGTCGTAGGTGTCATCTTCCACCCGAATCGTCTTACTCATACACGCAAATTGTGCGTCTCGACATAAAAACTCGTGTCCAGCCTCGGCGACTGCGCTCCCGCTGCCAGGGCTACCCTGTTTCACAAACCCAGTCCTGGCGGGCTGAAAGGGCGAGGCCCGGTCGCCGAACCCCGGACCCCCAAGCACCGCAGCAACGCGAGGCGCGCAGGGCGGTCCGCGGGAGGCGAGCGGGTCGAGGGCTTTTGAGGGCTGCGTTGCCTCGCGTCATCGCGCGGTGGTGTGTTCGGCCACATCTGTTCCTAGAAGCCGATGTGAGAGGTCGAACTCGGACCGTCGTCGTCCTCGTCGTCGGCGTCGATCGTCCCCTCGTGGACGAAGGTGTAGTTGTCGTCGCGCAGATAGACCGTGCCGTCTTCGACGACGAGGTCGACCGCCGGCAGGGTGGTGCCCGCGGCCTCGCCGTTGTCACACTCGCCCGAACAGGCGTCGAACAGCGAGCCGTGCTTGGGACAGATCATCTGCCCGTCACGCATCGGCACGCCCCGGCCCGTGTCGAACCGCTGGGCCTCGTGCGTGCAGCGATTGATCCACGCCCGAACGCCGGGATCGTCCTCGCAGGGGACGACGATCACCTCGTCGCGCTCGCCGTAGTTGTCCCGAACGGTACAGACGTAGGATCGCTGGTCGTGGATTTCGTCGACGGTGGTGAGTTCTGTCGCACCGAGCATCTAGCAGCGACATGATTCGCACTCGGTGAAATGTCTATCGGCGACGGAACGGTATCGGTGACTTCGAACACCCAGAAAGCCCCGCGGCGCTGGGGCCGCCGCGGACCGCGCTGCGCTCCAGTGGGTGCTTACGGGTCCGTGGCGACGCCCAGCGCCGCGCCCCTTTCGATCCCGATTGGGTGGATTGTGCCGGTCGTTTGTCACCGTCCCGGTAGTCACGGCTGCGGTTTCTGGGCGTTGTCTCCTTGAATATGGATCTGACAAAGTTCGCAGGGAGATACGAAGCACGCATCGACGGAACGTACCCACTATCGCATAGATTTAACATGTAGAGACCAGACATGAGAAACAGTATGCCAGAGTACATCGACGCGGGTGTCACGGAACTTCGGGGTAGCGAGAGTGACGACGAGGTCACGCTCCTACTCGGAGTCTCCGGTGACCGCGACGAGTTCGCCACTCGCGTCGAAGCAAGCGGTGCAACGGTTTCGGCCCAGATCGGTCAGGCGACACTTCGTGTTGTCGCGCCGGAGTCAGTCGTCGATGCGCTCTGTGAACTTGACGAACTGAAATCGATCGAGATCGAGCGCGACGACGTACGGACACTGAGCGAGGGAAACGGGCACTCCCGGCGGCGTTTGACTCGATCATAGCGCTTCGGCAGTTCGTTTTCGACTCCTATCGCATGACGCTCGACATCCCACAGTCGACGAACAAGGGAGACTCCGTCCGTGTCGGCATCGTCGACTCCCTCTTGGAACTGGATGGGGCGGACGGCGTCGAGATCGACCACCAGGAGAACTACGTCGACAGCGAAGTGCCGGACACGACGACCCATGGGGGCGATGTTTTCGAGCTCGCACGATACTTCGCACCTGACGCCGTCTATAATCTCTATCGAGTGATCGCTAGCGACGGGACAGCCAGGCGTGGGAATTTGGTTCAGGCCATTGCCGACGCTAGCTGTCAGAATATTGACGTTCTCAATCTCTCCGTCGGCATTCACCACAGTGAAGAACCGCACGGAGATTGTGGTGGGCACTGTCGCGTGGCCGACGAGGCACGTCTGGCGATAGAAGACGGGACGGTAATCGTTGCCGCGACTGGCAACCGATTACGCGACGATTCGCTGGCAGTCCATTGCCCAGCGCTGCTGGACGAGTCGGTTGGGGTCGGTGGGTTCGTCGCTCGCTGTCGCCACGACGTACTCGACACGGCAGCGACGGGGCAGTATTGGATCGGGGACGAGGACATCCGTGGGCCATTCTGCGGACAGCGAGGCTGTGGACCGAACGAGCAGTGCGCCGAGCATCGGTATGAATATCCCTGGCGAGGCAACGTTTCCTTTCACAACGCAGTGCCCGACGTACTCGCGCCAGTCCACCACCCTGTCATGGATTCTGATGGTCCGCTCCTCCAGAGTGGGACGAGTTTCGGAACGCCGATCGTCTCGGCAGTCCTGGCGACGATTGCCAGTGACTGCGCGAACGATCTTGCACCGGATGCGCTTGCCGCTGCCGTCAATCGGACCGGCGTCGACATCGACGAAGGAACGATACCGAAGTTCTGTGGGCGAGCAGTTCGGTCGATGCTCTGTTCGGGGTGATTCGGCGAGCCGCCCGCGTGGGTGGTGCGGGATGTCTTAGTCGTCGCCCACGGCTTCTTCGACGATTTCGATCTCGTCGTCGGTCAGCCCGTACAGTTCGTAGACGATTTCGTCGATCAGTTCGTCAGTCCGTTCGATCTTGGCCTCCAGTTCTTCGGCGCGCTCGACGGTCTGGGTGTAGCTTTCCAGTCCGTCGCGCACGTCGTCGACGACCGGCAGCGTCAGCTTTCGCAGGCGATCCACGAGCGAATTGGTCTTGGTCGCGGTCTCGCGGAAGCCCGCGAAGCCGCCGGCCTCGTCGACGGCGACGGGGACGAACGCCGCGATCAGGGCCGCCTCGGTCTCCGTGAGGTCGGTGATCCGCAGCGCCGCCAGCGGCTCGGTCTCGGTGTAGCCCCACTGGTCGGTCTCGTAGGCGGTTCCACGGGCTTCGCCCGTTCCACCATTCCGAGACCCTCCCTGCGGTCGCGTCTCGCCGTCCTCGTCGTCGGGCTTGTAGCGGGCCGTGAGTCGAATCTCGACGGTGGTGTCGGATTCGCGGTGAACGCTGGCCTCGCCGACGCGGAGGTTCGGTTTCTCCTCGGCGGTCTCCTGAAGGATGGAGTCTGCGGAGCCTTTCGGTGGCTGGGTCAGGCCGATGTCTGCGAGCGTCTGGCCGTCGGCGTAGTTGCCGAGGTGGTCTTGGAGGGTGAGATTCAACGAACTATGCTGCTGTCGCAGTTGACCCATTTCCTTGGCTTTTGTTCCAAGGGTCGTTTCCGCTGGATCGACCACTGGGAAGTTCCGTACGTGGACCGATCTGAACTCCTGATATCCACCTCTGAGTGTCGACAGTTCTGTTCTAACCCAAAATCGCGTCAATTTGGAGTTTAATATCGCCAGTAGTCCACGGTCACGTTCGGGAATGATGAAGCACTTATCGTTCGCGTAATACCCGTCTGTGTCATATGCAAACCTCGGTCTGTTTGCAATCACTGGATAGATTATTTTTTCAACGTCAAATTTTGAGTGATAATCAACTTTGTCCTGAATTTCGTACCACTCGTAGTCCCCCGCCTTCCGACCATCCCAATCGCCGGTATGAGATGATGGCTTTGGCTCTAAGTCTTGGCGGTAGTTCTCTAAATATTCACGAATAGCAGGATATGCTTCGATATCTGTACTCTGTTTGGTAAATATGAGGTACTGATCCTTCGAATCAATCCGATACCGACGAACATCTGTACCCGTTGAGAGCGGCTTGATAAGCTCGCTACTACTTGCATCCTGCTCAATTAGTTCCGTTCTCGTGTCCTCGTCAATGAAGAATGCCTCGTTGTATCCCGTTTTGATTCCATAATGAATTTCCGAGGAGATGTATGCTTCAAGAGCCTCACTCTCCTCAGACATTTTATCTAGAATTCGGAGAGCGTTTTTCCTAGCCAGTGACCAACCATCGTCATGTAACCCCTTCTCAGTTGTATGATAGCCGTGTTTCTGGATGTACTCACGAAGTGTAGCGAAGTTCAGGGTATCGACATTACAGACAGACGGTTGTTGGGGACCAGGCGATGTCGCTTCGTAGAGAAGGATCATCGGGTAAGCGCTAGCGTCCTTGAAGACCGGCAGGTCGTCGAAATCGACGAGCTGATTTAGCGCGACGCGTTCTGCGAGGAATTGACGCGTGTTCTCGCCGTACTCTGCCCGCATGAACTTGTTAGAAATGATCTGTCCGTATCGTCCGTTATGTTGTAGAAGGCTCTCCGACTTTTCGAGGAAATACGTGTAAAGATCAGCGACACCATGATAAATATCGTACGAAACGCTCAAATAGCTCTTGACAGCACTCAACTGCTCCTGCCGAACATACGGCGGATTCCCGATCACAGCATCGAACCCCGCCCCATCTAGCTTCTCCCCGTCCTCGCCGAAGAACACTTCGGGGAACTCCAGTTCCCAGTGGAAGAAGTCCTTGTCGCCGGCCATCGCCTGCGCCGACCGGAACCAGTCGTGGTCCCGAATCTCGGCCCAGTCGGCTTCGTTCTCGATCGCGCCGGCCATCTCCTCGTACACGCCCTCGGGCACGTCCAGTCCGAACTCCGCGGCGGTGTGGACGTTGGCGACCTCGAAGAGTCGCTGATACAGCGGATCGGCGCGGATCTCGTCGTACAGTTCCTCCATCGACTTGATGTCGGCCAGTTCCTCGTTGTCGATGGCGAGCAGGTCTTCCATTAGACCCATGACGTGCTGGAGGGTCTGCTGGCGGGCGCGGGCGAACACCTGCGTGAGCGTCAACTGTCCGCCGTCGTCGGCGATGTCGTCCGACAGCACTTCGGTGATGTCCGAGCCGACGAGTGAGTTCCCGGCTTTGAGGTGGTGGTCGAGGAAGGCCAGCGGTTTGTCCGCCGCCAGCGTCTCTAGCCACATCGAGAGCTTTCCGAGTTCGACGGCCATGCCGTTGATGTCGACGCCGTAGATGCACTCCTTGGCGATGGTGCGCCGAATCTCCTGTTCGTCCCGGCCCTGCTTCTCTTGCTCGCGGACGACCGCCATCACCTGCTCGGTGAGATACCCCGTCGCGCTCGTCAGGAAGTGGGCGCTGCCCATCGCCGGGTCCAGAATCCTGAGGTCCTGCACGCGGCCGTAGAACCGACCGAAGTACGCCTGATCGCTCGGCTCCAGTCCGTCGGCCTCCAGATCCGATTTGATGTCGGCAAGCAGCGGGTCGATGGTCTCCTCGACGATGTAGCTCACGACGTAGTCGGGCGTGTAGTACGCGCCCGTCGCCTTGCGCTCGCCGTCGTCGTTGACGACGTACAGTTCGCCGGTCTCGACCGTCTCGACGGCCTCGGTCACGCTCACGTCGCTGCCGGGCTTCCAGACCTGTCCGCCGTCCTCGGAGACCGCGGCGTAGGTCTCGGGTGCGATGCGGAACTCGTGTTCCAGCAGGCCCTCGTAGATGCTCCCGAGGTGCCGAGTGTCGAGGTCGGCGTAGTCGGCCAGCACGAACTCGTCGTCCTCGCCCTCGGTCGTCCCCAGCCGATAGATCACCTCGGCGATGTAGCGGTCCGCGACCTCGTTTTCCGCGAGGAACTCGTGCTGGTCGTCGTCGAACAGGCCGCCGTTGTACGGCGGAATCCCCAGCGATGCCTCGCCCTCGTCGACGAGCCTGAAGAGGTCTTCGAGGCGACTCCACATCTGGGTGGAGTGGCCGCTGTAGTCCTCGAAGGTGTCGCCCGACTGGATGTCCTCGTGGATCTCGAAGCGGAGTTGATCGAGGCTGAAGTGTTCCTCGTACTCGGCCACGCGGTCGGGGTCGTCGGGATGGATGAGGTCGCGCGACTCCGCGTAGAGGACGAACATCAACCGATACAGCAAGACCAGCGACTGTTCTTTCAGTTCCGCCCGCGCGGCCTCGTCGTCGGGATCGATGTCGAGGTCGTTGGTGTGGATGAAGCCTTCACCGAGCACGCGCAGCGCTGTGAAGACGTTGTCCTGCAGGTCTTCGCCCAGCTGCTGTGCCGCGGTCTCGCTCTCGGACCAGACCGTCTCCAGAAACGACGTGCCGGCGGTCTCGCGGAAGGCGTCGGGGCGGAAGAACGTATAGAAGTACTTGAACTGTTCCAGACTGCCCGAGTCGAGCAGTTCCGGCAGATCGACCTCGTAGAAAATTTCGGTCGCGTAGTCTTTGGTCCCGTAGAGTCGCCACTTCCGGCCGTTCGTGAGAATCCCCCACTGGAGGTCCTCCGGGGTCCGTTCGAGATAGTACTTGATTTGGTGGGAGGCGTCGCGGTAGGACCGCTGTTCGTCGAACTGCTCGGTGAAGCTCGCGTTCCACTGCTTGGCTTCCAGCACGGCCGATGCGAGACCGTACATCGCCTCGGTCTTGCCGTCCGTGTTGCGCGAGAAGGCTTCCCGTCGTGCGTCCTCGGACTCGAACAGCAATCGGTCGTTGTACCCCCCACTATCCGGCAGTGTCGTCTCCGGCAGCGTCCCAAAGCCGAGTTCGTCGAGCACTTTGTCGATCCACGATTGCAGGAGTTCGTCTTCTTTGTACTGGTCGACGTGTTCGCGTTCGAGCTGCCAGATCTTTTGCAGTCGCTCGAACACCGCACTCGCCTCGTCGTCGCAGTCCCATTCGTCGAGGTCGCTGACTCGCTCGTCCAGATAGTACCCCGAAAAGAGTGCAGAATTGTTGTACGGCTCCGAAGAGAGGGTCGCCTGACTCATTGAATATGATACTGCCGTCGCCGGACCGACATGAATGTACTGGACCACTCACGGACTGTGAACACGCCCTCGGGAGTCCGACCCAGCGTCACCCCACGAACCGTCCACGAGACAGCGACCAGTCCCAGCCCAGATACCGAATGCGTGGCGATTCGTCGTCGCCGACGATCCCGTACCGCCGCAGAAATGCCAGTATCTCCGAGCGCCCGCCGAAGTCGGCGCGGTACCACAGCATGAGCCGCGGGACCCGAACCACGTCGCCGTCGCGCTCGACGGTGGCGTCGAGGTACGTCTGGGCCGCCAGATCGAGCTGTGCGTCCACGTCGTCGGGGTCGTAGGCCCGGATGGCGGGACAGCTGGCCGCCCCGCAGTGGAGCGCGAAGTGGATGCGTGGGTCCGGCTCGTCGAGCGCGTAGCGGTGTTCGAAGCTGTCGACGAGCAGTCGGGGCGTGTAGCCAAGCGCGTACTTGGAGCGTGACGCCCGGATGATGCCGTGCTCGATGTCGTCCAGCGAGCGGGGTGTGCCGGCGACGGTGAGACAGGGCAGCCCGAAGAATCGCAGGCCGCGCAGGCGACTCCGGTACACGTCGGGCCGGCGCTCCAGCAGGAGCTGCGTGCCGGCGTTGTAACAGTTACACCAGAAGGCCAGCCCGGTCGCCCGGTCCTCGCGGACGGCGGTGAGGTCGTCCTCGGAGAGGGCGGCCAGCGCGGCCAGAAGGGGGTCGGGATCGGCGTCGGTCCGCGTCGCCACGAGGAGGTCCTGTGCGAGCGTCGTCGGGTCGCGCTTTGCTGGCCGGGCCGGCGCGTCCGTGCCCGGTGGCAGGTCGCGCTCGCTCGGGTCGGTGGCCGACGACTCGCTGGCGTCTCCCATTGATGACTGTGGTGGCCGGCCGATAAAGAGGATTTCGCGGCCGTGTACGAACGCCGCCGCGAGGTTCGGCTGCTGGCTGTCGCCGCCCTCGGACAGTCGCCACGCCCGAGCGATCCGGCCGCCAGTGTCAGGCTCGGTCCACGCCGGTGAACTCGAAGCGTGCGCCCGTCGGTGGCGTCGCTCCGTCCGCGGGACCGTACCGGCTGTCGGTCGCCGTGACCGTCCAGCCGTGGGCGTCGGCGATCACCGAGACGATGTGGAGACCGAAGCCGGTGCCGTCGGGCAGGGTCGTGACGCCCTGATCGAAGATGCGGTCGCGGTCCCCCAGCGCAATGCCCGGGCCGTCGTCCTCGATAGCGAAGCCGTCGGGAAGTGTCTCGACGCGGACGGTGACGCCCCGTGCCCGCTTGGCAGCCCCCTCGTCCGTCTCGTCGCCCTCCCCGTCCGGCGTGGCGTCGTCGACAGCACGACCGCTGGCTCCGTGTTCGATGGCGTTCCTGAAGACGTTCTCCAGCAGCTGGCACAGACGGTCGTAGTCGGCTTCGATCAGGTGACGTTCTTCGTCGACGACCAGTGTCGCACCGGTCGCGTCGGCGGCGACGACCTCCCAGGCGGCGTCGACCGCGTTTCGGAGCGAGACCCGATCGACCGAGCCGATGTCTTCGCCCGCTCGCGCCAGCCAGAGCACATCGTCGATGATCCGTTCCATCCGGTCGAGGCTGCGTTCGATCCGGTCGAAGTACGCGGGGTCGCCGTCCTCACGGGCGGCGTCGAGCGTCCCCTGCGCGGTCTGGAGTGGGTTGCGGAGGTCGTGGCTGACGACGTGGGCGAACTCGTCGAGGCGCGCCCGCTGGCGTTCGACCGCCTCGACGTAGGCTTCGCGCTCGGTCACGTCCCGCAGGACGGCGAGGTGTTCGCCGGGGACGATATCCCGTGTCGCGGCGTATTCGACCGTCTTCTCGGTGCCGTCGAGCGTCACGAGCGGGAAGATCCCACGGTCGGCGTCGTCGTTCTCGAACGCCTCCCACTCGGCCGCGAAGTCGTAGTCGTCGGGAGCGAAGTCCGCGACCGAGCGACCGACGAGGTCGTCCTTTTCGAGTTCGAGCAGGTCACAGGCGCTTCGGTTGGCCTCGATGTAGCGGCCGTCGTCGTCGGCGATCACCATCGCGTCGAACCCCTCCTCGAACGTCCCCTCGTAGCGCGCCTGCAGGCGTTTCCGTGCCTCTCGTTCCGAGCGGTCGTGTAAGACCGCGACGACGCCGGTCTCGTCGCCCCAGACGATGCGACGGACCGTCATCGTGGCCGGGCGGCGCTCGCCGTCCAGATCGAGGCGGAGTCTGTCGACGTGCTCGACGGCGCGGTCGCCGCTGACGACTCGCTCGAACGCGCCGGTCGCGGTCTCGCGGTCGGCTTCGTGGACGTAGGTCTCGATGGCCTGATCGAGGACCACCCGTTCGGCGTCGGCACCGAACAGATCGATCGCAGCAGTGTTCGCGTAGACCAGCGTCTCGTCGACGCTGACGACGATTGCGTCCGGTGATGCGTCGAGCACGCTGTCGCTTCGATGCGTGAGTTCTTTCGCGACGGCCCGCGCACGGTACTGGGCGACGGCGTTTCGGATTCGCTTCGCGAGGAGTTCGTACTGCTCTGTTCCGGTGTCCTTCTGCATGTAGTCGGTGACGCCGGCCGAAATCGCGTCGCTGGCGACGGCTTCGGAGCCGTGCCCGGTCAACAGAATGAAGGGGAGATCAGGGTCGTCGGCCCGGACGACCTGCAGGAACATCAGCCCGTCCATCCCTGGCATCTCGTAGTCACTGACGATGCAGTCGATCGCCTCCGTTTCGAGGACACCCAGCCCCTCCCGTGCACTCGTTGCCGTCGTCACCGTGATCGCTCCGTCGACCCGCTCCAGATACGCCGCCGTGAGTTCGGCAAGCCCGGGTGTGTCGTCGACACAGAGGATGCTCGTCGCGCCCCCGTCGACACCCATACACTCCCTACGGTACACAGTGATACTACTGTATCGGTCGTCCCACTCTGGCCGTCGGGTTCGGTCCGCGACAGCCACACACGTCCAGATATTCGAAGCGGTTATACGCCCGCGGCAGACTCAGTGCACGTATGAGCACGTGGGCGGACTGGGATCACATCGTCAAGATCGACCCCGACAAGACGCTGGTCGAGGGCGAGACGTTCGAAGACGTTGCAGCGACGGGGACCGACGCCATCGAGATCGGCGGCACGACGGGCATGACCGAAGAGAAGATGGCTCGCGTCGTCGAGGCGTGTGGCGAACACGACATTCCGGTGTACATCGAGCCGTCGAACCCGGCGTCGGTCGTCCACAGCGACCGTCACGACGGCTATCTCATCCCGGTCGTGATGAACGCAGGCGACGTGACGTGGATCACCGGCGCGCACAAGGAGTGGATCAGGATCGACGACGACATCGACTGGTCCCGGACCTTCACCGAGGCCTACATCGTGATGAACCCCGAGGCCTCCGTCGCCACCTACACGCAGGCCAACTGTGATCTGGACGCCGACGAGGTCGCGGCTTACGCCGAGGCCGCCGAACACCTGCTGGGTCAGGAGATCGTCTACGTCGAGTACTCGGGCATGCTGGGCGACACGGAGAAGGTCGCCGCCGCGGCCGACATCCTCGACGACGCGACGCTGTTCTACGGCGGTGGCATCCACGACTACGACTCCGCTCGACAGATGGCCCAGCACGCAGACACCATCGTCGTCGGCGATCTGGTCCACGACGAGGGCGTCGATGCCGTCCGTGAGACCGTCGAGGGCGCACGCGACGCGAAAGCGGCGACCCCGGCCAGCGAGTAACCCACCACGTATTTTCCCTTCTCCGTCGCGCCTGCCACGACCCAGATCGATCCATCGGTCGCCTCGACAAAAGGATTATTTTGCCGGCGGACACTCATCCTAGTGAGGTGTGTCAGCATGTGTCACGAATGTACCGCACGCGAATGGGTCTGGGAACGTGACGACGCCGATGTCGAAGCGGCATCCGAGGACGAAGACGACCTGCCGGACTTCCTCAACGAGGACGCGGAGACGCCTGCCGACCTCGTTACTGACGGCGGCGAGGAGTCCTGACGACGCGTCGTTGCCACGAGGCTTTTTCCCGCCCGCCACGTACGGACCGGCATGACGACGCCGACGGCGGTGGTCTTCGATCTCGACGGCACGCTCTGTACTGGCAGTCAGGCCGAGGGATCACTGTATCGGGCCGCGTTCGAGGCCACCGACGTGGAGCCTTTCGCCACACCGGGCGAACTCTGGGCGGCACTGGACGGCCCGCCGGACCCCGACGACGAGCAGTCGTACCTCGCCACCGGCTTCAGACGCCTCGGTGCCCAGTACGGCCACCGTCGGATACCGGCCGACGACCTCGCTGCGGGCCTGCTCGCGGCCCTCGACCGGACGGCGGTCTCCTTCTTGCCGGGGGCGGAGTCGGCCCTCGCCACCGTTCGGGACCACGGCCCGGTCGCGGTCATGACCAACGGCCCAAGCCGCCGCCAGCGTCCGAAAGTCGAGACGCTCGGTCTCGACTCGCGCGTCGACGCGGTCGTCTACGCCGGCGACCTGCCGCGGCGAAAGCCCCATCCCGAGCCGTTCGCGGCGGTCTGTGACGCCATCGGGACGCCCGCCGCGGAGACGCTGTACGTCGGCGACTCGCTGGCCTACGACGTAGCCGGTGCACACGGCGCGGGCCTGCTGGCCGCCTGGTGTCCCGGCGAGAACGCCGACCCCGGCGACTACCGACCGGAGTACGTCCTCGACGATCTCACCGACCTCGGTTACCTCCTATGACCGACGCCCCCGATCTCCACACGCGGACGGTCCTCCGGCGCGTCGTCCCCGGCGACGAACCGACGGCCGTCGAGTCGCCACCACAGGGCAACCACAAGGCGACCGTCGTCGCCCACTACGCCGACCGGCCGTCGGTCGCCGTCCAGCTAACAGACGACCCGGCGACGGCCCACGCCGAAGCGACGCTGCTGGCGGCGATCCGCGCCCGGACGGACGTGCCGGTCCCGCGGCTCTGTAGTCGTGGTAGCATCGGCGCTCACGGCTATCTCGTCACGGAGTACGTCGCCGGAGTCAACGGACACGAGCGATTCGCCGACTGTGACGCCGACGCGCGACAGCGTCTGGCTCGGGAGTTCGGCCGGTGTCTCGCCGCGCTCCACGACGCGTTTCGCTTCGACGCCGCCGGCCCGCTCGCACTCGACGACACGGGGACACTCACCCCGACCGGCCCGTCGGCCGACGCCTTCGCCCGCCAGTACGCTCACGACGGTCTCGCGGCGCTCCCGCCGGCGTTCGACGACCGCCGCGACGCCATCGAGGACGCACTCGCGGACCGACCAACGACGGCTCGCCGGCCGCGACTGTTCCCGTGGGACCTCCGGCCCGGTAACGCCTTACTCGCCGACGGCGAGATCGCCGCGATCCTCGACTGGGGCGACCCGCTGGCCGGCGACCCCGCGCTCGCCGTCGCGAAGGTCGAACACCTCGTCGCGAACTGGTACGTCGACGATCCGGCCCCGCTCCGGGCGGCCTTCCGCGAGGGCTACGAGTCCGTCCGCCCACTGCCCGACGTTCTCGTCGCCGACCGGGTCATCGCCGTCGTCCAGTCGGCCGTCGACTCCGAGGGCGTCGTCACGCGCCCGCGCTATCCCGAACTGACGGGCGACGACGCCGTCGCCATCCATCGCGAGTGGCTCGACGAGTGGCTCTGAGGGCAGCGTCACTCCGTCTGATTTCACAGCGCGTACAGTGACGGCAGTAGCGACGCCGCGATCAGGAACTCCAACAGATTGTTGAGCAGGTGCATCAGCCACGCGCCGACGAGATTGTCGTACCGGAGACGGAGCCACGTCAGCAGTCCGCCGAGCAGGAGTGCGTTGAGGACGCCAGCGATGCCGGCCGTGAACACGTGGATCGCTGCGAACACGAGCAGCGAAACAACCCCTGCGACCGCCGGGCCGTGCCCGCGTTCGAGGAGCACACCGAGGAGGAGACCGCGAAAGAGGACTTCCTCGACGACCGGCGCGACGAGTACGGACCCGAAAAACAACGCTATCAGCCCTGCCGGAGCAGTGAGCGACGGGACGGTGTAGCGGGCCACGCCCAGCGTGTCCGCCAGTATCGTCGTGGCCGGCCAGCCGACTGCCACCCCGACGACTGTCGCCGCGACGCCCGCGAGGAGTTCCCGTCGCGATGGCCGTCGTGCGAGCGCTGTGGCCGCCCAGACATCCCCGTCGAATCGCCGGTAGACGGCCAGAAGGACGACGACGTTGGCGAGTCCGTAGACGAGCGTGGAGAACTCGGGGAAGAGTCCAGGGGCTGCCCCACTGTTGGCTGCGTAGAGAACGGTGATGACCAGCAGTGTCAGCAAAAGCGGCGCCAGCGCCACGAGTGCCCACCACGAACTGAGCGACGAGAGGGGAGCGACGGTCTGCTCCAGACGCGTCCGTGTCTCGGTCATTTCGTCGAAACACGCGCTGCCCGTGCTCTAAAAACCAGCTAAAACCATCCACTGTCGTGGGCTTGCGCCGTCGGCGCTGGCACGACCGGCGTCGAAGACGGCCGTCGTGAGACCGGCCACCCGGACGAAAGTTCGGCAGGAGACAGCACACTCGTTCGCGACCAGACACCGTTTTAGGCGTCGAGCCGGTACGAGCGGGTATGCCCACAGACCCCGCCGATCTCTCGGTGACCATCGTCGACGGCTATGTCGACGAGCCGGCCCACTTCGGGGTCCCGCCGTACATCTCGACGTACCCGCGCTACACCGCCGGGGCCTTGGTCGACGCTGGCGTTCCCCGCGAGCAGATCACGTATCACACCATCGACGCGCTACGTGAGGAGAAACGGCGCTGGCGCGACGTGGAGGACGCCGATCTGATGGTCTACGTCGGCGGGATGACCGTTCCCGGCAAGTACGTCGGCGGGACGCCCGCCGAACCCGACGAGGTGCGAAAGCTTGCCTGGACCGCCGATGGCACGTCGATGATCGGCGGTCCGGTCCGCTTCGGCGTCGGTGAGGCCAACGAAGGGGCCAGCGAGACCGCGCGCGACGATCTGGACTTCGACTTCCTGGCGATGGCCGACGTGGAGGCGGCGGCCTACGACCTCGTCGACAACGGACTCGAAGGGTTCGAGGACCGCTATCGCGGCGTCCCCGAGGAGACCCGCTGGGCGCGTGCGGGGGCCTTCGTCGTCGAACAACACCCGAACCACCCCGACTATCTCATCGCCGAACTGGAAACGTCGCGGGGCTGTCCCTACCGCTGTTCGTTCTGTACGGAGCCGATGTACGGCGACCCGGACTTCCGGCCCCCAGAGAGCGTCGTCGACGAGGTCGACGCCCTCTCGGATCGCGGCGTGGCGAACTTTCGGCTGGGGCGACAGGCCGACATCCTCGCCTACGGCGGCGACGGCGAGGCACCCAATCCCGACGCGCTCCGCGACCTCTATGGCGGCATCCGCGAGGTCGCACCGGATCTGGAGACGCTGCACCTGGACAACATGAATCCCATCACCATCGTGAAGTGGCCCGAGAAAGCTCGGGAGGGGATCAGGGTCATCGCCGAGCACAACACGCCCGGCGACACGGCGGCGTTCGGTCTCGAATCGGCGGACCCGCTCGTCCAAGAGGAGAACAACCTCAACGTCTCGGCCGACGAGTGCTTCGAGGCGGTCCGCATCGTCAACGAGGAAGCCGGATTCCGGCCGGGTGAGGAACCCGGTAGCGGCCCCAGTACCGGATCGGACGCTCCCAATCGCCTGCCCAAACTCCTCCCGGGGATCAACCTCGTCCACGGGCTGAAAGGCGAGCGCGAGGAGAGCTTCGAACACAACAAACGGTTCCTCCAGCGTGTCTACGACGAGGGGTACATGCTCCGCCGGATCAACATCCGGCAGGTGATGGCCTTCGAGGGGACCGACATGGCCGACACCGGTGCCCAGATCGCCAAGGACCACAAGCAACAGTTCAAGGAGTACAAGCGCGAGGTCCGCGAGACCATCGACAATCCGATGCTCAAGCGTGTCGCGCCGACGGGGACGGTCCTCCCAGATGTCACGCTCGAATACCATCAGGACGGCAAGACCTTCGGCCGGCAACTGGGGACTTACCCGCTGCTCGTCGGGATTCCGGGCGAGCGCGAACTCGGCCGGACGATCGACGTGGCACTCACCGATCACGGCTACCGCTCGGTGACGGGCGTGCCCTACCCGCTCGATCTCAACGCCGCGTCGATGGACGAACTGCAGGCGATTCCGGGGATCGGACGCTCGACGGCGGGGGACATCGTCGTCTCCCGACCCTACGACTCGGTCAGTGCGGTCGACGACGCGCTCGCTCCGTTCGTCACGACCGACTCGCCCGGCAGGGCAGATTGAGACGACAACAGTCCGTCTGCCGGTCGCCGGCCGAGTACGGTGAAACTGGGAAGTAAGCAAACAGAAGGTACTTTTTGTTCCCTCGTCCAGGTAGTGGTAATGAGTACCGTCGAGGTGAGCGTCGTCCTTCCTGCCTACAACGAAGAAGCGACGATTCGGGAGACCGTCGAGACGACGCTGTCGACGCTCGCCTCGTTCTTACCACCCGAGAGCTTCGAGGTGATCGTCGCCGAGGACGGCTGTGACGACCGGACGCCGGAGATCGCGTCCCGGATGGCCGCGGAAGACGACCGGATTCGACACATCCACTCGGACGAACGTCTCGGCCGCGGGGGCGCACTGGAGTACGCCTTTCGCCGGGCCGACGGCGAGACGCTCGCGTACTTCGACACGGACATGGCGACGGACATGGCCCACCTCGAAGAACTGATCGAGTCGATCCGCTCGGGCGAGTACGACTTCGCCACCGGATCCCGGTGGATGCCAGAGAATCGCGCCGACCGCCCGGCCAAACGCGGCGTCCCGAGTCTGGGGTACAACTCGCTCGTCCGTCTCTTCTTGCGCTCGGAGATGCAGGACCACCAGTGTGGGTTCAAGGCCTTCGACCGGACGGCGCTGCTGGCCCTGCTCGACGACGTTGAAGACGACCACTGGTTCTGGGACACGGAACTGTTCGTGCGCGCCCAGCGAGCGGGCTACCGGGTCAAGGAGTTCCCCGTCGACTGGACGCCCAAGGGCGACTCGAAAGTCGATCTCGTCCGGGACGTGTTCGGGATGGGCAGTCAGATCCTCAGAACGTGGTGGCAACTGTCGGTCAGCCCGCGGCTCAGCCGCAAAGTGAGCATGACGGCCGGATCACTACTGGTGATTACCGCGCTCATCTTGGCCGTCACGGTCGTCTTCGATCCCGCTGCTGTCCTCGATGCGATCGGCGCGGCGGATGTCGGTATCGTCGCGCTCTCGGGCGTGGTGTACCTGCTGTCGTGGCCCCTGCGTGGCCTGCGGTATCGCGACATCCTCGACCGGCAGGGCCACGACAGCGATACGTGGTTCCTCACGGGTGCGATCTTCATCAGCCAGACCGGGAACCTCGTCTTCCCGGCCCGACTCGGCGACGGCGTACGGGCCTACGTCGTCAAGGCCCGCCGGGGCATCGGCTATCCGACCGGCTTCGCCTCACTGGCGGTCGAACGCGTCTTCGACCTGCTCGCGATCACGGTGCTTGCCGGAAGCGTCCTCGTCGGTCTCGTCCTGACCGGCGGGACCGAACAGATCGCACAGGCCATCGCGGCCGACGTGCCACCGGTCACGGTCGGGGACGAGACACTCGATCCCGCCGCAGCGGCCCAGACGGCCCTCAGAGTGGCCGCCGTCGTCGGCGCGGCAGCCATCGCTGGCGTCGTCGTGATCGTCGCCAGCGCCCGCCGCGACACCGACCTCGTCCACCGGGTCGTCACCTCGCTCAGCAACGACTCCTACGCCGCGTACGTCTCCGGCGTCCTCGGGCAGTTCGTCGGCGACGTGGAGACGGTCGTCGGCGACCGCGGGGCCTTCCTCCGGGTCGGTGTCGGCAGTCTCGTCATCTGGATCGTCGACGTACTGACGGCGCTGGTCGTCTTCGCTGCCTTCCCCGGCATCGAACTCTCGGCGTCGCTGATCACCGCCGGCTTCTTCGCCGTCAGCGTCGGCAACCTCGCGAAGATCCTCCCGCTCTCGCCGGGCGGGATCGGCCTGTACGAGGGTGCGTTCACGCTGATCGTGGTCGGTCTCACGACCGTCGCCGCACCCGTCGCACTCGCTATCTCGATCGTCGACCACGCGGTGAAAAACGCCGTGACGATCGTCGGCGGACTGGCGTCGATGGCGTGGCTCAACGTCTCGCTGACGGCCGCTGTCGAAGAATCGAAGGCCGCTGGTGAGGTCGACACCGAGGTCGACGCCGACTGACGAACCGTCGTCGCCGATTCTCCGGTCGACCGTACGTCGCTGTCCGGTCGATTCAGTATCGAGCGACCACTTCCCGTCTGAACGGGACCGTTTCTGGTAGTGGCCGGACGGTTACCACTCCCTATATGAATCGGTGCGTCATTATTTCACAAACACCACGCTCGACCCGTTGTGGCCGGTTTCTCGAACCTCACTCCGACAGATTTAAATCAGTGTCGCGGTCATGGTGATGGTACCAATCGAGCGATCGGGACCGTCCACTGGGTCCCCGAAACGCCGCTGTCAGCCGCGTGGCATGGGACGCTGACAACCGTTTTCGGGACTGCTCTCCCGGATCGCGCCCGCATTCGTACAATGAGCGATTCGAACACGAGAACGCGAACGAGAGCGCGCACGGCGAAACAGGAAGCACAGGACGAAGAAGAAAAAGAGAGTACAGGAACGGCGTGTCCGGAGTGTTCGGGCACGCTCGTCGTCGACGACGAACACGGCGAGACCGTCTGTGACTCCTGTGGTCTCGTCGTCGAATCCGACGAGATCGACCGTGGCCCGGAGTGGCGCGCGTTCGACTCCAGCGAGAAAGACGAGAAGTCCCGCGTCGGCGCACCGACGACGAACATGATGCACGACAAGGGACTGTCGACCAACATCGACTGGCGAGACAAGGACGCCTACGGGAACTCCCTCTCGGGCAAGCAGCGCCAGAAGATGCAACGGCTGCGCAAGTGGAACGAGCGGTTCCGCACCCGTGACTCCAAGGAGCGCAACCTCAAGCAAGCACTCGGTGAGATCGACCGGATGGCCTCCGCCGTCGGCCTCCCGGAGAACGTCCGCGAGACCGCGAGCGTCATCTATCGGCGCGCACTCGACGAGAACCTCCTGCCCGGCCGTTCCATTGAGGGTGTCTCGACGGCCTCCGTCTACGCCGCCGCACGGCAGGCCGGCGTCCCTCGCAGCCTCGACGAGATCGACGAGGTCTCCCGGGTCGAAAAGAGCGAGATCGCACGCACCTACCGCTACGTCGTCCGCGAACTCGGGCTGGAAGTCGCACCCGCGGACCCAGAGAGCTACGTGCCCCGTTTCGCCTCCTCGCTGGAACTGTCCGACGAGGCGGAGCACCGTGCGCGCCAGTTGCTCCAGAACGCCAAAGAGCAGGGTGTCCACTCCGGGAAGTCGCCGGTCGGACTCGCGGCGGCCGCCGTCTACGCCGCCGCCTTGCTGACCAACGAGAAGACGACGCAGGCCGCAGTCTCCGAGGTCGCCGACATCTCCGAAGTGACGATTCGCAACCGCTACCACGAGCTGCTGGAGGCCGAGCAGGGCCTCCCGATGGCCTGACCGGCCAGTCTTTTCCGTTCTTTCTCCCGCGCCAGCTTCGCGTCTGGCGATGTGAACGCATCGCTGGTCGCTCCCTGCAGGCCCCGGCATAATCAACCATGATAACTGAGAGGGCACGCTTAATCCGGTGGCTGTTCCCGGTGTGTCTATGGACTCGGAACGAAGCACTGACGGGGGTATCGAGGTCTCTGGTGGCGGCGGTCTTGCGACGGACGAAGTCGGTGGTGCGATCGACGAACTGCTCCGTGCCTCCGAGAGCGTCTCACAGAGTTCCCAGCAGATCAGCGAACTCGCAAACGAACAGTCGGACAACATGCGCGAGGTTGCAGGCGAGGTGTCGAATCTCTCGGCGACCGTCGAAGAGGTCGCCTCCAGCGCGAGTCAGGTCAAGCAGGTCAGCGACGAGGCCCGCGAACTCGCCGCCGACGGGCGACAGGCCGCCGACGACGCCATCGGGGCGATGGAAGCCGTCGACGAGGCCAACACCGACGTATCCGAGGACGTCAAGCAACTGCGAGATCGCATCGACGAGATCGACGAGATCGTCGAGGTGATCAACGACATCGCTGACCAGACGAACATGCTGGCGCTGAACGCCTCCATCGAGGCCGCACGCGCCGGTGAGGCCGGCGAAGGGTTCGCCGTCGTCGCCAACGAGGTCAAGAGCCTCGCCGAGGAGTCCCAGCAAAACGCCGCCGAGATCGAACAGGTCGTCTCGAACATCAAAGCAGACACCGAGGAGACCGTCGAGAGCATCGAACACGCCAACGAGCAGGTCGAGGAGGGACTCACGCAGGTCGAGACCGCCGTCGACATCCTCCGGCGGATCGACGAGGCCGTCGAAGAGGCCGCGATGGGTGCCGAAGAGGTCGCCTCCGCGACGGACGAACAGGCCGCTTCCACCGAAGAGGTCGCCAGCATGGTCGACATGACCGCCGAGAGCGCCGAGGAGGTCGCCAGCGAGATCGAACAGATCGCTGCCGCCAACGAACAACAGGCCGCGAAGGTCAACGAAGTGCAGGACATGCTACAGGGCCGGTAGCTCCCCACGAATCGAAACGACCGTTCTCTGCGTCGTGTCTTTTTCGGGCGAACAGTCGCGTCGGTCGCGGATTCTCAGTGACGCCACAGATCAGAAGACCACAAGACTAGAGAGGGTCCGCCTGCAGGTCACCGCCATGGAGACGAGCCATCGCGTCGTGACGGGCGACGCCCGCGAGCTGGACGTGCCCGACGACAGCGTCGATCTGGTCGTGACTTCGCCGCCCTATCCGATGATCGAGATGTGGGACGACATCTTCGCAGCTCTCGATCCCGCGATCGGTGAGGCCCTCGCCGCCGAGGACGGCAGGCGTGCCTTCGAACTGATGCACGACGTGCTCGATGCAGTGTGGGCCGAGGTCGCACGTGTCCTCGCACCAGGTGGGATCGCCTGCATCAACGTCGGTGACGCGACCCGGTCGATCGGCGACGGTTTTCGCTCGTTCTCGAACCACGCCGAGATCACGAACCGGTTCACGGATCGGGGGCTGCGCGCGCTGCCGGACATCCTCTGGCGCAAGCCCTCGAATCGGGCGACGAAGTTCATGGGGTCGGGAATGCTTCCGCCCAACGCCTACCCGACGCTGGAACACGAGCATATCCTCGTCTTTCGCAACGGCCAGCGCCGGTCGTTCCCGCCGGGCGACGACGACCGCTACGAGAGTGCGTACTTCTGGGAGGAACGCAACGAGTGGTTCTCCGACCTCTGGACGCTTGCGGGTGAGACACAGGCCGTCGACGATGGTCTCCGCGAGCGCTCCGGGGCCTTCCCGTTCGAACTACCGTACCGACTCGTCTCGATGTTCTCGACCTACGGTGACACCGTCCTCGATCCGTTCCTCGGCACCGGGACGACGACGATGGCGGCGATGGTCGCCGGCCGCGACTCCGTGGGCTACGACCGCGACGACGACCTCCTGTCGGCGCTCGCCCAGCGCGTCGATATGGCCCCGGAGCGCTCCCGTGAGATCGCACAGCGACGGCTCGCCGACCACCGCGAGTGGGTCGAGAAACGCCAGTCCGACGGGAAGCAACCGGGCTACGAGGCCGAGCACTACGACACCCGCGTCAACACCAAACAGGAGCGCCGGATTCGCTTCTACGCCGTCGACGAGGTCACCCGGACCGACGAAGGGTACCGGGCGAGTCACGTCCCAATCGAGGAGTGACTGAGTTGGGAGTGTCTCGGTCCGGGCCAGTGACTGTGACGCGTACACCGATTGCCGTCGCTCGTTGCGCTCGTGGTTCTGCCGGGACGTAGCTGGTCGGACAGCCATGCACCTGGTGGGTGAAAGGGCGAGACCCGCTCGCGTTCGTGCAGTCGTCTGATCGGCCGCTATCCGAGCGAGCCTTGCGAGCGAGGATATGCCGGTCAGCGACCGCGAGCGGGTCGAGGGCTTTCGAGATGTTCACTTGCCCCGTTGGCCGACGACGCGAGCACTGGAGAGCGAACGTGCTTAGTAATCGACCCGAGAAGCCCAGCTATGGACTTCGACTCGTTCACGCTGCTCGCCGCGGGCGCGGACCTCGCCGCCGAACCGGACGCACGCGCCGACGCCGACGGGATGGAGCTACGGATGGACTTTGCCGACGAGCCACTGGCGATGCTCGACGCCTACGACGGCGACCTCCCGCTGCTCGTGACCAATCGCGTCGAGTGGGAAGGCGGTGAGGCCGCCGACGACGCCGCCCGACTGGACGCCCTCGAAACCGCCGTCGAGTTCGACGCCGTCACCGCGGTGGACGTGGAGCTTGCTGCCCTCGAAGGCGGGGGCGAACACGACGCTGCCCGCGTCGTCTCACACGCCCGCGACCACGGCGCGAGCGTCGTCGTCTCCACTCACGATTTCGATGCGACACCCGCCGAAGACGACATCGTCGACCGACTGGAGCGGGCCTGTGAATACGGTGACGTGGGAAAGATCGCCACCACTGCACAGGGCCGGGGCGACGTGCTCGCGCTACTCGCTGCGACCCACCGACTGACCGAGGCCGGCGAGACCGTGGCGACGATGGCGATGGGCGAGGCCGGCCGCCACTCGCGGGCCGTCGCGCCCCTCTATGGCTCGTGCATCGGCTACGCACCCGTCGACCCCGCTGACGCGACAGCGCCCGGCCAGTACGATCTGGCGACGTTGCGGACGCTCGTCGAACAGCTGGCAAGCGACGGATAAGTGGGTGCTGACGAGAACGCAAGTTTAAGGATGCTCGGTGGGGATTCTCCCGAGAAGCGTGGCAAAAACTGACGAGAAGCGGCCGTGGCTCGCCGCCGTACTGGCGTTTATTTCGCCCGGACTCGGGCACCTCTACCTGCGGGAGTGGTTCCGGGCGGTGCTGTGGTTCAGCATGCTCATGCTGGCTACGTCGTTGCTCGTCCCGCAGTCTGCGGTCCCGGCAGCGACGACCCCCGAATCGGTCTGGCAGACCTCGATGCAGATGGCGCAGGCACTCTCCTGGCAGGCCAGTATGGCCTTGCTGACGGTCGTCCTCCTGAGCGTGCTCGACGCCTACCGGATCGCGACGGAGATCAACGCCGCCGCAGCCATCGAAGACGGCGCGCAGTGTCCTTACTGCGGAAAGCCGCTGGACGACGACATCGACTTCTGTCACTGGTGTACGGCGGAACTGGAATGACTGGCTGTAGTGTTTGCCACTTACTACTCAGTTAGGCACTGTGGCTATCATCGCTGAGACCGTCTAGCTACTGTATGACAGCAACTGACGGCACGATCCCGGACCCGGACAGTTACGAGTGGTCGTTCGAGAAGCGCGGCAGCGTCGGTATTTGGTACATGGAGGGGTGGCGAGGGTTCGCCGACGAGGACCTCGACGCGGCCAGCGATCACTATCGAGAACGGGGCACGCGCGCGGATATCGACGCGACGCTCGCGGTCTTTGGCGATGATACGACCCTCGCCCGCGAGACACAGGAGTACATGGGTGAGGTGTGGTCCGAGAACGGCGAATACACCGGTGCAGACCGGATCGGGTTCGTCTCCGGTGGGACGACCGCGATGGCGGTGAAAGCACAGGTCGAGGTCCCCGGTGCCGAAGTCGAGAGCTTCGACGCGCTGGACGCGGCAGTCGACTGGGCACAGCACTGACGCCCCGAGACTGCGTGTTCGTCGGATGGTCCGACCAAACGACTACTTCTCGATGATCGACTCTTCGACGGCCTCGCCGAAGTGTCGAGCCGTGTCCTCGGTGTACAGCAGCAGTTCGTCGCCGGGTTCCACGTCGGTGATGGCGGTCCGGCCGTCCTTGGTTCGCATCTTGATCGTCTCTGCGTTCTGGATCAGCGTCTCGATGCGGTCGCCGTCGTCGGTCTCGGCCTGGACGCGGAACATCGGGCGTTTCTCGATCTTGGCGCGGCCGACGATGGCTTCGCGGGTGTTGCCGTCGGTGTCGACGATCTGGACCTCGTCGCCGCTCTGGAGTTCAGAGAGGTATTTGGTGCCGCCGTCGGGCGTACGGACGTAGGCGTGGACCGCGCCGGCGTTGACCCGGAAGGGGCGTGAGGCGACGTAGGGGGACTCTGCGGTCTCGGCGTGGACGAAAAAGAGGCCACGGGACATCGAGCCGACGAGCATCCCCTCGTCGTGTTCCATCAGCGACCCCGTATCGATGCAGACGCGGTCGGCGGAGCCGGTCTGTTCGATGTCGGTCACTTCGGCCCACGAGAGATTTAGCTGTTCGCGGCCGGCCTCGTCGCGGACTTCGACGGTGCGGCGAATCTCGTCGTGGTCGTCGGTGTCGAGCAGGACGCCCTGCGCGCCGATCTCGAGTGTCTCGTAGGCAGTCTTGGCGTCTTCCGCCGTCTGGACGCCAGTGATGAGGTTCGTCTCGTCGCCGACGCGGGCGATGAGATTCTCCAGCGGGATGATCTGCCAGTCGTCGCCGATGACGATGGTGTGCTCGGCTTCTTCGGCGACGGATTCGGCGAAGCCCTCGTAGTCCTTGCTGCGGATGCGGATGTACCCGCCGCTGGGGGCGTCCTCGCCGTCCTGACGGAGCGCAGAGAGATCGGCAGAGCCAGAGAGATCAGAGGGGAGATCCACGGTGCCATCGCCTTCGCCTTCCTTGCCGACGATGCGGGCGTCAGGTTCGGCGTCCTCGGTTTCTGCGTCCATCACGTGCACGTCGCCGCCGGTGAACGCGGCGACGTTTACTTCGCCGAGTTCGCGGACGCGGCCCACGTCCTGTTGGTCGACGAGTACCCAGTCGACGCCGGCTTCGAGACCGGCGGTGATGCGGCGCTTCCGTGCGTCCCAGTCGCCGACCTCGCTGTCGGCTTTGAGCCAGACGCTTCGTGTCATATCCCACCACTCGAATCGGTCCCGCTTGAACGTGGCGGATGCGGTTGCCGACGGGCAAAAAGAGGAGAACCGGGTCAGGCTTCGACGGCCAGTCCGGCCGCGCGCAGTGCGTCGACGGCCTCGCTGTCGTCGTGGACGACGCGAGCGATCGCGTTGGCGATCTTCTCCGGTTCGTCGTGCTGGAAGATCGACCGGCCCATCGAGACGCCTGCCGCGCCGCCGTCCATCGCGCCCCGGACCATCTCCAGGGTCTCCTCGTCAGTGCCCTTCGACCCGCCGGCGATGACGACCGGCAACGCTGTCGACTCGACGGTGCGCTCGAAGGTCTCCGGGGTGCCGCTGTAGGCTGTCTTGACCACGTCTGCGCCCAGTTCCTCCGCCAGTCGGACGGCGTGGCCCAGATCTTCGGCGAACAGTTCCGGGTCCTCGTCGCGCACGTCGTGGCCGCGGGCGTAGGCCATCGCCAGCACCGGGAGACCGTACTCGGCGGCCTTGCTGGTCACGTTCGAGAGCTGCGTGATCTGGTCGGGTTCGTGCTCGCTGCCGACGTTGATGTGGAACGAGACGGCGTCGGCCCCGGCCCGGATCGCGTCCTCGACGGTGCCAGTCATGCGCTTGTCGCTCTCGTCGGGGCCGATCGTCGTCGAGCCGTTGAGGTGGGTGATGTAGCCCGCGTCGTTCTTGTTCGGATGGACCCGATCGGCCACGCCGCGCTGGGTCAGGACGGCGTCCGCGCCGCCCGTCGTGACGGCGTCGATGGTCGATTCGATGTCGACGAGACCGTCGACGGCCCCGAGTGTGATGCCGTGGTCCATGGGGACGATGACGTATCGCCCCCCTGTCCCGATCCGTGTGAGTCGATCTGCTTTCCCTGCGCTCATGTTATGCGAACGTGTGGCAAGTACGATTATGTTCCTTCCGGTTGCGGCCGGTTCTGTGCACCCCGAAGCGCCCCCTGCTTGAGTTCGCGGGCCTTGGCTTCGAGTTTCTCGGCGGTCTCCTCGACAGGATCGCCCGCTTCGTGACCCTCGGCGACGATGTCGACGAGCGCCGAACCGACGATGATGCCGTCCGCGCCGCCGCCGACGATCCGCTCGGCGTGGTCGCCGGTCTTGATCCCGAAGCCGACGGCCTTTGGTACGTCCCAGTCGGCGATGCGGGCGAGGCTCTCCTCGGTGGCGTCGTCCACGTCGTCGCGTGCGCCCGTCACGCCGAGGCGCGCCTGCACGTAGACGTAGCCCGAGGTCTGGTCCATCATCGACCGGAGCCGCTCGCCCGTGGTCGTCGGCGCGACGATGAAGATCAGGTCCAGCCCGTACTCGTCACAGGCCGCCCGGAGCGGGCCGGCCTCCTCGGCGGGCAGGTCGGGCACGACGAACCCCTCGATGCCCACGTCGGCAGCTTTGGCGACGAAGGGGTCCGGTCCTTCGTCCTCGCCGTATTGGTAAATGAGGTTGTAGTAGGTCATGCACACGAGAGGCACGTCCACGTCCACGTCCTCGACGAACTCGAAGAACCGGTCCGGTGTCATGCCTGCTTCCAGCGAACGGACGACTGCCTCCTGAATCGTCGGCCCCTCGGCGATCGGTTCCGAGAAGGGCAGGCCGAGTTCGATCACGTCGGCACCGCCGCGAGCCAGCGCTTCGACGTACTCGATGGAAGCCTCGTAGTCGGGGTCGCCAGCCGCGAGGTAGGGGACGAAGGCGGGTTCGTCGGCGAAGGCGCGTTCCAGTCCCATCTAGATCCCGCCCCCCATCTCGCGGAAGATGGACATGTCTGGTGCGATGTCGAGGTCCCGTGTCTGGGTCTCCTCGATGACGGTTTCGAGGTCCTTGTCACCTCGCCCCGAGACGTTGACGATCACGGTGTCGCCCAGTTCGTCGTGGTGCTCTTCGAGGTAGCCGAAGGCGTGGGCAGTCTCCAGCGCCGGGATGATACCTTCGTCCTGCGAGAGGCGGTGGAACGCTTCCAGTGCAATGTCGTCGTCGACGTTGACCGGCGTCACCCGTCCCTCGTCGACGAGATGGGCCAGTTCCGGCCCGACGCCAGCGTAGTCCAGTCCCGCCGACACCGAGTGAGACTCCATGATCTGGCCGTCGGTGTCCTGCAGGAGCTTCGTGCGTGCGCCGTGGAGGACCCCCTCGTCACCGGTCGACAACGACGCGGAGTTCGGTGCGACGCCCTTCTCTTCGTCGACGGACAGCGAGGAGCCGCCGGCCTCGACGGCGTACAGGCCCACGTCCTCGTCGCCGACGAAGTGGTGGAACGTCCCCATCGTGTTCGACCCGCCGCCGGCACAGGCCAGCACGGCGTCTGGGAGGTCGCCGGTCTTGTCCTGAATCTGCTCGCGGGCTTCCTCGCTGATGACGGCCTGGAAATCCCGGACCATCGCCGGGAACGGGGCAGGGCCGACGACCGATCCGATGACGTAGTGGGTCGTCTCGACGGTGGTCGCCCAGTCGCGCATCGTCTCGCTGATCGCCTCTTTCAGGGTCCCACGGCCCGTGGTCACCGGATTGACCTCGGCGTCGTTGATCCGCATGCGGAAGACGTTGGGGCGCTGGCGTGCGATGTCGGTCTTGCCCATGTAGATCTCACAGGGCATGTCGAGGTGGGCCGCGGCCATCGCCGTCGCGGTGCCGTGTTGCCCGGCCCCGGTCTCGGCGATGATCCGTTCTTTGCCCATGTACTTCGCCAGCAGGACCTGTCCGAGTGCGTTGTTGAGCTTGTGTGCGCCCCCATGCAGCAGGTCCTCGCGCTTGAGATACACCTCGGTATCGTACCGCTCGGAAAGCTGATCGGCTCGCTGGAGGGGCAGCGGTCGCCCGCCGAAGTCCGCGAGACGCTCGCGGAACTCGTCCATGAAGCCGTCTTCGTTCTCTAAGACGTACCGCTCGTAGGCGTCTGTCAGCTCTTCGATTGCCGGCATGAGCGCCTCGGGTACGAACTGTCCACCGTAGTCGCCGAACTTGGATTCGCTACTCATCTGTCGTAGTTAGTCGCCGCGTGTTGGCTGTCACGTCCGCCGTCTCGCCGGCGGCGCTCGATTCGTGGTCCATGATCGCCGAGCCGACGAGCAGACCGTCGGCCCCCGCCGCTCGCATCCGCTGGACGTCCTCGGGGGAGGCTATGCCGCTTTCGGCAATGAGGGTGACGCTGTCGGGAGCCTCGGCGGCCACTCGTTCGAAGGTGCCCAGATCGACTTCCAGTTTCCCCAGATCACGGTTGTTGACGCCGATGATCTCGGCACCGGCGTCGAGTGCTCGCTGTAGTTCCTCTGCGGTGTGGGTCTCGACGAGTACCTGAAAGCCGCGGTCGCGTGCCGCTTCGAGCAGGTCGTCGAGGTCGTCCGTGCCGGGTTCGTCGAGGAAGCGCACGATCAGCAGGATCAGGTCCGCTTCGACGACATCGAGCTGCTCCTCGTGCAAGATGAAGTCCTTGCGGAGGACGGGTACGTCCACGGCCGAACGGACCGCTCGGAGTGTCTCGGCCGACCCGCCGAAGTGCTCCGGTTCGGTCAGGACCGAGATCGCCGCTGCCCCACCGTCGACCATTCCCTTCGCGAGCGCGGCCGGGTCGTCCGTGCGCTCGCCCTCGGTCGTCGGACTCGTCGGCTTTACTTCTGCGATCGTCGGGACGCGACCGTCCCGCTCGGCCTCCTCGAAGGCCACCGTCAACGACCGGGCGTCCACGTCGACCCGTCCATCGGCTCCACCGCGCTCGCGGGCCGCCGAGAGGATCGACTGGACTGCCGGTGCTATCTCATCACTATCGCCCATTAGTGTACACTAACGGACAGAGTTGCACATAAGACTTGTCCTTGGTGACTGCCCCGTCGCTCCTCGTCTCGATTGCGAACGGCGAGCTATCGAGCCGAATCTTCAAGACGGGAGCGGTCCTTGGCCGGGTATGAGCACTGCAGACGCGGGCATCTACGCGCGGGAGTTTCCGCTTCTCGACCGCTACGTGCAGTTCGGCGCAGCGGGTGAGAAGGTCATCCAGCTATCTTTTCCGAGCATGCCTGACGACGACGCCCAGTCGACCCACGACCTGCTGGACCGCATCGAGCGATATCTCGACAACGAGACCGACGAGTTCAGCGATATTGAGGTCGGACTGACTGTTCCGACTGACCACCGGCGCGTCCTCGAAGCGGTCCGCGAGATTCCCTATGGCGAGCAGGGGACAGTCGCACAGGTCGCGCGGATGGCGGGTCTCGACCCAGACGACGAGGACAGCCAGCGCACGGTCAGGGAGGCACTCGCCGAGAACCCCGTCCCGCTGGTGATCCCAGACCACCGCGTCCGTGACGGTCCCAGTAGCGCACCGCCGGACATAGAGCAGACGCTTCGCAGCATCGAAGGGTTGTAACGTCCTCTCCACGCGTTTCGAATACCGTCGTGGTGGGTTTCCGAGGCTCGAACGTCTTATCCGATTCATCGTGAGAAGTCGTGTTCGCGAGTAAGCGTGCCTTAGCATCGCAGTAACTCTGAACTATAACCGAGTTTATATAGGGAGAATCAAGTACTCCTAAATGTACAGCACGTAAACCATGTCTGGTGGACCCAACGGAACGACACGCCGTGACATTCTTCGACGGGCATCCGATCACGAACTCCTCAGATTGCGACGAGTAGCCGATCACAACCCTCTGGGAGACGGTGACGACGACGGCGACTTTGCTGTAGTCGCCACGACCGATCAGTCAGGCTTCGTCCCGACTGGACGCACAGATAGTCGTGCACCGACCCTCGTGATCGATGGGTCGTCAGATCCTGCCTCACCGCTTGCCGTTTCGATCGAGCGTCCCACTGCTTCTATCGAGCGGGCAGTACGCTCTCCAGCCGAGATGGGTCTGTTCGCCCTCTCTGGCTGGATCGTACGCTCTCTCCTCGACCGTTTGCTCGCATCGATCCAGCACGAGAACGGACAGGGAATCGCGGGCCGCTTTTCACTGTTCAGCATTCTGTGCATGGTTGTCGCGATCTGGAGAGTTCCACTATCCTTCCTTCGCCCCCTCGAATCTGCGACTCGGTTTCGCGAACCCCGTTCGGACCGCTATGGTGTTTGTTCTGAGACTGCTGTGGGCTTCGTTCCCGTCCGATATGAGGGAGTTCCCACTAGCCGTCCGTAATATCGAGTGTTCGGCTTGAGGTCGAACGCCGCCGCTCGATGGCCCGGTGTCGAGAACCGGTACGCAAGGACTCTCAGCGGACTCGCCGTCCCACCGCAGTCTGACCAACACCATTGCCGATACCGAACGAACACAACCCGGACGATGCTTCTCAGCCCGGTGAGCGATCACCACCCGACGATTCCGGTGGTGACGCTCCAGAGAAGCGAACGCGCCACGCGGATTTCGGCCCGCCTCTCGGGACACGCGATCGAGGCACCGATGGTACCGTCGACGAGACGGATCGTGACACCCCGTCGGATCGGAGCCAGTCAGCATCTGGCTCACGAACGCACCAGCCCACTCGAAACACCTCGCTCTTCTGGTTCGTTCTGGTTACGGACTTCGTCGTTCTCACGACGCTCGTCGACGGTTGGTTGTACCGGCGAAACCTCCATCTCGTGCAGCAGTGGATCGAACGACACTCCGAGAAGATCAGGATTGCACTCACGCTGCTCGTTCTCCTCTTTGCATGAGTGGCCCACGGCGGGTGATTTCGATCGTGTGTGGCCGAAGCTGTCGCGCCATCGGTGTGCAGTCCACACGTTTATGTAATACGACGTAGTTGGACGCAAACATGCCGACGATCAGTGCGCGCCTCTCCGCCGAAGAGCAAGCGGAACTGGATGCCGTCGCGGAGTTACTCGCAGAGGACCGTTCGGGGACGATTCGGAAGGCGCTCGACGAGGGTCTAGAGACCCTTCGGGTCAGAGTCGCCGTCGAGCGCTACCAGTCGGGTGACGTTTCGGCCGTCGAGGCCGCACAGCTAGCGGATCTGTCCATCGCCGAGTGGCTCGACGTGGCTCGCGAGCGAAACCTCACGACACAGCTCGAACTGTCCGATCTGGAACTCGACGCCGACACCGCCGTGGAGCTATGACCCGTATCTACGTCGGTCCCACGTCGGTGTACAGCCTCGGACAGGTGGGTGAACTCTCCCTGTTGAGTGCCTTCGACGGCGACGTGGTGCTACCAGAACCGGTCGTCGAGGAGTCGACGGTCGAACCGACCGCGACCAACCTCGACGACCTGCTCGACGGTGAGGACGTGGCCGTCACGACTGATCACTCCGACGAGGTCACGCGTGCACAGTCACTGCTCGGTGAGAAAGACGTCGGCTCGGCCGTTGCGGTCCTCGCTGGCGTCCTCGCCCACCGCGATCAGGACGACCGCTCGGCGGTAGCCGTCGTCTCCGAGGACCGCACAGTCCGCCGGATGGCCCGCGGTCTCGGTGCCGAAGTGACCAGTAGCTTCGGCGTCGTCGTCCGGGCAGCGCTCGAAGACAAGTATCTCAGCCAGCGCCAAGCGAAGCGGATCGTCCGCCGGATCGACCAGCACGGGCTGCACTTGACCGGCGAACTTCGTGAGCGTGCGGTCGGCGAGATCGCCGAGTGAGGACCGCTCGACGCCGAGCAGTCGCGAGGCGAGAGCGGCTTTTTTCGTCCAGATTTTTTCGCGAGTGGTGCGGAACCGGTTCCGTGCCGTGAGCGGCGCGAACGGCCGGGAACCGGGAGCGCACCCGACGGGAAAAAAGGTGGAATCTGGATCGTCCGCCGGATCGACCAGCACGGGCTGCACTTGACCGGCGAACTTCGGGAGCGTGCGGTCGGTGAGATCGCCGAATAAGAGAACTGCACTATCGGAGGGCCGAGCGGTCGCGTTTTCAGTACAGCGGTGACAGTTCGTCGGCGTCCTCGTGGACGAGCTGCTGGAGGTGATCGTCGTGGTCGTCAGTCCGTTCGTCGATGCTGTGCTTGGCTTCGACCGCGACCTGCTGGAGCTGTTTGACTCGTGGCACCTGATGGACGCCAGAGAGGAGGACGACGCTGGCGACGTGACCGGCGTCGGGCAGTGGGTAGTCACCGCCCCGGACCGCCATGCTCCCGGTTTCCGACTCCAGCCACTTCCGGCCACGCTCGATTCCCTTGCGGTTGAGATGCTCGGGCGGTCCACTGAGGACGAGCAGTGAGCGTTCCGCTCCCTCTACGTCACAGGGCAGTGTGAGCCGGCCGAGCGTGGCCTTGCGGACCAGACTCGTCACACGGTTGGTGGTGTCGACCGCGGTCGGTTCCTCGTCGTCGCCGAACACCGAGAGCCGTGTCCCCGAGTCCGTCTCGACGGCTTCGCGTGCGTAGCCGACGGTCGAGACGCCCCCGCCTTGCAGCGTGTTGATGATCTCCGAGGAGTCGACGACGCTCTCGGCGACCGCCGCCCCCCTGTTGACCTCGCCCGCGCCAAAGAGGACGCCGAACCGTCTGGCGATCTCCTCGTTGATCTGCTCGAAGCCCCCGCGCATCGACTCGCCGGTCTGTCGCCACGCGTCGTTGTCGAACACGAGGAGATTGTCGGTCTCGCGGACGAACGTCTGGAACGAGCGGGCCGCGTTCAGCGTGTAGATGCCACCCTCGTCCTGTGCCGGGAGGATGCCAAGCCCGAAGACTGGCTCCGTGTAGATGGTCTTCAGGTGTTCGGCAAGTACCGGTGCGCCGCCGCTGCCGGTGCCCCCGCCCAGTCCGGCGACGATCAGGAACGCGTCGACCTCGTGGACCGGAACCGAGTCGATGGCGGCCTGTACCTGATCGATGTCGGCCGCTGCGATCTCCGCGCCGAGTTCGTTGTCCGCGCCGACGCCGTGGCCTTTCACCCGCGATTGGCCGATCAGGACCCGATTGTCCTCGGGAACGTGTTCCAGCCCCGCCAGATCGGCCGTCGCCGTGTTGACCGCGATGGGCGACGCGAAGATGTCGAGTCCTGTTCGCTGTTCGTAGTCGACGAACGCGTCGACGACTTTACCGCCTGCCTGTCCGAAGCCGATGAGTGCCAGTTTCATTGGTAGTTCCCCGGGGACCGCCCACCGTCACGCCGTCCGTGCAGCGGTTCCCTCGCCGCCGCGGGCCCCGTGCCAGGTCGTCCTGACACTGCCAGTTGGTATTGTTAAACACCGGCTTACCCACAGCGTAGTTACCACTCGCTGACCAGCGCGGTCGGGACGGGAGCATTAACTGTCCGCGGGCAGACCCCTTCGGTATGACGAAGACGGTGTTGATAACGGGTGCCTCCTCGGGGATCGGACGTGCGACGGCCGAGGCCTTCCTCGAAGACGAGTGGCAGGTCTGGGCGACGGCCCGCGACGAGGCAGATCTGGATGGACTGGCCGATGCTGGCTGCAAGACAGCCGAACTCGACGTGACCAACGCCCGCGAGTGCGAGCGCGTCGTCGACACCGTCGTCGGCGCGGCGGGCCACATCGACTGTCTCGTGAACAACGCTGGCTACGGCCAGTACGGGCCCCTAGAGGACGTGACGACGGCCCAACTCCACGAGCAGTTCGACGTGAACGTCTACGGTCCGCATCGGCTCACGCGCGAGGTCCTGCCCCACATGCGCGACCGTGAGGACGGGACGATCGTCAACGTCTCCAGCATCATCGGCCGCGTCGCGCCAGTCGGGTCGGGCGCGTACGCGGGATCGAAGTTCGCACTGGAGGGGATGAGCGACGCGCTCCGGGCCGAAGTCGCCGACTTCGGCGTCGATGTCGTGCTCGTCGAACCCGGGCCGGTCGAGACGAACTTCGTCGACCGCGCCGGAGAGGAGATGCACAGCGGCGACCACTCCGCTGCCTACGACTGGCTCTACGACCTCTACGAGGACACGGCGCTGGTCACCGAGAACGCGGTTTCGATCCACCCCGACGAGGTCGCCTATACGATCCGGGACGCCGCCGTCGCCTCCGCGCCGCGGCCGCGCTATCCCGTCGGCCAGTTCGCCCGTTTCGGGGTGCTGGCCCGACACCTCCCCGGTCGCTGGCACGATCTGGCTATCGGCGTGTTGCGGAAGTTCGTCTGAGACGGCCGGTTGTAGTTGCGTACCGGTGAGCGTCTACCCCATGGCGACGCTCTCCGGTACATCGCTCCAACCGTCCGTCTGATCGGGTATCGCCCGCGCACACGACTGTCGTTTTGCCTCGCCGGACTGCTTTTGCCGGCCGCTCGCCAATCCTCGCGCATGAGCGACGCCACCGCCGCAGTACTTCTGTTCGAGGGGTTCGAAGAACTCGACGCGCTCGGGCCGTACGACGTGCTCAGCACCGCCGTCCGTGCAGGTGCAGAACTCGATTCGGTCGAACAGGTCACCGTCGACGGGACCGAGCGGGTGACGGCGAGCGAGGGGACGATGGTACTGGCCCACGGACGACTCGATCCCGCGAATCCCCCCGAGTACCTCGTCGTTCCCGGCGGTGGCTGGAGCAGTGGCTCCCAGATGGGTGCCCGGGCCGCCGCGGCGAACGAGGACCTCCTGACCGCGATCACCGACTGCCACGCGGCCGGGACGACGGTCGCCTCGGTCTGTACTGGTGCGATGGTCCTCGCCAGCGCGGGGCTGCTCGACGGTCGGCCGGCGATCACCCACCATACTGCGACGGACGACCTCGCCGAGACCGACGCCCGACTCGTCGACGCGCGGGTCGTCGACGACGGCGACGTGCTTACCGCCGGGGGTGTCACCGCCGGGATCGATCTGGCGCTGTGGCTCGTCGAACGCGAGTGGGGACGTGAGATCGCGGCGGCAGTCGCCGAGACACTCGAATACGAGCGGTCGACGGATCTGTACCGGAGCGACGACGACGGCTAATCGAGGCAGGCGGCGACGACCCGGAGCAGTTCCTCGCCCTGCACTTCCTCGGCCAGCAGCGGCACCCGGCGTACGTCGTGGCCTCGGAACAGGTCCTGTGACCGGGCCAGTGCGTCCTGCTGGACCGACCAGCGCCGGGCACAGAACTCACAGTCGGCGTGGTTCGGGCCGACGTAGTCGGCTGGCACGTCGGCGTCGACGACGCTGTCGAGGTCCTGCATGACGCGATTGACGACGATCGTGCCCGCTGGGACGCCGAAGCCTTCGAGACGGTCGAGCAGGCGCTCTGACTCCATCACGGACAGCTCTTCGGGCACCATCACGACCCGGAAGTCCGTCTTTGCGGGATCACGAAGCACGGCCCGCAGCCGTTCGATCTGGTCGCGCATCGCTTCGAGGTCCCGGCGGGCGTCTTCCTCGCTCTGGTCGTCGCCGAATATCCCGCCCAGTCCTTCGAGCATTCCAGACATGCGCTCTTTCAGCGTGAGAATCTTGCCCAGCATCGAGTCCATCGCCTCGGGCAGTTCGAGCAGGCGCAGCGTGTGGCCGGTCGGCGCGGTGTCGATGACGACGCGCTCGAAGCGCTGATCGTCCATGTATTGCAAGAGGAGTCGCATCGCCGCGGCCTCGTCGGAGCCGGGCATCGAGCCGAGCGGGTTCGCCTCGTCGCCACCCAGCAGTTGTTCGAGACCGCCCAGATCGCCGTCCATCCCGAGCGGGCCATCGCCCATGGCCGCCTCGGGATCGATCTCGGCGGCGTACAGCGGCACGTCCTCGCGAATCCGTGTCGGCTCGCTCGGAATCGCGGTGCCCAGCGTGTCCGAGAGGGAGTGTGCCGGATCGGTCGAGACCACGAGCGTCGCGGTCCCGTCGCGGGCGCTCGCAAGCGCCGTCGCCGCGGCACAGGTAGTCTTGCCGACGCCGCCCTTCCCGCCGTAGAGGACGTAGTCGGGGGCTTCGACCCCGGTCGGCGCGTCGATCTCCTCGACCGTCTCGACGTCGATCTCGCTCATAGCCGGCGCTATCGCTTCTGGCCTTGAGTACTTCTCGAAAACGGACCGGGTTACTGCCGGGACGACCGCGCTTCGCGCACGTCCGCACCGTCACGCAGTTTGTCCTCGCAGTATGGGCACACCCGTGGCCCGTCGTATCCTTCGGGGGTAAACACCCGAACGTACTGCTCCGTTACGAACTCTCCACAGTTCTGGCACTCGGGCATCCATTGTTTCACTCACACGATATCATATATGCTTTCTGCATCGGATCACTTCGCGTCCCGCGAGAATTGGAACGGTCTCGTGTGTGATTCGGGTGCGAATCCGGCGAACTAATTTGAAGGCTGGTCCCCACGAGGTGGTATGGACGAACGGACGCGACGCGGATTGCTGTCCAGTGGTGCCACGGGACTGGCCCTCACCGCCGGCTGTCTCGGGAGCGGTGGCGGGAGTGATGGGGGATCGACAGGTGGGGGCGACGCGACCGACACCCCGACAGTGATGCGACAGGGCAGCAGTGACGTGACCCTCGACCACCCGTCGGCGACGGGGATCAACGAGCAGCCAACGCTGGGTGATCGGGGGTGGCAGGGCGTCATCGTCGCTTTCGAGGACCCCTCCTGTCCCACCTGCCGGCGATTCAATCAGAACACGTTCCCACAGATCAGATCTGACCTCCTTGCCACCGGCGACGCCGCCTACGTCTTCCGTGGCTACCCCGTCGTCTACCCGTGGGGGGACCCGGCGAGTCACGCGCTCGAAGCGGCGTTCGACCGCGACCCGGCGGCGATGTGGGCACTGAAAGACCACTACTTCGACGAGCAGGGCCAGTTCGACACCGACAACGTCCTCGACCGGACGGCGACCTTCCTGAACGACGAGACCGAGGTCGACGGTGACGCCGTCGTCGCCGCCGTGGAATCGGACGACACTGTCGACGCGGTCCAGACGGACCTCGATGCCGGGAAGGCCGCTGGTGCCTCGGGCACGCCGACGTTCTATCTCTTCCGTGACGGCGAGTACCAGACGACCGTCAGCGGCGCGCAGGATTACACCGTCTTCGAGAACGTCCTGACGGGGTGAGTGCGATGGTCCGCCTCCCCACCCGGTCGGCCGACTGGCGACTGATGGGCCGGACGGCCCGCCTCGTGGTGACGATCCCCGGCTACGCGGTCGTCGCGTTGGTGGGCACACTCGTCGCGCTGACCGTCTTCGTCGCCTCGCTGAACGTCCCGCTGGTCGTGAACACGCTCTCGCTCCCGCTCGCGACCGCCTCGAAAGTCGAGATCCTCGTCAGTCTCTATCCGTTCGTCGGGTCGGCCTACACACCGCTGCAGGGCGGCCTGCTCGTCCTCGTCGCCATTGCCCTCGGGATCAACCTCGCGATGCTGGCCTACCACTTCGTCGAACACGGGCTTTCGCTCCAGCAGGGCGGCACCAGCGTCGTCGGCGCGGTACTTGGCGCGCTCGGCGCGGGCTGTGCGGCCTGTGGCTCAGCTATCCTGCTGGGCATCCTCTCTCTGCTCGGCATCTCCACGTCGCTGCTATGGCTCCCGCTGGACGGACTTGAGTTCGCACTGGTGGCGCTCGCGGTCGTCCTCCTGTCGACGTACTGGCTGGCCGACGGGATGCGCGGCGGCGAGATCAACGGCTGTCCCATCGACCTGTAGTTTCGGTCGACGATCTACTCCCCACGCTCGAATCACTCGACAGGACACCGAAAGCCCGCTCCCTATCATCCACGGCGGCATTCAGAGACGCGGTCAGCAAACGAGACGACGGGTCACCGAAAGCCCTCGGCTCGCTCCGGGGGTCTGTGCGGGATATTCTCCCTGCGGTCGAATAGTTGCCCACGCAGACCCACCGGACCGAACCTCGCCCTTTCATCCACCAGGACGTAGCTGACGACACCGTCCACGAGCCTGGCGGATGAAAGGGCGAGTCGATTTTCGAGAACCTGGACTCGACAAGCCACGAGGGACTCCGTCCCTCGGCCCGTGCGAATGGGCGCAAAGCGCCCGTGAGCAGACGCCGACTGGAGCGCAGTCGTGGTCTCGGGACCGAAAATCGACGAGGGCTTTCGGTGTGTCCGTTGCCGTGACGATTCCAGCGAGGGCTTTCGGTGTGTCCGTTACTGTGATGGTTCCGGCGTGGGCGTTCAATGTGTCTAGGAGGTCGATCCCTGCATCCGAACTCACGAGTCCCAGAACAGATCGAGTTGGTCGGCCAGAAACTCCGGGGTCATCCGGGTAAACTCCTCGCGTTCGTTCGCCGGCAGGTATTCGTAGACGGAGTGGCGCGCGTCGGGACAGAAGCGCCGGCCGACCAGCGCCCGGACGCCGACTTCGTCGGCCCCCCGAATCACGCGCCCCATCGCCTGCCGGGCGCGACGGACCGCGGGGACGGTCAGGGCGTACTCGAAGGCCACGTCCTCGCCGAAGGTGTCGCCGTAGGCCCGCTGGACCGCACGGACCCGCGGTGAGCCGATGTTGACCAGTGGGATGCCGACGACCCCACAGGTCGACAGTTTGTCGCCGTCGTAGTCGACGCCTTCCGTCAGTGTCCCGCGCGTGCTCGTCACGAGCACCTTGCCAGCGCCGCCGTAGAAGCGTTCTTTCAGCTGGTCTGTCGCCTCGTTGCTGGAGGACTCGTCGACCAGCACCTGTTTGTCGACGACGCCGTCGAGGTACGCGCCCGCCCACGCCGCCTCGCGGTAGTTTGGCATCGCGATGAGGACGTTGCCCGGCGAGCGCGCCAGTGCTCGCAGGGCGTGGGCGTACTCGTCGCGGGTCGGATTCCACGACTCGCCCAGCGGGCGCATCGTCCCGGGGTCGCCGCGATTGCGCGCGGTGAAGGGGCGACAGTCGACGAGGTACGACGCCCGATTCTCGGCGGGGAAGGTCAGCCCGTAGGTGACGCTGTTGACGTATCTGGGATCACGGTCTTTCCCGCCCTCCTGTAAGAACGTCAGGCCGGCGACCTGCGTGAACACGTCCATCGGTTCCAGCGTCGCGCTCATGAGGACGCCACCGCCGAGTTCGTCGAAGACCTGTTCGAGCGCCCGCGAGGGCATGCAGTTGTAGCACAGCAGGCCGGGCGTGTACGCGACCTCGTAGTCGGCGTCGACGTGCCGTTCGTCGGCCGGCGCGTGTTCGAGTTCGACCTCGCGGAGGAAGCCGGCGTGATCGCGCTCCCACCACTGACCCATGATCGCGCCGACGGCGGCACAGACTGGTGTTCGAGTCAGTCCCAGCGTGTCGATGGCCTCCTCGACGGCGGCACCGATCTTCGAGAGCGAGCGCCACAGGCCGCCCTCGTACCCCTCGTGTTCGGCCCACGCGGTCAGTTCGTCCTGCTCGACGGTCTCGGGGTCGCGCAGTGGGACCTCGTGGTCGTGGTCGGGCAGTGCCTCGGGATCGGTGCGCCAACCCTCGAACTCCCCGTCGAGGAACTGCCGAACGCGGCCGTCGAGCCAGTCGAGCACGTCGTCGTAGAACTGCTGGGCCTGCTCGACGGCTTTCAGGGGCACCTCGCGAGCGCCGAGTACCTCCTCGACCTGTTGCTTGTGGTCGTCGGTCTGGCGGGCGCGCTGGAGCAGGAAGTTCAGGTCGTTGCGGGCCTGTTTCAGCGTCTGCTTGCCGACGCGATCCGAGAGCAGGTCCCGGACCCGCTCTTCGAGGCGGTGGGCCTCGTCGACGACGACGAAGGTGTCCTCGTCGAGGATCGAGGAAAGCAGCGGTCGCGTTTTGGGGTCGAACAGGTGATTGTAGTTGCCGATCACCACGTCCGCGGTTTCGAGCATGACACTCATCGCGCGATGCGGGCAGGTACCGTACTCGACGGATGCGGGCAGGTACTCCTCGGCGGTGACGACGTTGTGCTCGCCCACGTCGAAGTCGATCGGTGAGCCGGTGTTTCGGGCGTACCAGTCGGCCTCGAACGGACAGTAGAGAGGCGGATCGTCGCTCTCGGCGATCGCCTCGGGAGCGGCGGGCTGGCTCGGTCGATACGGCGAGTCCGCACCAGCGGTCGCGAGCGTCTCCTCGCCCAGCGTCTGCTGGTCGCGCGCGTCTGGGCGGGCGGCGGCCGCCAGATCGCTGGCGATCTGTGGGTCCCACCACTGTTCGTCGTCGCCGAGTTCGGCCTCGATGGCGGCACTTGCGGGAGCGTTGTCGACGCCCTGCGCGTCGCCCTCGACGAGGCGGGCGGTGTTCTCGCGCAGGTCCTCACAGCGGTCGTGGACGCCGGCGTCCTCGGGGAAAACCCCCTCTCGGCCGTACGGACAGAGGTCGGACTTGCCGACCAGCGACAGGCCGTCGAGTGGCTCGTCCAGACCCGCGTTCATCGCACGCAGGTCTTCGACGAACTGCTGTAACTGCTGTTTGACCGGTGTGACGACGACGATGCGCTCGTAGCGGTCGGCATCGAGAAGCTGTGCACCGGCGGTGAGTGCAGCCATCGTCTTCCCGGTTCCACAGGGACCTTCCATCGCGAGGTAGCCCCGGGCCTCGCCGGCGTCGATGACGCGCTCGATGGCGTCGGCCTGATTGGCGTACGGCTCGTCGAACGCGAACACGTCGCGCCAGTCACGTTCGTCGGCCGTCGAGTCGGGCATTACCGGTCCGTTGGTCGCCCCCCGGTTTGAACCTCCGGATCTGGCCCGGCGACGACCCCGGACGTGTCGGCCGTGTGACTCGCTTTCGGATCGACCTGAATCTTTAAGCGGTTGCGCAGTCCCTGAGGAAGTAATTAGGGTGTCTGGGGTGGAACGAAACGATGGGTGAGCAGCGAGAATCGAAGCCCGAAGCGTGGCGAGGCGACGGTGTCCCTATCCGCGTCGCCGTCGTCGACGAGCGGTCGACCATCGAGGCCGTCCGGGCCGCCGCCGAGGGCTGTGAAACGCCGATCAGCGTCGCCGACGCGAGCGATCCGTCCGACAGGCGGCAACTGCGCCAGCAGGAGGGGTTCGACTGTCTCGTCGTCGAGTTGGGGGCCTCGAACGTCGATGTGGTGGATCTCGTTTCCGACAGTGCCGTCCCGGTCGTGCTCTACACCGACGCCGATCCCGCGTCCGTGTCGGACGCCGTCCTCGATGCGGTCGATACGCTCGTCGAGAAGGGCAAACTGGCCGACAGCGCTCCGTTCCTGATCGAGAAGATCGTCGGTCTCACGAGCGCTCCCGAGGAAAAGAGCCGGTACGCGCTGGCCCGTGCGCTGGCGTCGGTCGACGACGACGCCGCGTGCGAGGGTCACCAGTTCCTCGTCGACGACGACGGGACGATTCTGTGGGCCAGTGCGCCCTTCGAATCGGTGTTCCCCGTCGACGGCGTCGACGGGACCGTGCCAGACTCGGGCGGACTGTACGACCGGCTGGCGGCGTTACTTGGCGACGTGCCCAGTGCGATCCAGACCGTGACCCGGGCCGACAGAGCGGTCGATGCGACGGCCGAAGAGACGGTGACGATTCCGACGGCTGACGGCCCGGCTCATTTCACCCACTCGGCACACGTCCTCCCGGAGCGTGCCGGCGGCCACCGCCTCGAACTGTTCCGCGAGGTGACACCACAGGTCCAGCGCGAGGCCCGTCTGGAACTGCTCGATCTGCTGGTCGAACAGGCACAGGACGGGCTGTACACGCTCGACGAGAACGGCGTCATCGACTTCTGTAACGAGTCGCTGGCGACGATGCTTGGCTACGAGCGCGAGGAACTCATCGGCTGTCACGCCTCCGTGACGCTGGCCGAGGGCCAACTGGAGAAAGGCCAGCGTACCGTCCAGTACCTCCAGACGACCGACGATGAGAGCACGACCGTCGACATGACGTTCGTCGACCGGGACGGCAAGGAGTTCGAGGTGTCGATCCACTACACGCTGTTGCCCTCCGAGGACGGGAGTTACGCCGGGCTGATGGGTGTCGCCCGCGACATCACCGAGCGAAAGGAGCGCGAGCGGACGCTCGAACAGTACCGGACGCTGGTCGAGAGCGCCGCCGATCCGATGTACGTTCTCGATACCGAGAGGCGGATCGAACTGTTGAACGAACCGATGGCCGCCTTCTTCGGCCGTGAAAAAGGAGCGGTGATCGGGCAGGACATCAACACGCTGTTGCCGGACGAGAACCGCGAACGCGGGGACGAGGCACTGAAGTCGATCCTGCGCGACGACGAGAAACGTTTCGAGAGCTTCGAAAGCTGGCTCACCGACGCCGAAGGCAATCAACGGCGGTACGAAGTGACCATCGGCGCGATCTACGACGACGAGGCGTTCGTCGGCTCTGTCGGGACGCTCCGTGACATCACCGAGCGGACGCGTCGCCGCGAGGAACTGGATCTGCTACGGCAGGTGTTCGCGCGCGTGCTGCGACACGACCTTCGCTCGGAACTGTCGATCATCATGGGCAACACCGAGGTCCTGCGGGCAGACCTCGACGGCAGCGCCGCCGAACTCGCCGAGACCGTCATCGAACGCAGTGAGGTCCTCGAAGCGACAGCGACGAAAGCACGGGCTATCGAAGACGTGCTGGACAGCGAGACCGGGCGGACGACGCAGGCAGTTTCGACGACTGTCGGGTACGCCGTCGATGCGGTCGAGCAGTCCCGCCCCGACGCGACCATCGCCGTCGATGTACCGGCGTCCCTGTCGGTCCGTGCCCACCCCAAACTCGCGCTGGCGATCGAGAACGTCGTGGAGAACGCCATCGAACACGGTGCCCCGCTGGCCGACCGGCCGGGGTCGCCGGATGCGGCCATCGACGCCGTCGCCGACGACGACCGCGTCGTGCTCTCGGTCCGTGACGGTGGCGATGGGGTCCCGGACGCCGAACTGGCGGTACTCGAACGAGGGTCGGAGACGCCACTGAAACACGGCAGCGGTCTCGGACTCTGGCTGATCAACTGGATCGTCGAGCGATCGGGCGGGGACCTCTCGTTCGAGCGCGACGGCACGGCGGTCGTCTCCATCACGCTCGAACGCGGATGCTCGCCGTCCGGCCAGTGAGGCGCAGCCAGTCGACAGTAACCTTACAGTAACTGGGAACGACATGTTGCTCAAGAATGTCCTTTACTCACGAGGCGACGATCGGTGACCAGTCGACCGACATCGACACTGCACTGCCAGCGCCGCTGGCAGCGGTGTCGCTCACACTGACCACGCCGGTGGGCGTCCGGCAGGACCCGCGTGGCAACGTCTGGATCGCCGATACGGGGGCCAACCGCGTGCTCGTGGTCGATGGGGCACTGGAGCGCTTGCTGGCGGTGATCGGCGGGCCGGGAACGGACCCAGGCTCGTTCGAGTTGCCGTTTCGCTTCGCCCATCACCCGACTGAGCCGGTGCTGTACGTCACGGATCTGGGCAACGAGCGCGTCCAGCGCCTGACCTACGAGTACGAGACGGGCGTGCCGTCGGTGACGGCCGTCGAGACGTTCGGGCCCGACGACGAGTCGGCGTTCCATCCCAACGGTATCGCCGTCCACGAGTACGACGACGGCCTGCGCGTGTTCGTCGCCGACGAGTTCTATCACGAGGGGGCGGACCTCCGCGGTCGGATCGCAGTCTTCGACGACGACGGGCGGCTCCGGGAGACGTTTCGCTCGATCACGACCGAACACCGCGGCGTGATCCCGCTGTACTGGCCGCAGGGACTCGATGTGGACGCCGATGGCAATCTGCTGGTCGCCAACACCGGCGACGGGGTGTTGCACCACGACGGGGAGTTTCCCTCGTACTTCGCGACGGTCGCGCGCTGTGATCGGACCGGTCGGGCCGTCCCCTTCGAGTCGACGGGGACGGCGACGCTGCCAAACACCTTCGTCACGCCACGCGGCGTCAGCGTCCTCGGGTCGGGCGAGACCGAGCGCATCGCCGTCCCCGACGTGGGTGGGGGGTTCGTCCACATGTTCGACACCGCCACCGGCCACACGAGCGAGGTCCCATCGACCATCGCACCGAATCTCGACGAGCGTCGCTTTGGCTCGCCGATGCAGGTCGCGCCGTACGAGGCACCCGACGGGTCGGCCCCCGGCGACCGGTCCGGGCCAGACGACCGGACGGCCCGCGTACTCGTCTCGGCGGCGCTCGATCACACCGTCTCGGCCTGTGATCTGGCGACCATCTCCGAATCGAAAGCGACGCTCGCGTCGGTCGGGACCGAGCGGACCGAGCCGGGTCGGTTCGACTTCCCGGGGGACGTGACGGCCCTGCCGACTGCCGGGGGCGAGCGTCTGCTGATGGTCGACAGCGACAACGCGCGCCTGCAGGTGACCGACGCCGACGGCGTCGGGCCGCTGTCGACGCTCGCACTGTCGGCGAACCGCTTTCCGATCAGTGCCGAAGTCTGGTCGGTCGAACCGGGCTATGGCTATCTGTTCGTCGCCGACTATTCGATCAGCTACGACGCCGACAACACGGACCCACAGCTCTCGGTGTACGAACTCGACTGCCGTGGCGACCTCCGTATCGACCACGTCACCTCGGCCGGGACCTGGGGCATCTGGGGGAACAACTGCAAGCTTCCGTGGGGGCTGACAGTCGCGGACGCCGAGGATCGGGCCACGCTGCTCGTCACCGACTCGTTCAATGGCCGCCTCATGTGGTGGACGTTCGACCCGGCGACAGGCGACCTCTGCTACGACGACGACGGCGGTGGCTTCGGTCACGACCCCGGCGAGTTCTGGAACCCCAGCGACGTGGCTGTCGGCGACCACGCGACCTACGTCACCGACCGGAACAACAACCGTCTACAGTGTTTCGACGGCGCGGAGTGGCACGTCCACGGCCGCGATGGGTACGGTACCGACGGCGACCGATTCCTGCTCCCCCAGAGCGTCGCGACCGCCGGTGGGTACGTCTTCGTCCTCGATCTGGTCAATCGTGCGATCACGGTGTACGAGGAGACGACGCGTGACGGTGCGCCCGCACTCGACTGTGTCGATGCGATGACTTCCTTCGGCGGCGACCGGTCGGAGGGCGACTTCTGGATGCCCTACGCGCTCCACGCGACGGCCCGAAAAGAGGGGGTCGAACTGGTCGTCCCCGACGCCGTCCTGAACGTCGTCCACCGGTATCACTGGACGCGTTCGTCGTAACCGCGGTCTGTGTGGTAGAAGCAGGCGAGTAACGGCAGTAGCACGATGTTTCGATCCTGTAGCTGACGCGTAACTAATCCCGTGACACGTCTCTGTTCCCGGCGATGGCGACTGCCACCCGCGGGAACGCGCTCGAACTGCTCGAACCGCCGTCTCGAATGTGGCTCTTTGCCGTGCTCTTCTTCGGGGTCGGTGATCTGGTGACGACCACGCTCGGACTGACGGTCGGGTCGTCGACGGAGGCGAACCCGCTGGTCGCACTGCTCGTCCAGCGCTACGGTGTCGTCGTGCTGGTGCCGCTGAAGGTGACACTACTGGGGTCGATCTACGCCATCTGGCGGTGGGTTCCGATTCCCCACGCCTCGGTCGTCCCGTTCACGCTGGCGCTGATGGGACTCGTCGTGACGGTGTGGAACACCGGCATACTGCTCACGGGCACGTTCTCCTGGTGAGGGCCGACGACACTACACCTCAGTCGTCGCTCTCGGCCCGCCGTGGTTCGTCGCCGGCCGCCGATTGCTCGCCCAGCAGTTCCTCGCGGTGTTCGTCGAGCAGCGGTGCGCGCCCGCGCGGTCGCGGGTTCGTCTCGCTCATCTTGATCGGACTCCCGGCGATGGTCACCTGCTCGTCTGTTCCGGGCTGATCGACCGTCGCGAGCATCTCGCGGGCGCGGACGTGCGGGTCGTCGAACACGTCCTCGGTCGTCTGGACGGGTGCGGCCGGGACCCGTCCTTCGAGTGTGTCGACGATGGTCTCGGTCTCGTGTGCGCGTGTCCACTCTGCGATGGCCGCCCGGAGCGCCTCGCGGGCCGCCATCCGACTGGCCGCGTCGGGATACTCCGCGGCCAGATCGGGCCGGTCCATCGCCTCGCAGAGCGCGCGCCAGTGGCCGTCCGAGAACGCGGCGATCACGACGTAGCCGTCGGCCGCTTCGAAGGCGTCGTAAGGGAACAGCGTGGGGTGGGAGTTGCCCTGTCGCGTCGGGGCCTTGTCAGTGTAGGAGTACTGGTAGATCGTTCGCTCACACAGCGAGAGCATCGAATCGTACATCGCCGTGTCGACGTACTGGCCCTCGCCCGTGCGCTCGCGGTGGTGGACAGCCGCGAGGATGCCGACGGCGTTGAGCGTGGCGGTAAAGAGGTCGCCCACGCCCGGCCCGACCTTCGTTGGCGGCCCGTCGGCCTCGCCAGTGATCTCCATGACGCCGCCCAGCGCCTGCGCGATCAGGTCGAACGATGGCTGGCCCTGTCGGTGGGTCTCGCCCGTCCGCGGGTCGCCGAAGCCGCGGATCGAGGAGTAGATCAGTTCGGGATTGTGCTCGCGGAGGGTCTCGTAGCCCAGTTCGAATCCCGCCATCGTCCCGGCCTTGAAGTTCTCGACGACGACATCGGCGCGTTCGACCAGCGAGAGGAAGGCGTCGCGGTCGTCGTCCGTGCGCAAGTCGAGTTCGAGCGACCGCTTCCCGCGGTTGACACTCTGGAAGTAACCGCCGTACGGTTCGTCGTCGCTCTCGACGTGTGGCGGGTTCGCGCGGATGAGATCGCCGCCCGGGCGCTCGATCTTTACCACGTCCGCGCCCATGTCCGCGAGCAACATCGTACAGTACGGGCCGGCCAGCACCTGTGTCAGGTCGAGGACCCGGAGGTCCGATAGCGCACCCATCGATCACACCTCTGTGGTGGCCGTACAAAATCTTTTGTGATTAATCATTATAGACTCCTTAAGGACGTAATACCATGAAAGATCATTACATTTAATATCGATAGCGTTCTCGACGGTAGTACATGCCCCGGACGGTCATCCTCGGCGTCATCGGCTCCGACGCACACGTCGTCGGTATCACGATTCTCGAACAGGCGCTGTCGGCCGCAGGCTTCGACGTCGTCAACCTCGGCGTCCAGACCTCGCAGGCGGACTTCGTCGACGCAGCCAAATCTCACGACGCCGAGGCGGTACTGGTCTCCTCGCTGTACGGCCATGCCCGACAGGACTGCGAGGGCTTTCACGACCGGATCGCGGCCGCTGGGCTGGACGTGCTGACCTACGTCGGCGGGAACCTCGCTGTCGGGCAGGACGACTTCGAGGAGACGCGCCGGCACTTCCGCGACATCGGGTTCGATCGGGTCTTCGACGCCGAAACCGATCCCGAGGAGGCCATCGCCGCGCTCCGGCAGGATCTCCAGCACACCGCTCGCGAAGCCGAACGCGCGAGGGTCGACAGCTGACGATGCCACGCGACGAACGGCTCGCGGGCGAGGAGTTACAGCGACTCGCCAACGAGCAACGCGACGAGTGGCACACCGGCCGCGAGGTCGACTTCGAGGAAGCGATCCACTTCCACGAGTCCCTGCCCGATCACAAACGCTTCGCCCACGTGCTCGAATCGGCCGAGCGGCCGCTGCTCCAGCCTCGCGCGGGCGTCCCCTGTCTGGAAGCCCAGATCGACCTGCTGCAGTACCTCGACGGCGCGGGCGGGGCGGACCTGTTGCCCACGACCATCGACTCCTACACGCGGGATAACGAGTACGAGAAAGCAGAGGAAGGGCTGGCGGCCTCCCGAAACGGCGACACGGACGAACTCAACGGCTTTCCCGCGGTGAATCACGGCGTCGAGGACTGCCGGCGGCTCGTCCGGGCGCTCGACACACCGATCGAGGTCCGCCACGGCACGCCCGACGCGCGCCTGCTCGCGATGGTCTCCCTCGCGGGCGGCTTCCAGAGCTTCGAAGGCGGACCGATCTCCTACAACATCCCCTACACGAAGGGCCACAGCTTAGAGGAGACCATCGAACACTGGCAGTTCGTCGACCGGCTCTGCGGGGCCTACGCCGAGCGCGGCGTGATCGTCAACCGCGAGCCGTTCGGCCCGCTGACGGGCACGCTGGTCCCGCCCAGCATCGCCATCGCGGTGATGCTCGTCGAGGGCCTGCTCGCGGCCACGCAGGGCGTGCGCTCGCTGACGCTTGGCTACGGGCAGGTCGGCAACGTCGTGCAGGACGTGGCCGCGTTGCGGGCCTTGCGAGCGCTGGGCGAGGAGTATCTCCCCGACTCGGTCACCGTCACCACCGTCTTCCACGAGTGGATGGGCGGGTTCCCGCCCGACGAGGCCCGCGCCAGCGGCGTCATCGGACTCGGCGGCGTCACGGCGGCGGTCGCCAAGCCGGACAAGGTCATCACGAAATCGCCACAGGAGTTCCAGGGCGTCCCGACCAAGGAGGCCAACGCCGCGGGCCTGCGGACGACGCGGCAGCTCATCGACATGACCATCGAACAGGACATCGATCTCGGCGGTATCGACGAGGAACAGGCACTGATCGAGCGGACGACGCGGGCGCTGATGGACGCCATCGACGCCCACGGCGACGGCGACGTGGCTCGCGGGGTCGTCGCCGCCTTCGACAGCGGCGCGATGGACGTGCCCTTCGCGCCGAGCGACGCCGCCGCGGGTGCGACCCTGCCGGCCAGAGACGACGACGGCCGGGTCCGGCTGTTCGAGTTCGGCGACCTCGCGGTGCCCGACGAGATCAGGGAGATCCACGAGAACAAACTCGGCCAGCGCGCCGAACGCGAGGGCCGCGAGCAGTCGTTCCAGATGGTCGCCGACGACGTGGACGCGATCAGCGACGGGAAGCTCATCGGTCGCCGGGGTGAGAACCGTGCGGATTGAAGCGGTCCGGGCGATCCCGGGTGTCGCCGGCTTTTTCTTCGACGATCAGCGCGCGATCAAGCAGGGGGCCGAGCGGGACGGCTTCGCCTACGATGGCGAGCCAGTGACCGACGGCTTCGAGCGGATTCGTGAAGCAGGCGAGACCCTCATCGTCGAATTCGATCTGGGCGATGGCCGGACGGTGCGCGGTGACTGCGCCGCAGTCCAGTACTCCGGCGCTGGCGGGCGCGATGCACTCTTTCGGGCCAGCGAGTACCGCTCGGTCGTCGAGGAGGAAATCGCGAGCGTCCTCCGGGGTCGCGAGGCAACCCACTTCGCGCAGAACGCGGCGCTGATCGAGGAGCGACGGCGCGACGACGGGAGACGGCTCCACACCGCCGTCCGCTACGGCGTCTCGCAGGCCCTCCTGAACGCCGCCGCACACGCCACTCGTGGCACGCCGACGGACGTGCTCACGGCGGCGCTGGGAACGACGCCCGCGACCGACCCGATTCCCGTGTTCGGCCAGTCCGGCGACGAGCGCTACACCAACGCCGAGAAGATGCTCGTCAAGGGCGTCCCCGTCCTCCCGCATGGCCTGTTCAACTCCACGGAGTCGATGGGCGAGGACGGATCGGGGCTGGTCGAGTACCTCGACTGGCTCTCGACCCGAACTGACGAACTCGGTCCGCCGGAGTATGCGCCGCGCTTCCACGTCGACGTGTACGGGATGCTCGGCGAGATCTTCGGGCCGCCGTACGACCGCCCGGAGATCCTCGACTACTTCGCTGACCTCCGGGAAGCGGCCGCGCCCTACCCGCTGCAGGTCGAGGGACCGATGGACGAGGAGGGGCGGGCCGACCAGATCGCAGCGATGTGCGAACTGCGCGAGGGTCTCGCCGACGCGGGCGTCGATGTCGATATCGTCGCCGACGAGTGGTGCAACACCTTCGACGACGTGCGGGCGTTCGTCGACGCGGGCGCGGCCGACGTGGTCCAGATCAAGACACCCGACCTCGGTGGGGTCCAGCGCTCCGGTCGGGCCGTCCGGTACTGCAAGGGCACCGACACGCGCGCCTACCTCGGCGGCACCTGCAACGAGACGGCGACCTCCGCGCGGGCCTGTGCCCACGTCGCGATGGCGACCGACGCCGCGCAGGTGCTCGCAAAGCCCGGCATGGGCTTCGACGAGGGATTCATGATCGTCACGAACGAGCTTCGCAGAACGCTCGCCCGGCGGGTGGACGCAGCGACCGAAGGGAGTGAGTCCACCGAACGCGGGTCTGCCCACGCGACGCCGGGAGGTGGCCGCCGATGACTGACGAGACTGCCGACTGGACCGATCCCGACGCCTTCACAGCCCTGCTCGACCGGGCCGAGACCCGCGAGAAGGGTCACTACTTCGAGTTCTTCGAGGAGGGCCAGACCCTCGACCACGACCCCGGTCTCCGCCTGACACAGGCCGGGACCGACCAGTGGGCCAGCCAGACGCTGAACCACGATCCGGCCTACTGGCGCACCGACGCGGCCCGCGAGCGGGACTTCGGCGAGCCACCGATCCATCCGGACTATCTGCTCGCCTGCGTGATGGGTCCCTCTGTCGAGGACTGCTCGGAGAAGGGCGGGTACTTCCTCGGACGCACGGACGTGCAGTTTCACGAACCCGTGTACCCCGGCACCGAGATCAGGGTGCGCTCGACCGTCGAGTCGACCGCTGTCTCGAACTCCCGGCCCGACTACGGCATCGTGACGTGGCGGACCGCGGGCTACGACGCCGACACCGACGACGTACTCGTCAGCTACGAGCGGACGAACATGGTCCCACGCCGGGAGCCGGCGGCGACCGACGGGGGGAAAATGACGGGTGGCGGGAGTGACGGCGACCCGTCTGCGGGACCGACAGACGACCTGCCCGAGCGACTGATCGCCCCCGATGGTCCCCACTTCGAGGACTTCGCCGACGCACTCGACCGGGTGGCAGACGACCCCACGGCCGCCGTCGCCGCCCGTCACGAGCGCGGCCGGACGATGGACGAGCAACTGGTGGCGGGGCTTCCGCTGGCGACGCTCAACACCGCCCGCCAGCATCACAACCGCGACGCGATGGCCGACTCGCCGTCGGGCGACATCGTGGCCTACGGCGACGTGACCCGCTCGGTTGCGCTGGCTCACGCTCGCTCCGACGAGGCGACGTATCGGGAGGTCGCTTGTCACGACGAGCGCTTCCACGACTTCGTGACGCTCGACGACACCGTCTACTGCTTTACGCGCGCCCTCGACGCCGATCCAGCGCCCGGCCCAGCGCGGGCCGGCGAAGTGACCTTCCAGCACATCGCGTTCGACCAGGATCGCCGCCCGGTGTACTCGGGCCGGCGGACCGCACTCATCGACAAGACCAACCAATGACCCGACGCTGCCGCACCTTCCAGACCGCACCGGCCGCCGTCCCCCGCGACAACACGGCGAAGTACCTCGACTCCGGGCTGACCGCCGAGGGGTTCGAAGCACCCGACTGGCTCGTCCCCGACATCGAGGACGGCACCGCGCCGTCGATGAAAGACGAGGCCGTCGAGAACACGATCGATCGGCTCCCCGAGTACGCCCCCGACTTCGGCGGCGAAATCTGGCCTCGCGTCGAGTGGAGCTACGCCGACGGGCGCTTCCGTGAACGCGGGACCGAGCAGATCGACCGGCTCGTCGCCGAGACCGGCGAGCACATCGACGGCGTCGTCGTGCCGAAGGTCGGCCGCGTCGAGGACGTCGAGCGCGCGCTCGCCACCGTCGCCGAGGCAGAGCACGAGTACGGCCATCCCGAAGGATCGATCGGCCTGTCGCTGATCGTCGAGACCGCCCGCGCGTTCTCGGACCTACGAGAGATCGCTCGACTGAGTACGGACTCCCGGCTCACGGGCCTGATCTTCGGCCCGGTCGACTACACCGCAGAACTCGGCGGACGCGCACTCGACGGCGAGCGCCCGCGCTGGGAAGCGATGCTCGAACGCCTCTCGAACGAGGCCAGCGCCGCCGATCTCGTCTGTGTCGGCGGTCCCTTCGACCAGCTATTCCACGAACGGGCCGGCGTCACCTACTACAACGCGCCGGGCTACGCCGAGCAGGTCGAGCGCGAGGCACGGATCGGGATCGACGGCTCGTGGTCGCTCCACCCCAAGCAGACCGTGCAGGCAAATCGCATCCACATGCCCACCAGCGAGGAACTCGAACGGGACGTGAGCAAGATCGAGGGGTTCGCAGAGGCCAAGGCCGACGGATCCGGCGCGGTCGTGCTCGACGGCCAGATGGTCGACGAGGCGACCTACAAGAACTTCGAAAACACCGTCACGACGGTCCGGGCTATCGACGACGCCCACCCCGACCAGACCGGCGAGTGCTACGACGAGGACCTGCTCGACCGGGCACGCAGCGTGGAACTCGGTTTCGAGTAACCCTCCGCTTTGTTTCCGGGCAACACGTACTTGTAGCGCCCGACCTTGGTAATCGTACACATGGCGAACGCAGATGGGTCGCTGCTCGACCGCCTCACTGCTCGCGTACGCCAGACAGTGTCCTTCCTGCGTCGCCTCGATCTCCGAAATCTGCGGATGGTCTCGAAGACGCTGTTGATCCTCGCGCGGCCGGCGATCCGAGACTGGCAGTACAACCGCCACCTCGCGGTGCAGGAACTCCCGCGGGCGGTCTGGAACCTCGTGACGGACCCCGGCGGCATGAACGATTTCCAGTCCCAGTGTTCGGTCGCGGGCTACGTCTCGACGCCCGACGACGGCATCCTCGCGGGCGTGACCGACCGCGGGCGGATGAGCACGCTGCTGTACCCTCACACCGGCTTCACCCAGCAGTTGCCCTATATGGAGACCGGCGAGGGCCACCTCTCGGGTGCCCGTCCCCGCGACGGCGGCTTCTTCGGCGTCGAGGTCGACGGCGAGACGGTGTGGCTCTGGGCGGACGACTTCGAGCACACGATGCGCACGGAGACCGGGACCGGCCTGCTGTCGATCCACTACGAACCGAGCGGTGACGCCCCGGTCGCAGCCACGGAGGTGCTCTACGTCCAGTCCGGAACCGAGACCGTCGTGCGGGACATCACTGTCGAGAACGTCGGTGACCGACCGGTCGAGGGGCTGACCTACTACATGCAGGCCAACGCGAACGCTCGCCAGCAGTACCCACCGGGGATCACCAGCCCCAACAGCGTGTGGGCCTCGGGTGAGGCGATCCAGTGGGCCGACCGCCAGAGCGATGTCGGGCTTCGGCTGTCGACCGCCGCCGACACCACGGTCGTGGACACGGGTGTGACGACGGCGGGCCTCGCTGGTGTCGGTGCGGGCCGAACGAGCGTCTCCGGGACCCACGTCGGCGGCTATCTCACGCTCGACTGCGCGCTCGCACCGGGCGAGCGAACGACGCGCTCGATATTTGTCGGCGGACTCGACCGCGGGGACGCCGTGACCGTCGCACCGACCCCGGAGAAACGCCAGACTGCCGTCGCGGACTACTGGGCGGACCGCCTCGCGGACGCCCCCGTCGACGCCGTCCCCGAGCGCTTTCGCGGTCAGTACCAGCGTTCGCTGGTGGCGCTGCTGGCGCTTGCCGACGCCGAGTCGGGCAGCATCTCCGCCGCGCCGAACCTCCAGCCCGCGTACTACCCCTCGTGGCCCCGCGACGGTGCCTTCGTCGCCATCGCGCTGGCCGAGGCTGGCTGTGGCGACGTGGCGACAGCGTACCTCCGGGATTTCCTCGGCGACGTGCAGGAACCGGACGGCGGCTTCGAGCAGTGCTACACGAGCGACGGCCAGCCAGCGGGGATCATCCACCGGGAGAACGATCAGCAGGGCATCTACTGTCACGCCGTCGGCCGGGTGTACGCGGCGACCGGCGACGACGACTTCCTCGCAGACGTGTGGCCGACGGTCCGCGGTGCTGCAGACTACACCTGCAACGTAGTCGCGAACAACGGCCTGCTGGCGGCCACGCCGGACTTCGCCGAGATGCCCGACGACGCTCGCCAGAGCCTCTGGACGAACACCTACGCGTACCGGGGGCTGCTCGACGCGGCCGCGCTGGCCGACGAACTGGACCACGAGCGCGACGCGGTGCGGTACCGCCGGACCGCCGACGCCCTCGGCGATGCCGTCGAGCGTCACTTCTTCGCTGCCCGCGACGGCTTCGCGACCCATCTGACGATCACGGGCCACGAGTCGTCGGACAACGTCGCCTTCTCGGCCGCGGTTCACCCGACTGGCTGGGCCGACGACTACGGCCACACCGACGACCTCGTCGAGCACTTCGTCGCGAGCTACGAGGCCTGTGACAGCTACTGGCTTCCCAAAGAGTTCACGCTCGCGGCGACGCTGTACGCCGTCGGGCGTACCGAACTCGGGGACGACCTGCTGGCCGAGATGCAGGCCGAGACACTGCCGGGCGGGACGCTGGCCGAGGACGTGGACGCGGACGGCACGCACCGCTTTGCCGCCCTCGGCTGGGCGAACGCCGGCTTCGTCGACGCCGTCCACGTCCGCGAGGGGATCGCTGGCACCGACTCGCTCGCGTGATCGCGGTCGGTGTGTGGCGACGACTTCCCTCGCCGTCGCTTTTTACCCCGTCCGGTCCATTCGGGTGGTATGCCGACCGAACTACCTGCAGGCGAGTTCCAGTCTCGGCTCGACGCGGTCCGCGACCGACTCGGGGCCACCGACGCGGACGCCGCCGTCTGGTTCGACGCGACCAGCATCGAGTACCTGACCGGCTTTCACCACATTCAGACCGAGCGGCCGGTCGCCCTCGCAGTCTCGCCCGAGCGCGTCGCGATCACCGTCCCGCGGCTGGAAGTCGAACGCGTCAGGCCGACGCCCCGCATCGACGCGGTCTACAGCTACTTCGACTACCCCGGTGGCGGCCCAATCGAGACGGTGAGCGAGATGCTGGCCGAGATGGGCGTCGAGACTGTCGTCGCGGACGCGGACGGCGCGCCCGGCGTGATGGGCTACGACGGCCCGCCACTCAGTGACTTCTGTGCGGTCGACGAGGAGGGCATCGAGTGGGTGCCGACGATGCGGGAGGCAAAGAGCGACGCCGAGATCGATCTGATCCGCGAGTCGGCGCGCTGGGCGAACCTCGGCCACCGCTCCCTCGCCGATCACACCGAAGTCGGTGCCCACCCGGCGACGGTCAGTCAGCGTGCCTCGATGGAGGCCTCCCGGGCGATGCTCGATACACTCGGCTCGCAGTACGCCGTCCGAACCCGCGGCGACGGGCCGGTCCACGCGGGCTACATCAGCGGCGCGGAGACGGCCCTGCCCCACGGCCACACGCCGAACGAACGGCTCTCGCGAGGTGACGTGCTGGTCACTGGCGCGACAGCGAACATCGACGGCTACTACTCCGAACTCGAACGGACGATGTTCGTCGGCGAGGTCAGCGACGAACAGGAACACTACTTCGACCTCGCCGTCGAGGCGCAGGAGGTCGCCTTCGACGCCATGGGACCGGGCGTCCCCGTCAGCCACGTCGATCAGGCCGTCTGGGACTACTTCGAGGAACAGGGCGTGACCGACCTCGCACGCCACCACGTCGGCCACAACATCGGCATGGACGGCCACGAACCGCCCTACATCGACAGGGGGTCGGACGCCGAGATGGAACCGGGCCACGTCTACACCATCGAACCGGGGCTGTACACCGACACCGCGGGCTATCGACACTCCGACACCGTCGCCATCACCGAGGACGGCATCGACTTCCTGACCTACTACCCGCGGGACCTCGAATCGAACGTCATCCGGGGGTGAGTGTGGGACGTGACCTGATCACGCGAAGAACTCGGCCAGCCGATCCGCGGCCTCGCTCACCCGCGGCGTCACCAGCGCGAACCGGAACCACTCGGAGCGGGAGTCACCGAACGCTTCGCCGGGCATTCCGGCGACGCCGGCCTCGTCGATCAGTTCGTAGCAGTGGTCGAAGCTGCCGGGGTATCCATCGAAGCGAGCCATCACGTAGAACCCTCCCTCGGGGCGGTCGTACTCCGCGCCGGCTGCGTCGAGGGCCGCACAGAAGGTGTCGACGCGGTCGGTAAGCCGGTCGCGCACGTCGGCGTAGTACGCCGGCCCGGTGGTCTGGAGCGCCCGCAGGACGGCGTACTGGGCGGGACGTGACCCGGCCACGTTCGTCAGCATGTGGCGGGTGCGAGCGCGGTCCAGCAGGTCGCCCGTCGGACCGTCTTCGGGCGGAAAGACGGCATAGCCCACTCGGAAGCCGGTGATCGCCATCGACTTCGAGAAGCCGTTCGTGGCGACGACGTTGGGCGAGTCGGTGTCCAGTGCCGACGCGAACCGGCCGGTGTAGTCGAAGTGGTCGTACACCTCGTCCGAGACCAGCAGCGCGTCGTTGGCTTGGGCGATGTCGACGAACGCTTTCATCGCGTCGGCGTCGTAGACCGCTCCGGTCGGGTTGTTCGGGCTGTTGACGACGATCACCGCCGTCTCGTCGCTCGCCCGTTCGCGCAGGCGCTCCGGGTCGAGGTGGCCGCCGCGATCGACCGGAACGAAGCCGATGTCGGCGTCGAGGAAGTTCGCCCGCCCGGCGTAGTAGGGATACATCGGATCGGTCAACAGGACTTCCTCGCCCGAGAACTGTTCCAGTCCGCCGACCATCGCGAGGTGGTTGGCCTCGCCCGTGCCGTTCGTGACGACGACACGGTCGCGCGCGACGCCGCGGCGGGCAGCGATCCGGTCGCGCAGTTGCGTGAGGCCGACGCTTGGCGGATACTGGTAGTCGTCGGCCTCGAGGTCGGCGTAGTCGCGCAGCCCGTCCCGCAGTCCCGCCGGTGGGTCCCAGTCGGGACTCCCAGAGACCATGTCGATCACGTCCCGGTCGGCCCGTCGAGCGTACTGGATCACTCGAAAGAACTGGGGCGTCTCGTAGTCCATATCCGACGATATACGTCGACCCCCGTCGGTCTTTCTGTCCGCACCGCGCTACCGTCACCCAGTGTCTACGCCACGCTGGCCGTCACTGGCGGATCAGCAACACCACGATTCCGAGGACCACAAGCAGCGTGCCCCAGAACAGGTCCCCCATCGGGAGAAAGCCCAGTATCAGTGTGACGATGCCGGAGGTGAGCAACGACCAGCCGATCGTCGTGCGGTAGGCCATACCGCCGCTTGGCGTCGCCGACGGATAACTGGTCGCCTCAGTGACCAGTTGCCCACCAGAAGTCGACGACACCCTCACCGCTGAACCAACCGTTATCTCACCGTCCGCCCAACATCCGGCCATGCCAGACGATCCTGCCGAGGATGCGATCGAGGCCCGTGTCGGTGACGCGTTGCGCGAGACCGAGGCGACCGTCGCCGTCGCCGAGTCCTGTACCGGCGGTCTGATCGGGTCGTTGCTCACGGACGTGCCGGGGTCGAGTGACTACTTCGACCGCTCGCTGGTCACCTACTCCTACGACGCCAAACGGGACCTGCTTGCGGTCGACCGCGAGACGCTCGACGCCGAGGGTGCCGTCAGCGAACCGGTCGCTCGCCAGATGGCACGGGCAGTCAGAGACACCGCCGATACCACGTGGGGCGTCGCGACGACGGGCGTCGCCGGCCCGGCCGGCGGGAGCGAGGCGACGCCGGTCGGCACGGCGTACATCGGCGTCGCCTACGCCGCCCCGTGGGGGAGTGGTGACTCGACGACGACGGTCTCGCGCTACGTGTTCGACGGCGACCGGACGACCGTCAAGCGACACATCGCCGAGCAGGCACTGTCCGACCTGTTCGACGCCGTCCAGACGCGCCGATAGCACGCCGCCGGCCGGCGCTCCCGTCAGGTGATCAGTGACTGGAAACCGCCCATCGTTATGCCGGTCGCTGTCTAGCCTCCACTGCATGAACAAACGTGGGCACGTGTTGAACGCGGCCCTGTTGAGCATCGGTCTGGGCTACGTCCTCCAGCCGTCGGGCGACGTGGAGACGTTCGTGACCATCGCCGAGGTGTCGGTGCCGGTGATTCTGGGCGCGCTCTTTCCCGACGTGGACACCGCCTTCGGTCGCCACCGCAAGACCCTGCACAATCTTCCCGTGCTGGCGATCATCGCCGCCTACCCGGTGTACTTCGGGAACCTCGACTGGGTGTGGCTCGGTGTCGTCACTCACTACGCACTCGACTACTTCGGCTCCCGACGCGGTATCGCACTGTTCTATCCGCTGTGGGACGAGGAGTTTGGCTCCCCGACCGGCGTGACCACGACCAGCGACCACGCCGAGATAGTCACCGTCGCTGTAACGGTGTTCGAGATCGCCGTCGCCATCGTCCTCGTCCACGTCCTTCCACAGTACATTCCGGCTCCCGTCGTGCAGTTCGTCGGTCTCGCCTGACCGGGGCGCTGTGACCGACTCGTACTGTTGGCCGTTCCCGTTTCGAGCGGTCCGTCCCACGGGACCACATTCGTTCCCGACTTGCAGCCGACAGTCTCAGTAGACCTTCACGTCGTCGAACTGCCCACCGTAGGCGACGTGATTGGGATGGGTCGGCTCGGTCCCCTGCAAGAAGAGTCGATCCAGTTTCGACCAGCTATTCTCGTAGCCCAGATGGCAGAACTCGACCCCACAGCGCAGGCTGTGGCTCAGTCCATCACGATGGAACACCCGGCGCGGGGCTTCGTCTTCGAGTGCCGTGACGAACGCATCGAGACCGTCGATGTCTCGTTCGAACTCGACCCACACCTCGCCGACCGTCCCGCGGACGTGTGCGTACGAGGAGGCGAACGGTTCGATCTCGAAATCGCTGGCGAGCGCTCGTGCCCGACGGTTGTGATGTGCCCAGTGTTTCGGGTTGTACACTTCGACCGCGTCGATCTGGTCGCGGTACTCGCGAATGTCCGCACGGCCGAGACTGACGTTGAGGAACTGGGGATGGGGAACGAGCGTGGCCGCACCTTGCCGGTCCAGTTCCGCGAGCGTTCCGTCGAGGGTCAGAAAGTCGGGCACCGGGTCGGAGAGACCGATCGCAAGCACGTGACGGCGCTGTTGCCAGCTTCCGGTGAACAGTTCGCGGGCGGGAAACACCGTCAGTTCCTCGTCGGAAAAGTGCGCTGCACGGCGACGGATCTCGGGGTATCGAGTGAAGTGTGGCGCGTAGACCAGCGCGTCCAGTCCGCGGGCTTTCGCACGCTCGACGACGTGCTCGTCGAGTACTTTCACGTGCATATCCACCCGGTACCCAGTCACGTGCCGGCGATACTGCGACGCGACAGATAGGGATTACTATTCGACTTATACTGTCTGCTGTAACTGTTTCAAGAGATTCGCGACTCGGGGTCGCAAAATCCTTCACAGACGTACAGCCGGCAGTATTACGACGCCCGGACTCGTGGGACCAGTGTGCGCTGTCAGCGCCCGTTCGACAGCACGTGCTGATTATTTGACGCATCGACAGTTTAAATACTGTGCGGGTGACAGGTATATAACACAGGAATCCGGTGGCTCATGACCGATGGTGTCCACGAGTTCCCGCCCGGGGACGACGACGTTGACGACGCGCTTCGCTCGCTCGAAGAGCGTGGCTGTAATTTCCTCGTCGTCGGTATCGCACCACCTGCCGCCCACGACCGTGTCTCCCGACAGCTGTTCGGCGCGGACACGCCGTCACGGCGGCGACTGCTCGTCTTGCTCGGCCGCAACGACGCGGGTGTCGAACGACGGTTCGGACAGTCCCCTCGGGAGATGCCACCCGGCACCGCCGCGGTCGTGCGCCACTCGATGCTCGCCCGGAGTGCGGCCGCGCCGCCGACTCCCGACCCCTTCGCGAGTCAGGTCGAGAGCGACAGTCTCACCGAACTCGGCTGTACCATCGCCGACGACGTACTGGAGTTCGTCCAGACGACGACCCATCGCGAACCGGGATGGCTCAGGCTCGGATTCGACGCCCTCTTGCCACTGTTCGAGCACTACGAGCGAGAGGCGTTCTTCCGCTTCTTGCGGACGGTCACCCAGCGGATCAGCGCCGTCTCCGGGATGGGACACTTTCATCTCTCGGTGCCTATCGACGATCCACTGGTCGATCTGGTCCGCTCGATCTTCGACGGCATCGTCGAAGTCAGGCATCGTGACGGGCGCTTCCAGCAGCGGTGGCATCTCACCGCCGACGATCTGTCTTCCGCGTGGCAACCACTCTGACACGCGACGGTGTCACTTACTGGATCGACCCACGCTGTCGTACCGTCGGCCAGATAGACGGCGACAGCTTTCGGCGTGATAGGGCCCCGCTCTCACCGCTCGCCGTCGATCGATTCAGCACGTCCCGCATGGGCACGGACACGTGAACGAGACGACAGGATCGCCGCGACCGAAGCATACATACAACGACGGACAGCACTATCGTGGTATGACGGTCTATCGCTTCCGAGTCAAGGCCCAGGACGCGACGGCACCGTTCTGGCGCGACATCGCGGTCGGAAGCGACCGGAGCCTCGCGGAACTCGGGGCGACGATCGTCGATGCAGTCGGGATCGACGACCAGCATCGATGGTTCTTCGGTATCGACCAGGAGTACTGGGCAAGCCCGGTGAAATACCTCTGTCCCGGCGAGTACAGGTCTCAGTCGAGTGGCGGCCCGATGTGGTGGGACGAAGACGTGTTCGACGCCGCCGAGACCACCGTCGGGACTCTCGGTCTCGACCAGTGGAGCACCCTCTGTTTCGTGTGTGATTACGTCAACGACCGGCGGTTCTACGCGATCCTGCGGGATATCGACGACGCTGACGGCCAGCGACCGGCGACACTCACCGACGGTCGAGGTCAGCTACAGTTCGACGCCGCAAACGAGCAGTGACTCGCTCCGCAACGGTCCGCCCAGTGGCGGTCTCGCGATGCTAACGAACGTTTTTATGCCCCCCTCTCGTGTCAACCGACAATGCCACGCTGGGAGTGTGCTATCGACGCCGACGGGGAAGTCTTCGACCGCGTGGAAGACCTGATCGTTCACCAGTCGACCGAACACGACCGCATCGAATGCAAAGTCTGCGGTGCCGTCCTGCCGGACGGCTACTTCGCGATCCGACACGCGTTCGACGAACACAGTCGCGCCGAGTACGTCCGGGCCTACGACGCCGACGCGTCGGAGGTCCGACGCCGGGAGAACGTCAAAGAGAGTATCGAGGAGGTCGCCGACATTCGCGAGGTCATCGACCGCCTCGAAGGTAACGAGAACCGAGCCTGAATCGACCCGCCTTCCTCAGTGCGTCGAGAGCAGATAGCCGCCGGTCCCGATCGCGACGACACCCGCGAGCAGTGCCGCCAGTCGCAGTAGATGCTGGGTGCCACCGAGCGGTGGCTCGCCGGTCCGGGTCCTGATCACGTCGTAGCGTGCGATCTCCTCACGGAGTTTCTGGACTTCGGCGGCACTCGGTGTCGCCGGCGTCTCCTCCTCACCGGCTGGCTCCTCTCGCGCACGGTACTCGGCGGCCCGGAGCGGTTCGTCGGCCGCCGGGAGGTCGCTGTGCTCCGGGCGCTCGATCACGACCGACTGGGCACGCTCACGTTCGCTGTAGCGCTCGAACTCGGCGAGGTCGGTCGCCGTCGGATACGGGAACTCACTGGCTCCCTGTCCGAGTGGAACCGTCGTCTCACCGCCGTGACGCAGCGCCTGCACGTACAGTTCCTGCCCTCGGTCGGAGAGGTTCTCGTACTCGACGACCGTGTACCCCTCTCGTTCCAGCGTCGTCTCGTTCTCGGTCGTACCGGCGTCGGTCTGGTGGTACAGGACCTGCTGGACGGGTGCCAGTGACGGAACGAGCAGCAGGACCACGCCCAGTACGACCAGCCCCGCACCGATCTTGCTACGCCGGGTGAGTGCTTCGAGGGCGGGACTCATTCGAGATCCGCCCCCCGGAATCGCACGTATCCGAACACGAGCGGGACCACGAGCCAGACGGCAAAGACCAGCAGCGAGACTTCTTCGGAGAGATACACCGGCAAGTCACCGCTGGCATCCGCCGCCCGCTGGAAGACGCGCTGCTCCATCCCCTCGGGCAAGAACATGTTCGTCCCCATCCGGTAGGCCGTCAGCGGGCTGACGTACGTGACTGCGTTGTACAGGTCGAGGTTCGCCTCGAAGCCAAGCAGCGTTCGGTGGACCCACTGGGCGATCGTGAAGACGCTGAGTCCCGGCACGACGAACAGCAGGACGAGCACGAAGTACGAGCCGATTGCGGCAGCGATGGCGCGGCTCCGTGCTGCCACCGCCGACGAGACCGACACGGCGATCGAGACGAAGACGCTGCCGTACAGCAGCGTCATCGCGAGTACACCGAGTACCACTTCGAGCGGGAGGACGCCGTTGCGGGCGTAGGCACCTGCCACTGTGGTCAAGACCATGAAGACGATGCCTGCAGCGACGATCCCCAGCCGGCTGAGCAGCTTCCCGAGAAACACGTCACGGCGGGTGTTGGGCACGCTCAGCAGGAACTTGATGCCGCCGCTCTCTCGCTCGCCGGCGATAGACATGTAGCTCGCGACCAGCGCCACGATCGGTAGCAACAGCATCAAGAGGAGCACGAGCTGGGCGAACAGCCGTTGAAACGTCTCCAGCGCCGTCGCCTGATAGGCATCGTAACTGTAACCGAGCAGTGCAGTGAGCAGACCGAGCAGCGTTGCGACGGCCCACAGCGACCGCGACCGGCGCGCACCCCTGAAGTCCTTCGTCGCGACGGAGCGAACGCTCACTGTGGGACCTCCTGCTCGTCGCCTGCCGGCTCGCTGGCACCCGTCTCGCCGTCGGCCCGCTCGCCGTCACGACCACCACCGGTCAGATCGTTGAACAGCGACTCCAGCGACACCGTCTCGGACGTGATGTCCGTGATCGTCGCACGCTCGGCGGCGTGGGTTACCACGTCGACTTTGACGTTCGGATCGAGACAGTTCACCACGAGCGTCTCCGCCTCGACACTGGTCGAGGCGACCCCGTCCAGTGCTTCGACGCCCAGCCCGCTCGGTTGCGAGGCACATTCGAGTCGGATCGTCGCCTGCCCACCGGCGTTCTCGCGCAACTGCTCGATGCTGTCGAGCGCGACGAGCTTTCCCTCGTTCATCACGCCGACCCGATCACAGACCGCCTCGACCTCCGAGAGGATGTGACTGGAGAAGAAGACGGTCGTCCCCGCCTCGGCCCGCGCTCGGATGATCGATCGCATCTGCTGGATGCCGTTGGGATCGAGTCCGGTCGTCGGCTCGTCGAGCAGCAGCATCTCTGGGTCGTCGACCAGCGCCATCGCCAGCGAGAGGCGCTGTTGCATCCCCTTGGAGTACGACTTCGCCATCCGGTCGGCGTCGTCTGCCAGCCCGACCAGTTCGAGCAGTTCGTCTGGATCGTCACCCGCGTCGCGGGTCTCGATCACCCAGTCGAGATACTCTCGGCCCGTCAAGGGATCGTCGAAGCCGTACCCTTCAGGGAGGACGCCGACCCGCTCGCGGATCGTCGCCGGCTCGGTCCCTGCATCGTGTCCGAGTACTTCGACCGACCCGCTCGTCGGGCGGATGAAATCCAACAGGAGATTGATCGTCGTCGACTTGCCTGCCCCGTTCGGCCCTAAAAACCCGAACACCTCGCCTTCCTCGACGACGAGGTCGAGGTCGTCGACGGCGACGACATCCCCGAACTCCTTGGTCAGTCCACGTGTCCGTATCGCTGCCATCGTCCCGACGGTCTCCGCACTGCCCCCTTAATCCGAGGATCGGTCAAAATTGCTTTTTCGCCACCATCTTTTTCGGCGTCGGGTTCGGTCGCTTTGCTCCCGAACCACTCCTTGAAAAACATGGGTGAAAAAGGCTCGATCTCGCTACGCTCGATCGAGTGAATCGGCGACTCCGTCGCCGAATGCTCTCTTACCATTCTTCCGAATCCAGCACGCGGATCTGGTCGCCACGTACTGTCACCGGAATCGGGACCGTCGCCTCGTACAGTTCGACGGTCACCTGGTCTTTGCACAACCACCTTTTTCTGCGTCGGGAGGCTCGCTTCGCTCGCCACCACTCCTTGAAAAACGTGGGCGAAAAAGCTCGACCTCACTCCGTTCGGTCGAGTGAACCGCCTCGCTCTGCTCGGCGGATGCTTACCGTTCTTCCGAATCCAGCACGCGAATCTGGTCCCCGCGAACCGTCACCGGAATGGGAACCGTCGCCTCGTACAGTTCGACGGTCACCTGGTCCTTGCCTTCGTCGATGCGCTGGACCTGTGCCTTCTCGCCTTTGAACGGGCCGGCGATGAGTTCGACGATGTCGCCTTCGGCGATCCCTTCCACGTCGGGTTTCGGCGAGAGGAAGTGCTCGACTTCCGTGAGCGAGGACTCCCCGGGAACGACGCCGTTGGCGTGGGGGATCTCGTCTAAGATCCGCTCGAACACGCTGGCGTCGTCGGCCTCGACCATGACGTAGCTGGTGAGCGAATCCGGGGCGAGCGCCGCGTGGATCGAGTCTTCCTCGCGACTGATGATCATGTCCGCGACGGTACGTTCCTGACTGGCCGTGGTTTTGACTGCGTAGATTCCCATAGTATCACGCCGGCGTGGAGCCGGGAACGACTGACATTAGCACGAAGATGACGAATCCGATCAGTCCGACGAGCACGATGCCGGCCCCCGCGATGAGGGCGACGCGGGAGAACTCCTCCCAAGAGGGGGTGCTGGCGAGTTTGAGCACCCGCACGTACGAGGTGAGATCGTAGGGTACGTCCATGGCGACCGGTAGCCACCCCGGGCTTTTCTATATTGTGATGTGACCGAGCACCTTCGGTGACCGGTCCAGTGGCTCTGGTGCCAGCAGACAGAAAAGAGACGATGGCGATTACGTCGCTTACTCGACGTAGTCGATATCCTCGCCGAGTTGCTGGGCGGCCTTCTCGCGTTCGGCCTCGCTCTGGCCGTAGATCTGTGGGCTTTCGACGCCCGTGACGACGATCATGGTCTCCATCTTGCCCTCGAATTCGTTGTTGACGCTGGCACCCCAGATGATGCGAGCGTCGGGGTCGATGCGGTCGTAGATCTCCTCGACGACGCCTTCTGCCTCCTCGATGGACATGTCGGGACCGCCGACGACGTTGACGAGCGCGGAGTTCGCGCCGTCGAACTCCACGTCCAGCAGCGGCGAGCGAAGCGCAGAGCGGATCGAGTCCTGGGCCTTGTTCTCGCTGTCGGACTCCCCGAGACCGATCATCGCGACGCCACCGTTCTCCATGATCGTGCGAACGTCGGCAAAGTCGACGTTGACCAGTCCGGGCTTGGTGATCAGTTCGGTCATGCCCTTGACCGAGCGCATCAGGACGCGGTCACAGATCTTGAAGGCGTCCTGTAGCGGCATCGAGGGGGCGTAGTCGAGCAGGCGGTCGTTCGGGACGACGATGACGGTGTCGGAGACGGCACGCAGGCGTTCGAGACCGGCGTCGGCGTTGGCGCGGCGGCGTTCGCCTTCGGCAGTGAACGGAATAGTGACGATAGAGATGGTCAGGGCGTCGGACTCCTGTGCGGCCTGTGCGACGACGGGGGCGGCACCGGTCCCGGTCCCGCCACCGAGTCCAGCGGTGACGAACACCATGTCGGAGCCGTCGATGGACTGCTGGATGTCTTCGATGTTCTCCTGTGCGGCCTCCTCGCCGATCTTGGGGACCGAGCCGGCACCGCGACCACCGGTGCGCTTCTTGCCGATCAGGATCTTGGTATCGGCCTTGACTTCGTCGGCGAGGTGCTGGGCGTCCGTGTTGGCGGCGACGAGCTTCGCGCCGTGGATGCCCTCTTCCATCATGCGGGTGACGGTGTTGCCGCCCGCACCGCCACAGCCGACGACGGTGATCTTCGTTTCGAGGTCTTTGACCACGTCGGCCAGTTCCTCGTCCGTCATCGTGCCCGACGTGTTCGTCGCGTCTGGGGTGGTGTTGTTCTGGGTGTCCGACGCTTGCTCGGCAGGGGCCGACTCGTCCGCCTCGGCCTCTGCTTCGTCGATCGCGTCGTCGATTATGGAGTCCATAATTTGAACGCCGATAACAAACGAGCACTTATTAGTGTTCCCCTGATGTCTGACTTCTGGCTGACGTATTCGGCTGTATCGGGCGAAAGCGGCGGTACTCTCGCCTTACTGTTCTTGCGGGTTTCGAACCGGGAACTCGTCGATTCGCTCCCGGATCACTTCGTCCGGCGTGATCTCCTCGCCGTCGATCTCGACCGCGTTGCCGGCCGACAGTCGGCCGAACTTCGGTCCTTCGGGGACACCCAGATCGCGTGCGAGAGTCGGGTCGAACGCCGTCTCACGGGCGACGACGGTCTCGCCCGCTCGTTCGACCGAATCGTAGGACTGGCCCAGCACGGCCACGAGTTCGTCGACGATCTGTTCGTGGTCGGCGTCACTCGACAGCGCCAGCGGGCCGACGACCTCGGTTCCGTTCTGTTCGGTGCCGAAGGCGATTGCGGTCTCGGCGACTGCCGCGCGGGTGGCCGCGCGGTCGATCCCGGTTGCACGAGCCAGCAGGTCCGTCCCGATCGGCGCGACGACGAACTCGCCGTCGTACTCTGTCGCTCGTGTGCCGAACCGGAGTCCGTCGTCGACCGTCGTGATCGCCGCCTCCAGCCGTTCGACGAGACTGAGCGGGACACCACTGGTCTCGCGGACCCACGTCTCGTCGACGACGCGATAGCCCAGTTCCTCGATGGTCTCGCGTAGCCCCGGGCGGTTTGCTTCGAGGAGGGCGTACTCGGCGGCGCTCTCGGTGAACGCCTGCTCGATCACGTCCTCGTGCTCTGTGGGGTCGCCCATCGCGTCCAGTGCCCAGTCGGCACCGACGTGGCCGACGGCCCAGTCGGTCTCCCGGACGACGCGCTCGAATCGGGGGACGTAGTGGCCGCCGCCGAAGCCGACGAGGTGACGGCGAGCGCCGTTCTCCCGTGGTGCGTCGGCCTCGACAGCGTCGAGTGCGAGGATCGCCTGCGCGACTGCGCGTGCGGCCGCCGGGTCGTCCCACTGGGCCTCGTCGCTGCCGACTTCGACGAACATCGACGGGACGCCGACCGCGCTCGGGCCGTGGTGGGTACACTCCAGTCCGACCTCGTAGCCCTCGGGGGCGTGTTCGTCGAGCGCCTCGAACACCCGCCGCTGGGCGTTGGGACAGGCGCGGGCGAGCGTCCCGTCCGATCCACCGAACTCCGCCGGCCCGAAGTTGCCGGTGTGATGGGCCGTCAGGAGCGGACCAGTCTCGCCGGCGTGTCGGGAGGCAAAGGCGAGTAGATCGACCGTGCGCTCGGGACCATCGTCGACGGTGCCAAAGGTGTCGGCGACCCCGTCGAGATCGAGATGGATCTCCTCGAACGTCCGCAGTTCGACTCCCCCACGGCGGTAGACTGTGCCGCCGCCCTCGCCGTCGGGACGGCTGTCGTCGTGGTGAGTGTCCCACGCGACGAGGTCGCGCAGGTGCTCGCCGATGTGGACCGATGCACTGTCCGCCTCGGAGACGACGATGGCGAGCATCAGTCCGCGAACTCTCTGTGGACGGTCTCTCGTCCGAGCGCGTCACGTGCGGTGTCGGCTGCCAGCCCGAACAGGAGTTTGACCGAGCGACGCCGTCTGATGATCAGTGCAGTCCCGGCGACGAGATAGACGGCGGTGTAGGCAAGCAGGAGTTCGTAGCTGTCGAAGGGCAACGCCAGCCACTCGCGGATGAGGACGAACTCGATCAGGACCTGCGAGATGAACAGGCCAAAGAGGACGATCGACTCCTTGATGCTGATCTCGAAGTTACAGAGGATCGCCAGCGCGAAGTACGACTGGGCGGCCGTGATCCAGACTTCGGCGGCCTGTTTCTGGTCGAACGGCAACACGCCGTAGCTCCCGCCGGCGAGCGAGAAGACCACTGCGAGCGTCCCGATCAACAGCGTCCACTGATTCAGCTTCGAGGAGATCAGGGCGTTGAAGCCCGCAGTCGAGCGGGCCTTGTTGACCAGCACGGCGACGACGATCAGTTCCGGTGATTCGCTCGCCAGTGGGGCGATCCACTGGATCATGAAGAACTCGGGGATGCCGTTTTGCAGCCCGATCGCTTCGAGTCCGTGAGCGAACGGCTCGACGGCGGTGAAGATCATCGTCCCCGAGTAGCCAAAGAGCGCCAGCACGGCGATCGGTCGCCACGGCAGGGACCACTGCTGGAGATACCGGGGCACGCCGACCTGTTCTTCGTCGTGTTCGATGTCGGACTTGAGGATCAGGGCGATGTAGGCGACGTATAGACCGACGAGGACGACCGTGTCCGTGGCGTCGATGCCCCCACCCAGTGGCACGAGGAAGGCCCACATCGTCGCGGCAAAGAGGAACGTGATCTCGGTTGCGATGTCGCGATGAAGCGTGACGGCGTCGCCGAGCCACCCGTCGCGGTTCTCGACGGCTGGGTCCTTGGTATCGAAGGCGCGCCAGACGGTGAAGATCGCGATGCCGGCCCAGCCGATCCCGATGAGGATTCGGTTCGCACCGGTCATGTTCGCCACGGCGAGGTTGGCGCTGTGACAGGCCTCCGCGAGCGGCGTCGCCTGCGCCTCGATCTGTGCTGCTGTCAGTTCGCCACAGGCCGCCGTGCCCGCCCCGCCGGCACCGGCGTTCCAGGCGTACAGCGCGTCGACGGCGTACTCCGGTGCGACCGCGAGCACCGCGAGCACGGCGATGGCGAACGCGCGGGGTACGTCCTTCTCGGCGGTCTCTGCGCCCCAGGCCAGCAGGAACGACGCGCCGAGGACGGCGATGCCGGTCACCGCGACCTCGGGGAGAGTTCCGAGGTGGATCGGCGCTCCCTGAAGCACTCGGTACTCGACCAGCCGATTGTAGGTGAAGATCGACGTCCAGGGCGCTGTCAGCAGCGCCGTGGCGGCGATCTGTACCAGTGGGTGACGAAGGCGACTCACTAGGCGATAGCTGGATAGGTCGGCGTGAAAAGCTTGCGAAAGTCCGTCCGGTCAGGTTCGCCGCCCGGTCTGGCTCTCGCTGTCGCCCACCGAGAACACACCTTTCATATCCGCTGGGGCTGGCAGTTCGGGTATGCACGTCTTCGGTCTGATCGGCAATCCGGTGGGACACTCGCTGTCGCCGCCGATGCACGAAGCGGCCTACGAAGCACTCGGGATCGACGCCCGCTACGTCACCTTCGAACCGGCGCAAGACGAGGCGGCCGCGGCCATCGAGGCGGCCGAGACGCTCGGGATCGACGGACTCAACGTCACCATTCCGTTCAAACAGGACGTTCTGGACGCGGTCGATCCCGATCCGCTGGCCGAACGTATCGGCGCGGTCAACACGGTCGACCTGACCGGGTCGGAGCCACGCGGGTACAACACCGACGCCGTCGGCGCGGTCCGCGCGCTCCGAGAGCACGACGTTGCCATCGAGGGGACGGCGGTCGTCGTCGGTGCCGGCGGTGCCGGTCGCGCCGTCGCGTTCGGACTGGCAGACGAGGGAATGACCGTCCGTATCGCCAACCGAACCGTCGAGACGGCCCACGAACTGGCCGCGGCGGTCCCCGACGCCAGCGGCCACGGACTCGACGACCTCGGCGACCTGCTGGCCGACGCCGACGTACTGGTCAACTGTACCAGCGTCGGGATGGACGAGGACGCGACGCCGGTGCCCGCCGGGGCGCTCCACGGTGATCTGGCGGTCCTCGACGCGGTCTACTCGCCCATCGAGACGCGCCTCCTGTCGGACGCTGCCGCCGTCGGTGCGACGACCGTCGACGGCGCGTGGATGCTCCTGTTTCAGGGTGTCGAAGCCTTCGAACGCTGGACGGGCGAGACCGCGCCGGTCGAGCGGATGAACGAGGCATTGCGCGAGCGACTGTGAGCACCCGGCAGTAACCCGGAAGGTGTTAAGTGTCGGCGTCCAGTAGCAGACGACATGGGCCTGTTGCAGAAACTGAAATCGGCTCTCGGGCTCGACGCTTCGGGGTCGCCCTCCACCGGCACGAGCGCCCCGCAAGACGTCGACGTGACCGTCGAGCGCGAGCCATCGACCGAGTCGGAGGACGCCGTCAAGGGGACCGAGACCGACACGTCAGGGGAACCGCACGACGAGTCGTCGACCGTCGAGTCGACCACCGACGCGCCCGCAGCGGACGCGGACGACGTGGCCGACCGAATCGACGAGGCCGAAGCAACCGAGACTGAAGAAGCCGAGACCGAGGCGGCGACAGCGGAAACCGAGACCGAAGCACCGGCCGACGACGAGGACGAGACGGCCGACGCCGCGGCCACCCCGGAGACGGACGCCGCCGTCACCGAGATCAAAGGCGTCGGGCCGGCCTACGCCGAACGGCTGGAGAACGCCGGCGTCTCGACGGTCTCCGATCTCGCGGTCGCCGACGCCGAGGAACTGGCCGAGGCGACCGATCTCTCGCCCAACCGTATCTCGGGCTGGATCGAACAGGCGAAGTCGTTCTGACACCCTCGTCCGTGTGTCCGACGATCGTCACCACGGGGTAGACGCCCGTCGGTCCCTCCCTGCGAGACGCCGTCCGACGCCGCTGGCTGTCTCGTCTCTCTCGACTCGTCGACCGAACACAGCACTAGACGAGTCGCCATCGACAGCGTCACCGTCGACCGCAAGGGAATTATCCGCCCCTCGCTTACATCGCCGTAATGCCGACCGTCGTCACCGACCGGGAGTCGTTCCTGTCGGTCGCTACCGACGCCGACCCGAAGGCGCGCGTCCCAGTCGAAGTCACGATCACCGTCGACGACCCGTTTCTCGCCTACCGGCGGGCACGCGACGGGGACAGCGCCGGCGGAGTCTACCTCGGGACCACTGGCGGCCAGTCTGGCTGGGGCTACTTCGCGACGGCCCCGGCGGACTTCGTCGAAGTCCGGCCCGGCGAGGGCGACTCGCTCGCAGCACTCGCCGACGCTGTCGACCGCGACGGTCTCGCCCGCGGTGACTGTGCCGTCCCCTTCCCCTGTGGCGTGATCGGGTGGCTCTCCTACGACATCGTTCGCGAACTCGAAGCGCTGCCGGCCGAGACCGCCCGCGACCGCGCGCTCCCGCGTCTTCAGATCGGGACCTACGACCGGATCGCTGCGTGGGAGGAACCCCGCGGCGACGAGGTCACGTTGCACGTCACCGCCTGCCCGCGCCTCGACGAGTTCGAGCGCCCCGCACTGGCCTACGAGTTCGGTCGCCAGCACGCGCTCGAACTCGCCCGCACCGCGACCGACGGCGACCCGTCAGTCGGACCGGCCCCCGCAGCCACGACCGATGCGCACTTCGAGAGCGACTGTACGCCCGAGGCGTACGCCGACCGCGTGCGCGCAGTCAAGCAGTACGTCCGCGACGGCGACACCTTTCAGGCCAACGTCTCCCAGCGCCTCGTCGCGCCCGCGGCGGTCCATCCCGTCGAAGCCTTCGACGCGCTGCGGACGGTCAACCCCGCGCCCTACTCCGCACTGGTCGAGTTCCCCGGCGTCGATCTGGTCAGTGCCAGCCCGGAACTGCTGCTTTCCCGTGAGGGCGACCGGATCGAGACCGAACCCATCGCTGGGACGCGCCCGCGTGGCGACACACCAGCGGCCGACGACGCGCTCGAAGCGGAACTGCTGGGCGACGAGAAAGAGCGCGCCGAGCACGCGATGCTCGTCGACCTCGAACGCAACGACCTCGGGAAGGTCAGCGCGTTCGGGAGCGTCGAGGTGACCGACTACCGCCGGGTGGATCGCTACTCGGAGGTGATGCACCTCGTCTCGAAGGTCGAGGGTCGCCTGCGCGACGACATGGGACTTGCCGATGCCGTCGCCGCCGTCTTCCCCGGCGGAACGATCACCGGCGCACCCAAGCCACGGACGATGGAGATCATCGACGAACTCGAATCGACGCGCCGCGGCCCCTACACCGGTTCCATCGGCATCTTCGGATTCGACGACCGGGCCACGCTGTCGATTCTCATTCGGACGCTGGTACGCTACGAGTCGCGGTACTACCTCCGGGTCGGGGCCGGCATCGTCCACGACTCCGTCCCCGAACGGGAGTACGAGGAGACGCTGGCGAAGGGCCGGGCGCTGATCAACGCCGTCGACGAGGCACTCGGCAAACGCGCCGAGATGAGTGTGGAGGGTGCGCGATGATCGTGGAGGATGCACGATGACCGTGGAGGTGTGCCGGTGACGCCCCGCTCGACCGCGCCGACGATCCTCGTCGTCGACAACTACGACTCCTTTGCCTACAATCTCGTCCAGTACGTCGGCGAGGTCGTCGAGCGCCTCGGCGGCGGCACCGACGATGTCGTCGTCCGGCGCAACGACGCGATCACGGTGGGAGAGATCGAACGTCTCGATCCCGACGGCATCGTCGTCTCGCCCGGCCCCGGCACACCCGCCGAGGCCGGCGTCTCGATGCCGATCTTCGCAGACCTCGAATACCCGACGCTCGGAGTCTGTCTGGGCCATCAGGCACTGTGTGCCGCCAACGGTGCCCCTGTGGGCCACGCCGAGGCGGTCGTCCACGGCAAGTCCTCCCCGGTGACCCACGACGGTGCGGGAGTGTTCCGAGACCTGCCCGATCCGCTCGAAGTCGGGCGCTATCACTCGCTGGCCGTCGAGCGCGACGACCTGCCAGACGTGCTCGAAGAGACCGCGTACACGGTCGACGACCAGCACGGCGACGACAGCATCGACGACGCCGAAACGAGCGTCGTGATGGGTGTGCGCCACCGCGAACTGCCACACGTCGGCGTCCAGTTCCACCCCGAGAGCATCCTCACCGACGGCGGCAAGACGATGATCGAGAACTTCTGTCTCCAATGTACTCCCACGTAAACGGCGAACTGGTCCCCGAAGACGAGGCGACCGTCAGCGTCGCCGACCGGGGCTTCCAGTACGGCGACGGCGCCTTCGAGACGATTAGAGCCTACGGCGGGACGCCCTTCGAGTGGCAGGCCCACCGCGAACGGCTTCAGCGGACCGCCGAGATGCTCGGATTTGGCGAGGCCGTGCCCGACGACCTGCGCCAGCGCGTCGACGAGACGCTGGCCGAGAACGACCTCGACGACGCCTACGTCAAGGTGATGGTGACTCGCGGCAGTCAGCCCGGCAAACTGACGCCTGCGCCCGAGGTCGATCCGACTGTCGTCGTGATCGTGAAGGGCCTCCCGCGGGGCGGCACCGATGGAGAGCCTGTGTGGGACGGGCCGGCCGACGTGCAGTCGGTCAAGACCCGAAAGATCCCCAGCGAGGCGCTGCCGGCCGACGCCAAGACCCACAACTATCTCAACGGCATCCTCGCCAGACTGGAACTCAGACGGGCCGCGACCGACGCGTATCAGGCCGACGAGGCGCTGCTTCGCGACACCGCGGGCCGCGTCGTCGAGGGCGCGACGAGCAACCTCTTTTTCGTCACTGAAGCGGGCCTGAAGACCCCGAGTGCGGACCTCGATCTGTTGCCCGGCGTCACACGCTCGGTCGTGATGGACCTCGCAGCGTCCGAGGGGTTCCCCGTCGAAGAAGACGAGTACACCGTCGCAGACGTGCGCGAGGCCGACGAGGCCTTCCTCACGAACTCGACGTGGGAGATCCGCCCCATCGCCAGCGTCGACGGCATCGACGTGGGGACTGGCCCGATGACGAAACTGCTCCGGCGGTTGTACGACGAACACGTCGAGGAACGCTGTTACGAGTGATCGCTACTCACTCTCGGGTTCGCGACCAGCTATCCACTTTACCAGCGGAGACGAGATAAACGACGACGAACGCGACGACGCCAGCCATTACGCCGGCGACGATGCTGCTCGTGGGTTCCTCGGGAATGCCGACCACAGTATCGGTCAGCCAGACGCCGACCGCAAAACTCAGTATCGCGACGATGCGCCCGCCCAGTCCGATCGCCGTGAACCACGCACCGATACGCGCACCCAGCGTCGAGTTCGCTCCGGGTCCCGTGGCGAGTACGAGCGCCGCGAAACCGACCGTGAACCACGGCCAGCGGAGCGGTCCTGATGTGAGGGTCCCGACGAGGTGACCCGCCGCTGCGATCCCGGCCAGCACGTCCAGCCACGTCGGCGCGTCGTTCGGAAACCACGAGAACTGTCGAATGGAGGGCATATCTGGCCTATAGTAGCCATTGAAAATCAATGTACACCCGATCGCACTGCTGTCGTGCGACCGGTATGCCAACCATTTTAATTGTTGCTATCGCTCTCCCCAGTGGCAAAACCGTTGTCCTCACTCCACCGCGACGGCGTCGTACACGCCCGGCAGCTCAGTCTCGTGGACGGTCGCGGTGATCTCGGCACCCTCCTCGACGGCCTCGTCGACGACGACGGTGATCGGTCGAATCGGATCGCGTTTCAGGAAGGCCCAGACCCGTTCGAGGATACCGGGTGTCCCGCCCTCGCGACAGACTACCACGTAGCGCGACTCGGCCAGCGCCGCGAGTTCGTCGAGCATGTTCGCCTCGTCACGTTCCTCGGGCGTGACGACGTGGATCACCTCGGCCGTGATCGTCTCGGTCATGTCACTGGATCGGCCGTCGAGCGTGATCCACCTTACGCAACGTCCTCGCGCTCGGTACCCTCGACATCGAGGATCAGGTCCGCGCCGTAGGCCCCGGCGGGCGTCTGGAAGCCCGTCGGCGCGTCCCCATCGAGGACGCGCTCTGTGGCTGCCAGTGCCGTTTCGACGGTCGTCGTGTAGGTGTGGGGCACTCGGAGGCGTGACACCGCTCGCTCGCCGTCGGCAGTCGTCGCCGCTCCCCAGACGTAGGCGTCCTCGCTGGCCCGTTCTTCGGCGTCCGGTCCCTCGACGCTGCGCTCGACCAGCCACGTCAGGAGTGACTGGACCGGCCCGAGACCGAGTAGCGGCCCGAGCCTCCCGGCCAGTTTGATGTTGCGCTCGGCCTTCGGTGACATCGATTGGTAGACGGTGACGTTGCCGATGCCGGTCGTGTAGTAGGCCGTCGACACGTCGCCCCACGGGATCGCTGCGGCGTTGCGGCCGTCCCGGCCCCAGCCGAAGTCGACCGTTCGTGACTCGTGGGCGATGGGGACCCGCTGGAGGCGCCCGTCCCGGCGCACGCGCCCGCCAGCGTCGAGGTTTCCGATCACGGTCTTTGCCGTCCCCGGCGAGACGCCAACCTCGGCGTCGAAGGCCAGTTCGAGCGTGTCGGCGTCGGGCAGTCGATCCGCGAGGTGGGCCGCCATGCAGTCGGTCGGCACCACGTCGAAGCCCACACCGGGCAGGAGCATGACGCCCGCCTCCGCGGCCCGGTCGCCGTCGTCGTGAATCCCCTCGAACACTTCGATCTCGCCGGTGATGTCGAGGTAGTGAGTCCCAGTACGCAGACAGGACTCGACCATCGGGCGGTAGGTCCGCTCGAACGGGCCAGCACAGTGCAGGACTGCGGTGGCGTCTTCGAGCAAAAAATCGAGTTCGTTGGGGTCGTCGAGCGCGATGACCTCGTGGTCACAGCCCAGCCGAATCGCCTGATCGGTCAGTGTGTCGCGGTCCCGCCCCGCGAGCAGCGGCTCGATGCCGCGGTCGACGGCTTCCTGTGCGATCAGGTCCCCTGTGTACCCATACGAACCGTAGATCACCAACTCACCGCTCATTGGCGGCGCTTCGCCCGGTTCGTGGATAAGCGTTCGGCTGGCTATGGAGGCGCGGGTGAACGCTATTCGAGCGGGACGGCACCACTCCAGAGCGCCTGAAACTGTCGCTCGAATTCGTCGACGACGTCGCTGTCGTCGACCGCGACGACGCCGATGCGATCCGCGGCCGTGCGCGGATGTGGGATGTCGACCGTCGTGATGGTCTGGTCGATCACGTCGAAGGAAACTGGAAGCTCCGGGGCGACTCTGACCTGGACTGCTGGCGCGTGATCCGCTGGCACGTCCAAGAGCGTCTCCGGCACCGTTTCGAGTACCTGCTCGCTGACCAGCAGTGAGACGTCGAGATCCGGTCGTGCGCCGTCGAAAAACGCGTCGACCTCCCGTTTGAGCGTCTCCCACGGGGCATCCTCGTAGGGCGGGCCGACCGTTGCGTGAACCGACGCCGTCGCCGTCTGCATGTGTTCGTGCATTGCCGTCTGCATCGCCTCGCTCCCGAGTGATCCGAGCCAGACACTCCCGTCGGCCGGCAACGTCGGCAACAGATTCGAACGGACGGCGTCTGCGACATCGCGATACCGTTCCCACTCCTGCCGGAGTTCCGCGCTTCGCTCGGCGAGCAGCCGCTCGACCGCCGTGTCTGGCTGCACTGCGACGTACCGGGTCGGGTCGGTCGACTGGGTTCGAACGAGCTGGCGCGCTTCGAGACCGTTGAGGACGTCGTAGATCCGGCCTCTGGGAACGTCACTCGCATCCGACAGGTCCGTCGCTGTCACTGCACCGGTCACCAGCAGCGTGCGGTAGACTTTCTCCTCGTAGCTCGACAGGCCCAGTTCACCGAGATCAGTCATCGTTGGTCACTTCCGCGTTCCTGTCGTTAGTAGGTGGGTGGATTCCGCCCGCGAGCACCTGCTTTCCGTGCTGGTCTGCCCCGCCCCAGCGAGCAATGGCACGCAAGTGGCGGCCCGTTTCAGAATTATTACATCCCGGATCGCGGTAGCGACGAGCATGAATCCGTACCTGTTGCTCGCCGGTGCGATCGTGTCCGAACTCTTCGGAACGACTGCGCTCAAGCTGTCGGATGGCTTCTCGAACCCGCTCCCGAGTCTCGGCGTCGTCGCCGGATACGGACTCGCGTTCTATTTGGTTTCACTGACCCTGAAAGACCTCCCGATCGGGGTCGTGTACGGGACGTGGGCGGCGCTTGGGATCGTCGGCGTCGCCGCAATCGGTGTCGTCGTGTTCGAGGAGCCACTCGATCTCGCCGCCGTGATCGGTATCGTCCTCATTATCGGGGGTGTGTACTGTCTCAACGTCCTCTCGGCGGCGGCCACGCACTGACGGCGGTCACAGTGTCACCACGGCGCGCCCACCGTCGATATGTGAAGAAACCGGGGCATTGAAGCCAGCGACTCACAAAAGCGGAGTCGAGTATGGACGCCGAGTCCCGGATCGTCGACGTGGCAGATGTCCCGACCGACGGCACCGTGTTGTTCACGATGGCAAACGGGAGCGACACGAAAGAGGCCTTCCTGATCGACCTCACCGACGGCATCGTCGCTTTCGAGAACTACTGTCCGCACTGGCGAGACGTGCGCCTCGACAAGGGGTCGGGAGCGACCCTGCGCAACGACGAACTCGTCTGTGAGAGACACGGTGCGACCTTCGAGACCGACTCGGGCTACTGCAACTTCGGTCCCTGCGAAGGCGCGACACTCTCCGAAGTCGACGTGACTGTCGAGGACGGCGGCGTCTACCTCACGGAACCGGGCTACACCGTCGATGGTCTCGGTGGCGACGACGATACCGACCGCTCGTCGGGCAGCAGAATCGGGTTTTCGGGGAACTGAGTCGCCGGCCTCCCCGAACCGAAATCGCTCACTCGATCCGGTAGGCTGGCTCCTCGACGGCCTCGCTCTTGCACTCGGGACACCGGCTGGGCCGGTTCGTGAGGTTGTCGAACCCGTCGAACCCACACTCCTCACAGGTCGGCGGCGCGACGAGCAGTTGCTCGTCTGTCCCGTCCAGCGAGCGAGCGATGTGCTCGACGTGATCGAGGGCGTCGCTGGTCTGTATCTCGAACTCGCGAGCGATCGCACCCGCAGCAAGTGGTTCGGCCCGGAGTTGGTCGGCAATGCGCTGGCGCGTCGTCCGACTGACTTCGCGCATGGTATTCCTTGGCATACGAGTGATAAAATACTTTCTGCGAGATTGGCTAGCAGACGACGCGACTGAACTAACTGGGTGTACATTTCGATCTGCCGCCGTGACAGTGCGAATGCGGACCTCGAAAGCCTTCGTCTTGGCTCCTCCGATCACGTCGACAATCTCTCCTAGCCGAAGTTTTCGATCTTGGCGTCCTCGGTCGTCCCACCGGCGGCCTCGATCGCTTCGGTCGCGGCGTCGATGAAGTCGGCGAAACCGTAGACGAACAGCTGCCCGCCGTCCGCGAGCGCGTCGGCGGTCGCCTCGGTCAGGGCCTCGTCGGCGTCGAGCACGCGGAGGAACGCGCCGTCGGCCTCGATCTCGGCCAGCCGATCCTCGTGGACCGGCGCATCGTCCCGGTAGACGATCGCGGCCTCGTTGCCGTCGGCGAGTGCGCGCTCGGCGATGCCGACGGCGGGGCCGACGCCCGGCCCGCCAGCGAGAACCACGGCGCGTGCCTCGTCCTCGTAGTAATCGCTGCCGAAGGGACCGGCGACAGTCACGGTGTCGCCCGATTCGAGGTCGGCGAGGATCGGCGCGACCGTCCCGTCGGGATCGATGCCGACCGTGATCTCGAACGTCCCCTCGACGTCGGGCGAGGAGATGGTGTAGAAGCGTGGTTCGTCCTCGCCGTCGACCTCGAAGGTCAGTTTGACGAACTGCCCCGGCCGTGCGGAGAAGCCGTCGGGCGTCTCGATATCGATCGCCACCGTGTCGGGACCGACCTCGCGGACGGCCGCGACGCGACACTCGGTGTCGTCCATGCTGGCGCTTGGTGGATCGACGGCAAGCCGGTTTCGGTCGCGCCGCCGACTGTGATGGAAATAGTAACTCGATTGCGAGTATAAATCCCCCAATCGACGGGGCAGACAAAAATACTACGCACAGAGTGCCAACGGTTTACAGAAGGTTTTTCCTTGGGCGATGGATACCCGAGCCTAGAATGCCCGAAGACCTCAACTGGGCCATCGGCGGCGAAGCCGGCGATGGGATCGACTCTACCGGGAAGATATTTGCCCAGGCACTCTCGCGGGCAGGTCGGCACGTCTTTACCTCGAAGGACTTCGCGTCGCGTATCCGCGGTGGATACACGGCCTACAAAGTTCGGACGTCCGTCGATCGCGTCGAGAGTGTCGTCGACCGACTGGACGTGTTGATCGCGCTCACAGAGCGGACGATCGACGAGAACATGAACGAGCTACACGACGGCTCGGTCATCATCTACGACGGGGAGCGGACGACGATGCAAAACGTCGAAATCCCCGACGAGATGATCGGTCTCGAAGTACCGCTCAAGCGCCTCGCCGAAGAGGCCGGCGGTGCGATCATGGCGAACGTCGTCGCGCTCGGGGCCGCCTGTGAAGTGACTGGCTTCCCGATCGAGAACCTCGACGAATCGCTGGAGAAGCGCTTTGGCGACAAGGGCGAGGCTATCGTCGAGAACAACAAGAAGGCCGCGCGCGCCGGTCAGGACTACGTCCAAGAGGAGTACGACCACGACTTTGGCTACTCCATGGAGACGACCGACAACGACTACGTCCTGCTCAACGGCGACGAGGCCATCGGTATGGGCGCTATCGCCGCCGGCTGTCGGTTCTACGCCGGCTACCCGATCACGCCAGCGACGGACGTGATGGAGTACATGACCGGCCGCGTCGACCAGTTCGGCGGGAAGGTCGTGCAGGCAGAGGACGAACTCGCTGCCATCAACATGGCACTTGGCGCGGCCCGCGCTGGCGCACGCTCGATGACGGCCACGTCCGGTCCCGGGATCGACCTGATGACCGAGACGTTCGGTCTCGTCGCGACCACGGAGACGCCGCTGGTCATCTGTGACGTGATGCGCTCGGGTCCCTCGACCGGGATGCCGACCAAGCAGGAACAGGGCGACCTCAATATGGCGCTGTACGGCGGCCACGGTGAGATTCCGCGGTTCGTCGTCGCACCGACCAACATCTCGGAGTGCTTCTGGAAGACCGTCGAGGCGTTCAACCTCGCCGAGAAGTACCAGACGCCCGTGTTCCTCGTCTCGGACCTCGCGATGGCAGTCACCGAACAGACCTTCGAACCCGAGACGTTCGACATGGACGAGGTCGAGATCGACCGCGGCAAGGTCGTCGACGAGGAGGACATCGACGGCTGGCAAAACGAGAAAGACCAGTTCCAGCCTCACTTCCCCGCCGCCGACGGCGTCTCACCCCGCACCTTCCCCGGGACGAGCGGTGGTGCCCATATGACGACCGGTCTCGAACACGACGAACTCGGCCGCCGAACCGAGGACACGGAAGTCCGCAAGGAACAGGTCGAGAAACGCGACCGCAAGGTCGAGACCGCACAGCGCGAGGAAGACTGGGACTACCGCGAGTTCGGCGACGAAGACGCCGACACGCTCGTCATCTCGTGGGGATCGAACGAGGGCGCGATGCGCGAAGGCCTGCAGCTGCTGGCCGAGGACGGTCTCGACGTGCGCTTCATCTCGGTGCCGTACATCTTCCCGCGGCCGGATCTCAGCGACGAGATCGAAGCCGCAGAGCAGACCATCGTCGTCGAGTGTAACGCCACGGGGCAGTTCGCCGACGTGATCGAACACGACGTGCTCGAACGGGTCGACCGCGTCAACAAGTACGACGGCGTCCGCTACAAGGCCGACGAGCTGGCCGAAGAGATCAAAGACGCCGTCGCCGCAGCAACGGAGGCCTCAACATGAGTTCAGACATTCGCTTCACCGACTTCAAGTCCGACAAGCAACCGACCTGGTGTCCCGGCTGTGGGGACTTCGGGACGATGAACGGCATGATGAAGGCGCTGGCCGAGACCGGCAACGACCCCGACAACACGTTCGTCGTCGCCGGGATCGGCTGTTCCGGCAAGATCGGGACATACATGCACAGCTACGCGCTGCACGGCGTCCACGGTCGCGCCCTGCCGGTCGGCATCGGCGTCAAACTCGCCAACCCCGACCTCGAAGTGATGGTCGCTGGCGGTGACGGTGACGGCTACTCCATCGGTGCCGGGCACTTCATCCACGCCGTCCGCCGCAACGTCGACATGACCTACGTCGTCATGGACAACCGCATCTACGGCCTCACGAAGGGGCAGGCCTCCCCGACCTCGCGCGAGGACTTCGAGACCTCGACCTCGCCGGACGGCCCGAACCAGCCGCCGGTCAACCCCAAAGCACTCGCCCTCTCCGCGGGCGCGACGTTCATCGCACAGTCGTTCTCCTCGAACGCCCAGCGCCACGCCCAACTGGTGCAGCAGGCCATCGAGCACGACGGCTTTGGCTTCGTCAACGTCTACTCGCCCTGCGTGACGTTCAACGACGTGGACACCTACGACTACTTCCGCGACTCCATCGTCGACCTCGACGAGACGGACCACGACCCGACCGACGTCGACCAGGCCAAGGACAAGATCCTCGAAAGCGACAAGGAGTACATGGGCGTCCTCTACCAGGACGAGCAGTCCGTGCCGTTCAACGAACGCGAAGACTTCGACCAGAACATGGCCGAGATTCCCGACGGCGCGCCCGACGGCGCGATGGATCTCGTGCGAGAGTTTTACTAACCCACCTTTTTCGACTGCGGGTGCGCCGAAGGCGCACCGCTTGTCGAAAAACGTGGGCGAAAAAGGCGCGAATCGCCGTCGGCGATTCGCGGGAACCGGGCGACCTACCGGGTTCTTCGAACCGCTCGGTCGCCCGGATGCTACGACGAAGTTTGGTCAGTACAGGTAGTTCACCTATTGTTCAGTGCAGAGTGTACACGCTCGAAACGGTACGACACGAGATGCACTATCCCACACTGTTATTCCGAACGGCTGTAATGATATAACAATGAAAGATCGGGTTCGTGTCAGGAGGCGAACGCTGCTCACCAGTCTTGGAAGTCTCGCAACGGTCGGAGCGACAGCCGGGTGTGTGGGCGATAACGGGGCAACAGCGACAGCGACTGATGTCTGTGGGGTCGATCCGCCGTCGGTGGCCTGCGAGAACGAACGGATCGCCGAACAGCTCGCCGATGTCGAGAACTTCGATAGAGTTCACGACTGGAGAGACAGTGCAACGGTGACCATCGAAGTTGGTGTGGACAACGGCGGTCTGCCGTACGGATTCGGACCGCCCGCCATCCGAGTCGATCCCGGGACGACTATCGTCTGGCAGTGGACCGGGAACGGCGGTCCGCACGCTGTCGTCGCCGAGACTGATCACGAGATCGACAGCCAACGGACCGACGAAGCTGGATTCACCTACGATTACGTCTACGACGGTCCGATGAGCAAGGTCCACATCGACTATTACTGCAGCACTCACCGAAACCAGGGAATGCGAGGAGTGATCGCAGTGGGCGATGGTGCGAGGCTATAGCGTCGCACAGTCGTGCCTTACATCGTGACCAAGAGCAACAGTAGACGACCGAATCAGCGCTTGCGCGGCAGTACGTCAGGTTCACCGGAACGATAGATGTACTCGACGGCAACGCCGGTCAAGGGCGAGCCGACGGTGGTCGCGTACTCCTTGGCGAGGTCGAGGTACTGTTCGGTCACGTCGACGACGCGGCGGTGGCCGGCCTCGTCGTCGGGCGCGAGCAGGTACTCGGCGGTGACGGGCGTCAGTTGTCCCTCGCGACGGTCGTCGTCGTAGTCGTCGACGTCGTCGAGCCAGATCTGTGCGCCGATGATCGCAAGCACGATGGCGCGGGCGAACTCGGCTTCGACGTTCAGTCCGGCCAGCCGATACAGGTCGAGCATGCCGTCGTAGAGCACGCCGACGCGGGCGTACTGGGTCTTGACGTACGGCAGGTCGCGCTCGGCGTCGGTAAACAGCGCGGCCACGTCCTCGTCGGTGAAGTCGGCGAACTTGTACTCTTCGCGGATGTCACACAGCGCCGACTCGTCGCCGTTCTCGGTGGCTTCCATCAGCTCTCGGAAGTACTCGTCTCGGTCCTGATGGGTCTCGCTATAGTCGACGGCCCACTGGTAGCGCTCCTCGACGATGGGTGGCAGATCGTCGAGGATGTCGGTGAGATGAGCTTCGAGCGCGCCCTGTGCGACTTCGGCGACGCGACGGATCGAGTCAGGTTCGAAATCGACCTCGAAGTCCTCGAACTCGTCGTCGTTGATCGCATCGCGCATGTCGCCGTCGATCAGCGCCTCGATGGAGAAGCGGGTCATCTGCTCGGCGCGCACGACCATCTCCCGCGGTGTGAGCTCTTGGGATGGGCCGGCTTCGAGTGCCTCGGCGTCGACGTCGGGCACGCCACCTGCAATCTCGTCGGTCACCGGATCGCCGGCGGCCTGCTGGCGCGCGTGTCGATAGACGTATCCGAGCGTCAACTGTGCCGGGAGGACGAGTTTCGTGTCGTAGTCGAACGTGACGCTGTCTCGGTCGAACTCCTCGGCCAGTGCCGTTTCGACGAGCGCGAACACGTCGTCGATCATCTGCTCGGTTCGCTCGTCGATCTCGCGTTTCAGCGACAGGCTCCCGTAGTCGAACACGCCGGCGTCGGCATAGTAACCAAGCACCGCTCTGAGCGCCGTCGGGAGCCGACCACTGTCGGCGAGTCGCCCTGCACCTGTCTTGAGCATTGAAATCCTCCTGCGGACATCTCGCCCGCACTGTCGACATGCTGTCCCGGGGGTGGCTTTACGTTTTCGAGATACGCGACGCGGGCCACGACATTCAGCAAGACTCATAACCGACACGTCGTATCACAGCATATGAGCGATCGTTTTGACGTGGTCATCGCGGGGGCCGGCCCTGCCGGGGCCCAGTGCGCCCGAGATCTGGCTGCGCGGAACTACGATGTTGTCGTCCTCGAAACGGAGTCCGAAGACCAGTTCCCACGTCAAAGCAACAAATCGACAGCCGGCACGTTCCCGTCGATGATGGCGTCCTTTTCGATTCCGGACGACGTCGTCATGCAGTACACGGACAGTGTCGTTCTCGAATCGCCTAACGACTACTACGTGCAGGATCAAGCCGGTGCGGTCCTCGAATTCGCCGACTTCAAGCGCTTCCTCGTCCGCGACAGCAAAGAGAAGGGCACGGAGTATCGCTTCGACTCGCGCGTGACGGCACCGATCACGGAAGGCGGCGAGATCGTCGGCGTCAGCTACAACGGCGACGAGGAAGTGTACGGCGACATCGTCGTCGACGCGACGGGTCCGGCCGCACCGCTTGCGAAGAAACTCGATGTCTGCAATCTCAAGCGCGAGCACCAGGCAATCGGAATCGAGTACGAGTTCGAGAACGTCGACGTGAACCATCCCGAGTACGCCGACCTGCGTGACGCCATGATGCTCCGACTGGATCACGACCTCGCACCGGGTGGGTATTCGTGGATCTTCCACACGGGTGGACGAACGGCCAAGGTCGGTCTCTGCTACCTCCAGAACGAATCCCACGACGACTACGCCAAAGACGGGATGGGTATCGACGACTATCTGGACTACTGGCTCGACAAAGACCCGCGCTTCGACGACGCCGTCAAACTCGAATCGAAGCAACACCGCGGATCGGCACACATCCAGCGCCCGTCCTCGATGAGTACGGACAACTTCATGGCGATCGGTGACACCGTCCCGACGATCGACCCGCTCTGGGGCGAGGGGATTCACAAGGGCATGAAATCGGCCCGGATGGCCGCCATCACCGCCGACGCCTGTCTCACCCCGGAGGAGTCGAAAACAGACGCGGAGACGATGGCGACCTACGACAAACTCTGGCACAGCGAAGTCGCCCCGCGAGCGCGCGAACGCCTGTTGATGACCGAACTCCTGTATCTCGTCTCGAACGACCGGTACGATCAACTGATGTCCGATCTGAAAAGCGTCGGTGCGGAGACGCTCGCACGTGTCAACGCTGGCGACAAGCGCGCCATCTCGAAGTTGCTACACCTCTCTGATCTCCCGACACTGGTGAAGTACGCTCGCCGTCGCCTGAGCGCGTGAGTGACACACGCTGGTCCGACCGACGGGCCGTCGCACAGAGTTCAGCACCTTTTTCTCCGACTGGCCGGACATCTCCGACATGAGTTCCGGGGCGACAGTGGTCGGCGTCGTCGGCGAGTCGGTCGACGATGTCGTCACAGCCATCGAAGCCGCAGGCGGCCAGACGTGCGTGGGCGATCCGGCCACGGTCGTCTCGACCGATCCAGACGTGATCGTCACCGTCGGGGAGTCGTCGACGGTCGCGGTCGCTCGGGACCGACCGGCCTGCCCGCTGGTCCCGATCGACGCCGGTCGTGGCCTCCGTTCCGTGCCTGCGGACGACGTTCCAGCGGCCGCTGCTCGAATCGTCGCCGGCGAGTGGACCACCGAGACCCACCCGCTGCTGTGCGTCGAATACGACGGCGAGACCGTCGGACGTGCACTGACCGACGTAACACTCGTCGCGGCCGAGGCCGCCAAGATCTCGGAGTTCTCCGTCACCGCCCGCGACACCCACGTCGGCCAGTTCCGGGCCGACGGCGTCGTCGTCGCGACACCGGCCGGGACTGCTGGCTACGCCAACCGTGTCGGAACGCCGATCGCCGCCGCCGAGACGGGCATTCTCGCCGTCGCACCGATCGCCCCGTTCGCGACGAACCCCGACCACTGGCTCGTCTCGGACGATCACTTGCGGGTGACCGTCGAGCGCGACGAGGCGGCCGTCTCGCTCTTTGCCGACGACCAGTCGATCGACACGCTCGCGTGCAGCGAACCGGTGACGCTCACGACCGACCAGTCGGTCTCTCTCGCCGTCCTCCCCCAGAGCCAGCCACGCTTCGCCCGGCCGTGATCGGCGACCGTGCCACACCAAATTGGAAAGACACTAATGGGCGTCGCACAGAGTTCCTTCCATGGAGCCGTTCGTGAACATCTTCGGACAGCTGGACACGCTTCACAGCTTTATCGAGCCTGTCCTGCTCGTGCTCGTGCTCGCCAACATGGTGACACGATTCCTTGCTCACAACCGTCACGTTGCACAGTACGAGGACGGCGGTGCCGACGCGATCAGCCGCTTCATTCCTCACGAACTCACTAACGTCCTGCTCATGCTGGCCTCGTTCTACTACGTGACCGTGAATCACCACGGCGGGATGATCCTCTCGATGTTCGTCGCTGGCCTGCTGGTCACGGACTTCTTCGAGTTCGAGTCCCGAAAGGTCGAGGCCCGACGCGACCTCGCACTGGACCGCCCGAAAGGATCGCTCAGCCTGTGGGTCCTCTCGCTGCTGTATCTGGGCTTCCAGATGCTGTTTACCGGCACGATCGGAACGATCCTCTGATACGGATCGATCTGCAGTACGTTTTCGCGCCGATTACCCGTCCTGCAGTGGCGCGTGTTCGTCGCCGTCGCACAACGACGTGGCTCGCCCGTTTCGATAGAGCCACACCGCTGTCGTGCTCTCTGCGCTCGTTCTGGCCCGCACGGATTCACGGCCTGTGACCCACGGCCCCTGCGCGTGCCTCGCTGCCGAACCGTTCGCCCTTGCTGTTTGATGATCACCCGCTCCAGTGGCGGTCACTGCCCGCACACGCACCGCTCACCGTTCACCATCAGGCTACCTCGTACTCGACTGTTGTAGCGTCCTGCGGCGTCGCTGTGGACGACTGAAAAACGACCTCGTTAGTTACTGCGCTCGGCCCACGCCGATCGGGCTTCCTCGAACAGTGGGATGAGGACCCAGAACGTGAGTGCGCCGATGACCGCGAACCAGAAGAACGCGTCCATCAGGAACAATGCAATCTGGTCGTAGACGGTGAGTCCCTCCTCGGGCAGCGGACCGATCAGCTGTGCCCCTTCGAAACTGGGCGTCCGGTACCAGCCGGCGATGGTCATCCAGCCAAGCCCACCGACCATGAGCGCTCCCAGTCCTTTGATGAATTCGTCAGCCATTACCGAAATCTTCGGCAGCGTCGTCTTTAGACTTTCCCATTCCTTCGGTTCGAAAGCGGGTCGCAAAGGCGTACACTGCCGCGCCCAGCAAAATCAATCCGACACCGGCCAGTGCAGCCACGGGATCGATCTCGGAGGCCGGCAGCGTCGCTCTGTTGGTCGCGCGATCGATGAGAATGAACCCACCGACGACGCTGAGGACCGAGAACAGCGTCGAGAACACGGTGACGGTCTTGTACACTCGCAGGGGCACGACCACGTCGCGACTGCCCGTCCCGTCGGTGTCGGTCGACTGTTCGTCCGTCATTGGTCCTGCTAGGGGCGGGAGCTACTTATATGGGACGAGACCGGGTGTCCACACTCGAAGACGAATAGCGAAAAATCGACTGCACCGACCGAAGCAGTGTGGGGCTACTTCGGTGGCCTGAGCCGGTAGTATCGGCGATTCAGGTTGAACATGTACCCCTCTCGCATCGTCCGCAGTGCAGCGTAGGTGATGACTCCGCAGACGATCGGGAACAGGAAGGCCAGATCCAGCAGGACCTTCGATTCCATCGGGATCAGGTTCTGGATCGACAGCGCGGCGATGGTAAGGCTGAAGATGACGCCAGCCATGCCCACCGCTGCCCAGAAGGGTTGTTCGACCGGTCGTCGCGCCGACCCCTTGTTGAGGAAGGGAACGATCGCGACGAACCCGACGACGACGACGTTGGCGAGCACACCGTACGTGCGGTCTGCCATCAGCTTCTGGCCGCCCAGGATCGACAGCGCCGGGTTGAGGTCTTGCAGCTTCAGCAGTCCGAACGACCAGTAGAGATACCAGTCGGGCAGGATGATAGCCGGCGTCTTGTTGGCGTTTGCCGGGAGGGGCATCTCCGGAGGCAGCGCCGCCGAGAGGAACAGGATCATACCCACGAAGAAGGAGGTGAGCGCGAGGTTGCGCATCATCTCGTGGGGCCAGGCCGGGAACGCGAGCACGTCACGCTCGACGTAGTCGGACTGCTGGCGCAGGTCCTGATCTTCGCGCCGGGAGCGCTCGAAGTATTCGTAGGTCAGCCGGGCGAGTCCCTCCGTGCGCTCCTTGCGCTCGCGCCACGTCGGGGTCTCGTCGTCCGGCGCGACGATACCGGTGCCGGAACCGTCCGTGCGGACTTCGTCGGTGGTGTTGTCGTCGGTCATGATTAGTGTGGTTCAGCGATGCCCTGCATCCAGACGATGCCGATGTGGACCGCGATGATCGCGGTCGTAATGAACGGCAGGAAGAACACGTGCAGGATGTACATCCGTTGGAGTGTGCTCTGACTCAGTGCGAAGCCCCCGAACATCAACTGGGCGACCCACTCGCCGATGAGCGGGATCGACAGCGACATCTCGACGCCGATCTGGCCGGCCCAGTAGGAGAGCTGACTCCACGGGAGCAGGTAGCCGGTGTACCCGAACACGAGCGTCAGCGAGATCAGCACGATGCCGATGATCCAGTTGACCTCGCGGGGTTCCTTATACGCGCCCGTGAAGTACACACGGAGCATGTGCAGGAACACGGCGGCCACCATCACCTGCGCCGCCCAGCGATGGACCGAGCGCAGCAGGTATCCGAGATTGAGCTGGCCCATGATAAGCTGGACCGACTCGTAGGCGATCGTCGCCGTCCCATCGGAGGCAGCGGCGGCCGGGGCGTAGTAGAAGCCAAGCAGCGCGCCGGAAATCGCCGCGACGATGTATGAGATCGTCGAGAACGACCCCAGTGCGTACAGGGGGTACCAGTACCAGAACTTGTTGTCGAGGTTGTACTGTTCGGTGTGGCTCTTTGGCATCTGCATGTTGACCTTGTAGTAGAGGTCTTCGAGCAGTTCCAGATAGTCGACGACGCGGAGTCGCTTGTCGAGCCACATGAGTGTCGTGAGGTAGATGGATTCCAGCGTCGTCAGCTCTCTGGATTCCATCCAGCCTTTGTGGTCGTGGTCGTCTTTACGTTCCAGACTCATGGTTTACTGTGGGGGTCGCGGGAGCGCGACCATCGTTTTCTGCACTGGGTTGAACGGGTCGTACACCGACTGGTGGCACTGACAGTACACCTTGTTCTCGGCGTCGTAGGCGGCACTGCCAGAGAGCTGTTTGAAGCCCGGGACACAACAGAAGTGGGTACACTTGTTGACCCAGGCCATGAAGTCCTGTGCGGTCGCGGCCTCGAAGTACGATCGGACCGGCCCGGGAATATCCGAGTAGGGACCTTCGCCGTTGACGATCTTGGAGACTTCCGGGCTTCGCAGCACTTGGACGGGAATGTTCTTCACGTCCCCTTCGGAGCGCCAGTTCGCGGTGGCGGGCTTGCCGATCCCGGCTTGCCCGATCCCGTTGCCCCACTCCTCGTAGTCGTCGAACATGTCGACGGTGAGCGGATCGCCGTCGGAGTACTCTGATTGCCAGTCGTAGTCTCCGGTCGACATGGTGAACGTGTTGTTCTGTTCGGCCTGTGGCTGGATGCCCTCTGCAGTCTGGAGACCACAGTACTGGTACATCTGGGAGGAGTAGGGGATCCCACTGCCGCCGAAGTCGTCGTTGATCGCGATACTACGGCTGGAGTCGTACTCGGGCCAGACACCGCTGAGTTCGCCGCCGTCGATCGTCAATGGGACGATCGGCATCCCTCGTGGTGCCGGTCCAGCGGTGTTCTCGATGGCGACGTAGGTCGTCGAACCGCCACCGACACCTGGTGAGTCAGTCGTCGTGTCGAGCGCGGCAGCCCCGCTGGCTCCGACACTCGACAGCGCCGCACTGCCGACGACACCCTTGACGAACCGTCGACGGCCGGATTCGGCCGGATATTTGTCTTCGTCTAGTGGCATTGTTATTTCTTGTAGTATGGGTACACTGCTCGCTTGACGCTCTCCCATGGGTCCTCGCCGCCGAAGGTCGTCCCGTCGACGTCCTCCTCACGGATGTAGAGGTCTTCCCACTTGCGACGGCGCTTCTTGACGATCATCACGTCTGGAAGGAACTCCTTGCGGTACAGCAGCATGATGAACGCCAGATCGATGAAGATGACCGTCAGGACCCCACCGAGGAACATATTGGCGTTGATCAGGCGCGGCGTCAGGCCGGTCCCGACGCCGGACGCCCACCCTGCGAGGATGCCGTAGGTGAACAGGCCGACGAAGACGACCTCGATGATCGTCAGGAGGACGATCGCCAGCGCGGCGGCCGTACTCTCTCGTGGCTGTTCGTAGCGGTGGATGTCGCCGTAGTTCGAGCCTGTCGAGGACATCAGTTGTTCCCTCCTTTGGTGTTGGCGGATTCACCGTACTTCAGCACGTAGAACGTAAAGATCGTCGAGAGGACCATCGCGAGACCGGCACCGAACCCGACGTAGTGTGGCTGGATCGGGACGCCCGCTTCCTCGGGGTTGAGCGTCTCGACGCCACCTTCGCCGTCGGAGCCTGCGGTCGGGTAGTCAGAGCCGACGACGACGGCACCCTTCATGCCGAGGCTCTCGTGGGGCACGCAGAGGTACTTGTAGATGCCGTCCTCCTCGAAAGTGTGCTCGTACTGGACGCCGGTCGTGTCGACCGCGCTGCCAGAGTTGAGCGGGCCGTCGCCATCGGAGACGACGTTGTGGGTCCCACCCTCGCCAGTCCACTCGAACTTGACGGTCGCGCCGTTGTCGACGTGGACCGCAGCGGGACCGAAGCCGAAGGCCCCACCGTTGGCCTGGACGCCGACTTCGACGGTTACCTCGTCCTGCCCAGTCTTGTCGACTGTCTCACCGTTGTAGTTGCTCGTACTCGCGAACCAGCTACCATAATCCGGTGGGCCGCCACCGCCGCCCTCTTCCTGGGCGGCGGCAGACCCGGTGGCGCTGAGGGCCGCTGTGCCGCCAGCGACACCCCCGGCAGTCCGGACGAACTCCCGCCTATTCATAGACGTGCGAAAGTCAGGACTGAGTTTGTATAAACCCACCGAATACCGCCAGCAGGCTCCGTTATCCCTCTCCTTGCTGTTCGTCACCACTGCCGTCACCGGCCGGTTCGAGCGCCGGAACGAAGTCCGGTCGCTCCCCGTCGGCCAGCCCCACGGCCCGGAGCCTGTCGCGGTACTCCTCGGCGCGGAACGTATCCGAGAGGCGGGCGTTGGCGACGACCAAGAAGAGGACGAGCGCGATGGCGATAAAGGCCAGTCCGGCGACGATCAGGACGATCGGACCGGCACCGACGCCGCCGAAAACGCCCGCGGCAGCCAGTCCTCCGCCGACGAGCAGGATCAGGCCGGCGAGCAACTGCGTGCCGGCGATGGCCTGGATCATCCAGTTGCCGAGTTCGCTGCCACCCTCCGGGACTTCCTCGGGCGAGGGGAGGGGATTCTCGCTCGTCGGTTCGGGTACGTCGTAGTCGTCCATCGAGCACAGCGCGACGGTCGGTTTCACGTCCCGCAGGACCGTCCCGTGGCCCTCGACGGTGCCGTCCGGGAAGACGAGGGCGTACCCCTCGTCCGAGTAGGCGAGCACTCGATTCGGATCGTCGTGGCGCTCGATCTTGGCGAACACGTCCCGGTTGGCGACTCGATTGCGCAGATCGTCGGCCACTCGGTCGAGCAGTGCCGAGCCGGTGATCCAGCTTTCCTCGTCGAAGGCTGCTTCCCACTCGTCGGCACTCATCTTCGCCATGTCCTCGGGGCCGAAGTTGTCGAAGTCGTACTTCTGCTCGACCTCTCGACGGAGTGCCTCGACCGATTGGTCGTCCGTGTCCCCGTCCCCCTCCTGTTCGGGGTCCATCTCTCGGTCGGCCGTCGCCCCCTGCTGCTCGTCGGCGCTCGACGGCCCCTGCTCGGGGGCATCTGCCGGTGGCGTCGAATCTGGGTCGGCCATTGCCCGAACCTAGCGTGCGAACGCTCTTGTGCTTTCTGACATCTCCTATCAGTCGCCGCCACTCCCATCACTGCCGCCCCGCCTATCACTCGGCGTTCCTCCAATCACTGCCGTCCCGCCTATCGCTCGCCGGCAGTGTGTCCGGCACGCTTTAGCGACCCCTTTCCTTAGGGTGGGGTATGGTTTCCGACGGTCTCGTCGCAACGGTCGTGTTCGTCGCCGTGACCCTGAGTCTTCCCTGTTTCCTGTACGGTGCGTACTACATCATCGAGACCGAACCCGTCACGTGGAACGTCCTGATGCATCATCTGAAGTTCGTCGTCACGGGACTCGTGCTGACGACGGTGCCAATGGTGGGTTGGATGATGCCACGACTTCCCGATCAGTTCGGTGGGCTGTCGGCGCTGCATGCCGTGCTGGGGTTGCAGGCCTACGCGATGCTCCTGTTCGGCGGGACCGGCATCGTTCGGATCTTCCGGGCGAAGTACGAACACGACCTGTATCACGACTACGATCAGGACGTGCTGCTAGACGAGATCGGGGGCGAGCGCATGGACCACTGGCGCAGTCGTCTTCGCATCGGCGTCTTTGGCTACGTGATCTTCTGGCTGCTGGCCTACGTCGTCGGCGTCGTGCGCTACGTCATCCGGTACGCGCTCTGATCGGTGGCCTGCTCGACGGTGAGCGCCGGCCAACGTACAAACGTAAAGTGTCTCTGCCGCGACGGTGGCGTATGGGTGACACTACTATCGACGACGTGGACAAGGCGATCCTGTACGCGCTGCAGGAGGACGCACGCAACATGTCGTCGGGCGACATCGCGGAGCGAACCGAGACCTCGGACAGCACTGTCCGCAAGCGGATTCAGCGCCTCGAATCCGAGGAGGTCGTCAAGGGCTACAGCGCCGAGGTCGACTATCAGGCCTCGGGGTACCCACTCAGGATGTTGCTCTTCTGTACGGCGTCGATCCCGGAACGGGGCGAGATCGTCCCCGACATCCTCGCCATCGAGGGTGTCGTCTCGGTACAGGAACTGGTCACCGGCGAGCAGAATCTCCTCGTGACTGCCGTCGGGGAATCGGACGGCGACATCACGCCGGTCGCCCAGCAACTGCTCGACATGGGACTGACCGTCGCCGACGAAGTTCTCGTTCGGAGCCACGAGACGACGCCGTTCGGGAAGTTCGATCCGAAGCACCACGAAACGCGAGACAGCTAGCTCACGACGCGCGTTACGTCCAGTGCGGTCGCCCGGCGGACGACGGCTTCGACCGGATCGGTCGTGCCGGCGAGGTTGTCCGAGTCACCGTCGAGTACGAGCAAGGCTGCCCGCTTGTCCGGGGCGACGACACCGCAGTCCAGACCGGCGATCTCGGCACCGGCGGCCGTCGCCATATGGAGTACTTCACGCGCGTCTACGTCGAACTGCGTCGCCGTGTACGCCATCTCGCGGAACATCGACGGCTGATTCAGCATGACGTTGTCCGTCCCGAACGCGACGGTCGTGTGATCGAGCAGATCCCGGATCGGCGGGCGACCGACCCCGAGGATGGCGTTTGCCCGTGGACAGGCGGCGATCGGGACCGATTGGCTGGCGACGCGGTCGAGGTGCTCGGCGCTCGCGTGAACCATGTGGACGAGCAGGTCCGGTTCGAGGTCGAGTGCGGGATGGATGTCCGTCGCATCCGGTTCACCGGCGTGGATCGCGAAGGGCACGTTCCGCTCGCGTGTCGCCTCGCGCTCGCGTGTGAAGTCGTCGTCGTTCGCACCACTGGCTCCGAAACCGTCGGCCACGTCGAGGACAGCCACGTCGTCGCTCCCGAAGACGAACGGCTCGATGTCCAGTGGTTCGGCGGCCGCTCGGAGCGCCTTGGTACCGGCGACACCGAACTCCCGGAAGTCCAGACAGGAGATCGTCCCAGTCCGATGCATGAACCGGAGCGTCCGGCGCATGGCGGTCACGAGCTGGTCCCGGTCCGCGTCGGCCAGCCGGCGGTGTTTCAGACTGTCGGGCGGTGCGACGGCCTCTTCGAGTGAGAGTCCGAAAGCGGCGTCTTTCGCGACGGAGTCGCCCAGATGCGTGTGTGCGTTGACGAACGCCGGGAGAACGATGTCGGTCGACTGCGTCTCGGTCTCCTCGACGGCAGTGATCCGCCCGTCGTCGACGACCACGCGTCCCCGGATCGGCTCGAACTGCTCACCGGCCAGTATCGTCCCTTCGAACATTTCCATGGTGATATTCGACTCTTGCGAACGATTCGGTCGCGAAGGCATATATCTCGAACGATACCCGTTCCACGTTCCACAGCCACAGTCACGATCCGCCTGCAGGGGTGTGAACCCTCTCCTGCCCGATTTCGGGGGTCTCACTGGGAAAGCGGGCTCGGAGAGGTATGTGTGACGATGCCGCACGATCAAGAAACATAATGTTCTATAATGTGTATCTTACGAACGTTTTGGTCGTATGGATAGATTTAATAGACAGTCTGTTCGTAGCAGTGGGTGAAGACGACCGAACTTCGATATGGCGGCGAAGGGCGTCGCCGTGACAGTGATCGGTCGCAGACGGACCAAACGATGACAGGACACGAGCAGCCCACGACGGTAGGACAGCTTCCGACGCCGAGCAGCACGGATTCACGCGTGGCGACGGTACTGACCCGACTCGTCTGGCTCCTGTTTGCCGGGAGCCTCGGCGCGCTCGCTGTCCGACTTGCCGACGGTTCCGGCTGGGAACTGGCCGGTATCGCGAACGTGGACGGCCTGACGACCGTCATGTGGGTGGCGGTGACCTTCTTCAGCGGCATCGTCCACAGCTACTCGAAACGCTACATGGCTGGCTCGGCGACGATCGATCAGTTCTTCGGGCGCGTGTTCGCCTTCACCATCGCCGTGATGGTGCTCGTCGCGGCCGACCACGTCGTCCTGTTCGGTCTCGCGTGGCTCGCGATGGGTCTCTCGATGGCGAGTCTGATCGGCCACGTCGACGGATGGCCTCAGGCACAGGCCGCCGCCAGCGTTGCCCGCCGCTACTTCCTCGCGAGTAGCGGCCTGCTCGCGGTCGCCCTCGGAACGCTGTGGTGGACGACCGATGGGACGACCGTCTCCGCCGTCGTCGGGAGCGTCGGAACGTTCTCGACGCCGACCCTCGTGTTCGTGGCCGGCACGCTCGTGCTGGCGGCGATGCTCCAGTCCGCACTCGTTCCCTTCCACACGTGGCTACTCTCGTCGATGACCGCGCCGACGCCGGCCTCGGCGCTGATGCACGCCGGCTTCGTCAACGCCGGTGCCATTTTGCTGGTGCGTTTCGCTCCAGTCGTCACCGCCGAAGCCGGTGTGATGCTGGCGCTCGTCGTCGTCGGTGCGACGAGTGCCCTCCTCGGAAAGCTCCTCAAGACCGTCCAGACGGACGCCAAGGCGGTGCTTGGCTGCTCGACGGTCGGGCAGATGGGCTTCATGATCATGCAGGCCGGACTGGGCTTTTTCGGCGCGGCGGTCACGCACCTGATCCTGCACGGCTTCTACAAGGCCTACCAGTTCCTCGCAGCGGGGAGTCAGGTCGAACACGAACACCCCTCGAAGTCCGACACGAGCGCGTCGGTCGGCGTCCCCGGCATCGCGGTTATCGTCGCGACCGCGCTCGCGGGCGGACTTCTGTTCGCCGGACTCACCGGCAAGGGGACGAAACTGGGCGGCGGTCTCCTGCTCGTGGGACTCGTCGTTCTAACGGTCTTACACGCCGCCCGCGAGGTCGTCACGGGGGCGTCGCTCCCGACCTCGGTCCGCTACGTCGCCGTCCCGCTGGTCGCCTTGCCGGCGATTGCAGTGTACGCCGCCGTCTACGGCGTCATCGAGGGACTGCTCGGCGGGCTTCCGGGGGTCGGCTACGCGACCGAGCTAACGCCGATCCACATGCTCGTCGCCGTCGCCTTCCTCGCGGTGTATCTGGCCGTCGAGACCGGTGTCTACAGACACAGCCAGCGCCTGTACGTGGCGCTGTTGAACGCCACTACACCACCGACCGACACGCTGCTAACTACGACGGAGGACTACAATGAGTACTGAATCCGCTATCGAGGAGAGTATCGACGACGCGGCCGACGCGGTCGGCTCCGTCTGGCCGCTCCATTCGTTCGTGACTGCAAACCCCCTCGCCGGGTTCGAAGACCAGCCGTTCCACGAGGCCGTCGCCGAGGCCGAACAGCTGCTCGGCGGCGATGGCTACCCGAGCGCCGACGTGTTCCGTCGCGCCTGGGAGGCCGGCCAGATCGACACCGAGGTCTTGCGCTCGGAACTGACGGCCCACGGCTACGTCGCTGATCCTGAAGCCTCGCTCGAACAGCTAGCCGCCGCGGGGGCGACAGCGGACACGGAAGCGGCGACCACCGCCACCGACCGCGTCGACGCGGTCCTGACAAAGTGGCTGGCGGCCTTCCTCGATCAGGGGACGGCCGAGTGGCCGATGCCCAACCGCGAACAGGGGTTCTACGACGCGTTCCGCACCGTGGCGGTCCACGACGGCGAGATTCCGGACACGGACGCCATCGCCGACCTCCACGACGAGCCAGCCGACGCGATCCGTACGGTCCTCACCGACTACGATCTGGGCCAGTGGCAGGACATCTTCGAGTGTCAGCTTGCGGCGCTCCCGGGCTGGACGGGCTTGATCAAGCAACGCGCGAGCGACGACGCCGCGTGGCAGTCCACGTATCCGATCACGCTGCCGGAGTACCTCGCGGTGCGCCTGACCCTCGCCGACCAGTTCGACGCCCCGATCACGCCCACCGAGGCACCCGAGAGTAGTGACACATCGAGCGGGACCGGCGGCAACGTACCGTTGCCGGAAGTCTGGCTGACCGCGTGGGAGTCGTCCTACCGCGGCGAACTCGTCGACTCGCTCACCGACGCGAGCGCGGCGGTCGACGACGACGCGGGCCAGCGCCCGGACGCACAGCTCGTCTTCTGTATCGACACGCGCTCCGAGATCGTCCGTCGCCACGTCGAAGCCACCGGCAACTACGAGACCCACGGCTACGCCGGCTTCTTCGGCGTTCCGATGCGCTACGAGGGCCACGACGCGGACGTGCGCGTCGACGCCTGCCCGCCGATCCTCGACCCCGAGCACCACGTCACTGAGATGCCGACCTGCGGGGACGAGACGGCACGTCACGACCGCTGGACTGCCATCTCCGAGGCCGCAAGCGGAGTGGTCAAGACGCTGAAGTCCAACCCCAGTACGGCCTTCAGCTTCGTCGAGAGCACCGGCAGCGGCTACGGACTGGCGCTCGCGGCCCGTACGCTCCTCCCGGGTCGCGTCCACGACCTGTTCGACGCCGCCGACGACGCGACGCCGGACGCCCACGAGGTCTCCGAGCCACTCGTCGACCACCAGCACTCCTACGCCGATGATCTCCCGGTCGGCATGACCCACGAGGAGAAAGTCGAGTACGCCGAAACGGCGTTCGACCTGATGGGCTGGGAGCAGTTCGCCCGCGTCGTCGTCTTCACGGGCCACGCCAGCGAGACGACGAACAATCCGTTCGACTCCAGTCTGGACTGCGGGGCCTGCGCCGGCAACCCCGGTGGCCCGAGCGCCCGCGTGCTCGCGGCCATCTGCAACGACGAGGCGGTCAAAGCCGACCTGCGCGAGCGCGGCCACGAGGTCCCCGACGACACCGTCTTCGTCGCTGGTGAGCACAACACGACCACTGACGAGATCGAACTGTACGACGGCGAGGTGCCAGAGAGCCACGCCGACGACATCGCGCAACTCCGCGCCGACCTCGAAACCGCACGCGAAGGCGCGGCCGCCGAGCGCGCCACAGACATGGGTTCGGACGCCGACTCTGGTGTCCGCGAGACCGAGCGCCGTGCCGCCGACTGGGCCGAGACCCGCCCCGAGTGGGGGCTGGCCGGCAACGCCGGCTTCGTCGTCGGACCGCGCGAACTCACCGACGACCTCGACCTCGACGGGCGCGCCTTCCTCCACTCCTACGACTGGGCGACCGATCCCGACGGCGACGCCCTCGAAGCCATCGTCGGCGGGCCGATGGTCGTCACCCAGTGGATCAACACGCAGTACTACTTCGCGACGGTCGACAACGCGGTCTATGGCAGCGGCTCGAAGGTGACCCACAACCCCGTTGGCAACGTCGGCGTCTATCAGGGCAACGGCGGCGACCTACTGACCGGCCTCCCGCTCCAGTCGCTGATGGCCGCCGACGACGAGCCGTACCACCAGCCACTGCGCCTCTCGACGGTGATCCACGCGCCCGTCGACCGTGTCACCGAGGTGCTGGCCGACAACGAGACCGTCACGGAACTGCTCGACAACGGCTGGCTCTCGCTGACCGTCGTCGATCCGACACAGGACCACCGTGCGTTCGACTACGACGGCGAACTGGAGTGGACCCCGATCGAGGACGACGTTGCGGCCCCCGAATCGACGACGCCCCACGCGACTGCCGACGACTGATACTGTTGGCTGTAACTGTTTCGAGATAGCCGCAGTGGCGAAATGCTTCACAGACGGACAGCCGACAGTATGAGCGGCGTCAGTCCCACGATTCGCCGCTGGCCAGATCCACGTCGCTGTCGCCTTTTTCAGAGGGACAGATGTCCGCCAGCACGCACTCGCTACAGTCCGGGTTGCGCGCGTCACAGACCGCCCGGCCGTGGTCGATCAGCAGGTGGGTGAACTGCTGCCACTCCGATTCGGGGACGATGGGCAGCAGGTCCTGCTCGATCGCTTCCGGGCGTTCTTCTTCGGTGATCCCCAGTCGTCGGGTGAGTCGCTGGACGTGCGTGTCGACGACGATGCCCTCGACGATGTCGTGGCCGTGCTGGAGGACGACGTTGGCGGTCTTGCGCCCGACGCCCGGCAGGTCGGTGAGGCCGGACATCGAGTCGGGAACTTCGCCGTCGTACTCGTCGACCATGATCTGGCCCGCCTCTTTCAGGTAGCCGGCCTTGTTGTTGTGGAAGGTGATGCCGTAGATGTCCTCGGCCAGTTGCTCCTCGTCGGCCTCGGCGTAGTCGGCCGCCGACTGGTACGTCTCGAACAGGTCTTCGGTGACCTGATTGACTCGCTCGTCGGTACACTGCGCCGACAGGACGACCGCGACGAGCAGTTCGAGTCGATCGCGGTAGTGCAGCGAGATAGTCGAATCGGGATACTCCTCGTGGAGGCGCTCGATCACTGTCTCGGCCTGTGCCTCGCGCGTGTCCAGCATCGTTCCCATACACACGTGTTCGACTGCCGGGGCTTGAGCGGTTCGACTCTAGCAGCTCTCGTGATCATCACGACTGACACCACCATCATTTCGAACGACCAGAAAGCCCCTGGCACGCTCGGCGACCGGGACTCGCTGTGCGCCTCGCCGCTCACTTCGTTCACTCCTCCGGTGCTTGCTTCGTCCGGGCTCACCGAGCGCGCCAGCCCCTTTCATACGGACGGTTGTAGCGATTTACCGGTGAGCGTCTACCCCGTGCCGACGCTCACCGGTAAGCAACTACAACTTTCCGTATCAGTCCCACCCACGTCGGCCGGTCGGCCAGTCTCTGGAGGTGGGACTTTCTGGTGTTTCGGAAGAGTGGCTGCCGCATCGTCGACAGTTTAGACCGATCCAAGCGCCGCGGTCAGGTCCGCCAGCGGAATCGACGCAGCATCGTCGTCGGAACTCCACGAGAACTGAATCCGACAGCGTCGATCCACGACGAACAGCGCTCGACGAGCGTGCCAGCCGTCGGGCGTCTCGGCCAGCGCGCCGTAGCGATCCGCGAAGAAGCCGTCCGGGTCCGCGAGAAGCGGGAAGGGGAGGTCGAGATCGGTAGCGAGTCGTTCCACATCGTCCAGCGGGCCGACACCGATCCCGAACACGGACACGCGATCGATCACGCTGGCCCAGTCGGTGCCGGCGAGCGCGTCGAGCATCTCGACGGCCCGTTCGCGGTCCGCGATGTCGAAGAAGGCGACGACGACGGGCGCTTCGGAGGCCGCAATAGAGAGTCGATACGTCTGGTCACCATCCGTCAGCGGTCGCGGGAGGTCGAAGTCGGGAGCGGGATCGCCAGCATCGAGCATACCTGATGGTGGGCCGACGGCGACAAGAATGGAAGGTGTGTGAGTACTGCACAATGAGCCAGAACGATCATCCGTCGTCCCGGCGACAGTGAGGCTATGGTCGAGACTCCGTTTCTGCGTGGCGAGTCCGTCACGCTGCATCCCGAGACGCCGGGCGACGGAGCGTTCGTCACGTCGCTGTTGAACGACCCCCGCGTTCGGGCCGGTATCGGGCACTCGACGCCGATGACAGTGGCCGACCACGAGGAGTTCGTCGACGGTGCCGGCGACGGCGAGTACCACTTCTTGATCCGCGTCGACGGCGACCCGGTCGGTAGCTGTTCGCTCCACGAAGACGACCATCCGTGGGGCTACGGCGAGGTCGGGTACGCGATCCACCCCGACCACTGGAACGAGGGGTACGCCACCGATGCCGTCGACTGTCTCGCGCGCTACGCCTTTCAGGAGCGCCGCCTCACCAAACTGGGTGCGGACGTGTACGCGACCAATCCCGCTTCGGCGAGGGTGCTGGAGAAGGTCGGGTTCGAACGCGAGGGGACCCGGCGCGACCACGCGTTCGTCGAGGGCGAACACGTGGATCTCTACGAGTACGGCCTGCTCGCCGAGGCGTGGCGCTGCCGTGGGCCACCGTGACGAGTCGTGACACGCTGGGGAAAAGTTCAGGTGCCAGCCACGACAGCCTCCCGGTATGCCCGGAGCAGTGTTCCTCGACGGTGACGATGTCAGCTTGCGAACTGTCGAGCGCGCGGACCTCGACTTCTGCCAGCAGGCGCTGAACGATCCCGCCGTTCGCGCCGGTCTCGGCGTGTCCGAGCCGGTGACGACGGACGACGAGGAGTCGTGGTACGAGGACCGCGTCGTCGAAAGCGACGACGTCCACCTGCTGGTCTGTATCGACGGTGATCCAGTCGGTGTCGTCGGTCTCAACAACGTCAACGAGACGTGGGGGACTGCGGAACTGGGATACTGGCTCGCACCCGAGTACCACGGCAACGGCTACGCGACCGCTGGCGCGTCCCTGCTCGTCGCGTACGGCTTCGCGGAGCGTCGCCTGCACAAAGTGTACGCCAACGCCTTCGCCCACAACGAGGCGTCCCAGCGCGTCCTCGAAAAAGTCGGCTTCGAGCGTGAAGGCGTCCACCGCGAACAGGCGTTCATCGACGGCGAGTACGTCGACGTGTACCGATACGGCCTGCTGGCGAGCGACGACTGAACTGTTCGGTTTGGTAATACTTACGCGACGACGACGACCGAGGCGCGATCAGGGACCGACAGGCCTGTCCCCGAAGGCTCGCGCTTCGGTGCCGTAAGCCCGTCTGAAGCCCACGGTCCGACGGATAACGGTCGTTCAGCTTTATCTATCCATTGAGTGACTAGTTCGCCCAACGTCACAGGTCCCCAGCCATGACTCTCGTCACGCCCCGATGCCGGCCGTCAGCGAATCGTTCGCGACCAGTGTTCGGACAGCGAGGGTCGCGATGAGCGCCGTGCGCTCGGCGCTCGTGCTGACAGCCCTGCTCGTCTGTAGCGTCGTCGCGCCGTCGATCAGCGTCGGTGCGCTCGACGGCGAGACTGTCCCGGCCCAGCAGACACCACCGGACGACACAGTCGACTACGACGCGATCAGCGATCAGTTGCAGGCCCTCGCCGGCGTCGACCCGGGTGCCGAGGTACTCCTCTCCGATGAGCGCGAGCGGGCGGCCCGCCGCGGTGCGCGAGTGGGCGCGCGACTCGCACAGCAACAGGGGATCAACGTCACACAGGAACAACGGCAGGCAGCCATCGACGGCGCCGTCAGGGCGGCCGCGCAGGTGCAAAACGCCACGGTCGAACAGGTGCAAGCCGCTGCCCGCGGGGCGGCCCACGGCGCACTGCTCCAGAGCCAGCGCGCCAACGTCACGCAACTGCAGGCGGGTATCTACGGTGCCAGTGCTGGCTCGCTCTCACAGTTCCAGCAGGCGAACGTCACACAGCTACAGGCGGCCGCCTACGGCGCGGCCCACGGCGTCGTCGCAAAGCACCAGCGCGCCAACGTCAGTCAGCTACAGTTCGCCGCGGTGGGGTCGGCAGCGGGGGCCGCTCGTAGCGCCGGACAGGCCCAGCGCGCCGTCGTCTCCCAGATTCAGGAGGCCGCACAGGGCAGCGCCTACGGGTCGCTCGTTCAGCGTCAGAACGTCACCGTCACCCAGATTCAGGCCGCCGCGTTCGGTGCGGCCGGCGGCGGTGCGTCGAGCGACGCCGACACCGACCCCAAGAAAGTACAGGAGGCCGCGATGGGGGCCGCTCGGGGCACCTTGCTCCAGCGCCAGCAAGTCTCTGTCACGCAGATCCAGTCCGCCGCTCGCGGTGCCTGTCGCGGGGCGCTCGCCCAGAGCCAGAACGCCACCGTCACCCAGATTCAGGAGGCCTCGGTCGGAGCCGCACACGGCGCGCTCAGCCAGTCCCAGAACGCCACGGTCCAGCAGGTACAGGCCGCGGCCGAGGGTGCAGCAAGCGGCGTCCTCGTCCAGATTCAGGTCGTCAACGTCGTCCAAATCCAGCAGGCCGCCTTCGGCGCGGCCCGCGGTGCGGCCCGAACCGCGGCCCAGCAACAGATCGCCAACGTCTCCCAGATTCAGGCCGCCGCTGCGGGGGCCGGACAGGGAACGATCATCCAGATCCAGCAGATCAATATCGTCCAGATTCAGGTCGTCGCCGACAGTGCCGCCAGCGGCGCGCTCAGTCAGTATCAGGCGGCGACGGTACGTCAGATCCAGTCGGCCGCGCTCGGGGCCAGCGAGGGCGCGCTCTTGCTCGCACAGCGCCAGGCGGTCGACACCGAGCAGTTACAGCGCCGCACCGAGCGCGCGGCAGCCGACACGGCGAGCATCGCCGCCAGCGTCGACGTGGACAACGACGTGACGGTCGTCGTCTACGCCCGCAGTGCGGTCACCGAACCAGAACGGACGGACCCCGAGCAACTCAGGAGTCTCGTCGCCGCGGTCGACGACGAGACGCTGTTCCTCGCGAACCCCAACGACCTCGCGACGACGGTGACGATCAGTCGCGATGGAAGTGCCTTCGAGACGCTCACACTCGCGCCCGGTGAGTCCGTGACCCGCGCGCTCGATCCCGGCGAGTACACGCTCACGGCCGAGAGCGCAGACGGGCGCACTGTCCGTCTCGCCGGGCGCACGCAGTTGCGCTTTACTGTCGGTGCCGAACTCCGGTCGCTCGCAGCGACTATCGACGGCCAGACGCTGACCGTCGACAACACCAACGACCAGCGTGTGACGGTCACGATCACCCGGAACGGCTCCACCGCAGCGACGTTCGACGTGCCCCGTGACTGGACAGTGAGCCAGCAGCTCGATCCCGGTACCTATCGCGTGACCGCAAGCGCCGCCGACGGTCGCCGCGTGCAGGTGAACGATCAGCCTGTCGCGACGATCACCGTCGAGTCGCCGACGCCGGACATCCGCGCCAGCGTCGACTTCGAGACGCTGACACTGCGTGTCGAGAACCCCGCCGACCGTCGTGTGACCGTCTCCGTCGGCGGCATCAGATCGCCGCACTCCTTCGATGTTCCGGCGGGAGAGAGCGCCACCCGCGCGCTCCCGATCTCGGTGACGGAACCACCGCAGTACACCGTCTCCGCGCGGGGTCCCGACGGCAGCGCGGCCCGGGTCAACGGACTCCCATCGTTCGATACGTTCTTCGTGCCGGGCGACGCCTTCGCGAACCTCTCGGTCACGACTGCGCCGGGCAACGTGACCGTCGCGAATCCGAGCGGGACCGCGGTGACGGTCACTGCCGGTCAAAACGGTGACACTCGGTCGATCAGTGTCCCGCCGGGCGCGACGGTGACGGAGTCGCTGCCCGCCGGTACGTACTCCCTGACGGGGACGGCTGACGACGGCCGGGTGGTCTTCTTGAACGGCGAGCGTGAGACCTCGATCACGGTCGCTCAAGCGCCGCCAGCGACCACGGAACAGCCCACCGAGTCGCCCACCGAGACGCCTACTCCGTCACCGACTGCGTCACCCACCGAGACGCCTACTCCGTCACCGACTGCGTCACCCACCGAGTCGCCTACTCCGTCACCCACTCCATCACCCACCGAGTCGCCTACTCCGTCACCGACTGCGTCACCCACCGAGTCGCCTACTCCGTCACCGACTGCGTCACCCACCGAGACGCCTACGCCGTCACCGACTGCGTCACCCACCGAGACGCCTACGCCGTCACCGACTGCGTCGCCCACTCCATCACCGACTGCGTCGCCCACTCCGTCACCGACAGAATCGCCGACTCCGTCGCCGACAGTGAACGTCTCTGTCGAAGTCGCCGATCAGAACGTCACCTTCGAGAACCCGAGCGACACCGCGGTCAACGTGACGGCGGCAGGGACCGAGGGGAATCGAACGGTCGACGTGCCGGCGAACGCGACGGTCACGGACGGCTTCGATCCCGGCAACTACACGCTGACCGGCGAGGCCGCTGACGGCCGGCCGGTCCAGTTCGACGGCGCGAGCCAGCGGACCATCACGGTCGAGGGTCCCGCCGTCGACCGGACGATCGACACCTGCCGGGCGATCACCGACCCCGGCCGCTACGAGGTCGTCGCGGACATCCGGTCGAGCAGTGACCGCTCGTGTCTTCAGGTGCAGGCCAGCAACGTCGTGATCGAGGGGCAGGGCTTCGCCATCGACGGGGACGGTCCGGTCGAGGACCTCGGTGTCGATGAGGCCAACGCCGGCGTCCTCGTCGACAGTCAGGCCGAGGAGCGCATCGAGAACGTCACGCTCCGGAATCTGAGCGCGAGTGGCTGGAACGCGGGCGTGCAGGTCCACGTCAGCGGTCTCGGCGGCCCGACAGACGTGCGAATCGAGAACGTCACCGCCAGCGAGAACGACGCGGGAATCGCCCTCTACGGCGGGACGATGGCCGTCGATACAGTCACGACGACGAACAACGGCGTCGGGATCGACGTCGCGACCGCTGGCCCGACGACGGTCTCGAACGCCACGGTGGAGAACAACCGAATCGGCGTGTCAGCCGTCGAAGCGGCATCGGCCACCCTCCGGTCGTCGACCGTCCGCGAGAACGCCGAGGTTGGCGTGCTAACGAGCGCCGCCGTCTCGCTCCGGGTCGAGGACGCCGTCGTCAGCGCCAACGGTGGGACCGGTGTCCAGTTCCGGGGTGACACCGGATCGACGCTTGAGAACGTGACCGTCACCGAGAACGCCGGTCCGGGCGTCGAGGTGCTGTCCGCGATGGGCACGTCGTCGATCGAACGCTCACGGATCGCGAACAACGACGGTGTCGGCCTGCGGATCGATGCGCGCGTTCCCGCGACCGTCAGCGACACCGTCGTCCGGTCGAACGGTGCCGGCGTCACCATCGCCAGCACCACGACCGTCAGGAACGTCTCCGTCACCGACAGTGAGGGCCTCGCCTTCGACGCGCGTGACGGAACCGTCACCGCGACCGACCTCCGTTTCGGGCCGACGACGACGGTGGCGTTCGACCGCAAGTCGCTCGCTCTCGATCCGGTCACTGTCGGCTCGCTACCGACGCTTCCCGACGGCGCGACGGCCGTCGGTCCGGGCCTGAACGTCACCGGTCTCGCCGACACCGCACAACTGCGCTTCTCGTACGCGGCCACTCCGGACAACGAGACCGTCGAACGCTGGCGCTACAACGGTACCGCGTGGGCCGCCGACGGCACCGACGCGACACCCGGCGACGGCAGTCTCGCCGGACCGATCGACAGCGACGGCCTGTACGCCCCGATCAGGCCACCCGAAGAACTGCTCGGGGTCGACGTGACCGTCGGGAACCGCCTCGTCTGGGTCGCGAACCCCACTGAACAGCCACTGGTGGCGACGCTGACCAACGCCTCCGGGACGGTGCTGTCACGCTCGATCGACCCCGGTGTCAACGCTTCGATCGCAGGCCTCGATCCGGGCACTTACACGCTCACTGCGGTGACGACCGACGGGACGCCAGTCGCCGTGGACAACGCGACCGAGCGCGAGTTCACGCTGCCGCCGGATCTGGAGTCGCTCTCACTGACCGTCGGTCCCGAGAACCTCACCGTCGAGAATCCAAACGACGTGGCGGTTCTGCTCACCCTCGACAACGAGACCGGGCCACCGCGGCAATTCACCGTCGATCCGGCGACGACCGGACAGCTCTCGCTTGCGACGCTCGGTGCTGGCAACTACACCGCACGGGCCGAGACGACCGACGGTCGTGACGTGCCGGTCGACGGACGCTGGAACGCCTCGTTCGCCGTCACCGTGACGCCGACGCCCACAGCGACCGAGACGCCGACCCAGACACCGACAGCGACACCCACCGCGACCGAGACGGCTACTGCATCGCCGACACCAACCGAAACGGCGACGCCAACGCCAACCGCTACTGCGACCGAGACGGCTACTGCAACGCCGACACCAACCGAAACGGCGACGCCAACGCCAACCGCTACTGCGACCGAGACGGCTACTGCAACGCCGACACCAACCGAAACGGCGACGCCAACGCCAACCGCTACTGGGACCGAGACAGCTACTGCATCGCCGACACCAACCGAAACGGCGACGCCGACACCGACTGCGACGGTCGAGACGGAGACCGTGACCGTCTCACAGCAGGACGGCGGCGGGCCCGGCGGTCTCCTGTCGGGGCTTGCCGAGACAGTCGACTCGCTGCTGGGATGAGGGTGGCCCACACGCGACCGTGACGTTCATGCGGCCGACCGGCCTACGGGCTGGCAATGGCGATCGAACTGACTGGCGAGTACACCACGGCTCGGATCATGGTCGACGACGAGTCGCTGGTCGAGGAGAACTGTCTCGACCAGATTCGCGAACTGATCGACCATCCGGCCTTTACCGAACCGGTGCGGGTGATGCCCGACACCCACTGGGGAGCGGGCGCGCCCATCGGCTTCACCATGCCCCTCTCCGACCGGATCGTGCCCAACATCGTCGGCGTCGACGTTGGCTGTGGGATGGCTGCCGTGAATCTCGGCAACGACCTCCCCCTCTCGGACGAGGAGCGCGAGCGCCGCGTCCGTGAAGCGGTCCCGATGGGCCAGTCGGTCCACGACTACGAGGAGTCGGTCCACCTCGTCGACGACTTTCCCTTCGAGCGGGCCAACGACGTGTTCGAGCAGTTCGCGGCAGCGTTCGAGGACCGATTCGGGACCGAGATCGACCCTATCGAGTTCGACTTCGAGGGGTACGACGGCGACTACTTCGAGGGGCTGTGCGAGCGCGTGCTGGCCGACCAGCGCCAGAGCATGGGCTACGTCATCCGGGGCGTCGGGACGCTCGGCGGTGGCAACCACTTCGTCGAGTTCGCCCGCGCCCAGACGACCGGCGACTACTGGCTCGTCATCCACAGCGGATCGCGCTACCTCGGGAAGTCAGTCGCCGAGTACTGGCAGGCGAAAGCGACCGAGCGGCGCAACGTCGCGACGATCCGCGAGTCACTGCCCGAGCGCTTCCACGACTACCTGAAGTTCGACCCCGGCGAAGTCGACGAGCAGGACCTCTACGCGTGGGTCACCGGTGGCAAGGGCGAGTCCCATCTGCAGAAAGACGCCATCCGCGCGGATTTCGAGGGCAGCGAGATCGAAGCCGTGTTCGACCGCCTCGGCGACCTGCGGCCCGATGCTGGCGAACGCAACACCGACCTCGACTACCTCGACGGCCGGGAAGCCCACGGCTACTACGTCGACATGCTGTTCGCCCAGCAGTACGCCCGCTGGAATCGTGAGGTCATGGCCGACCGCATCTGTGAGGCACTCGGTGTCGAACCGGTCGATCGGTTCCAGTCGATCCACAACTACGTCGACTTCCGGGACCTGACGATCCGCAAGGGCGCGACCCCTGCCCGCGAGGGCCAGCGCCTCGTCGTGCCCTTCAACATGGCCGAGGGGTCACTGCTCGCTCGTGGCAAGGGCAACGCCGAGTGGAACGACACGGCCCCCCACGGTGCGGGCCGTGTGATGGGCCGTGGCGAAGCCCACCGGTCCGTCGACATGGCCGACTTCGAGGCCGCCATGGAAGGGGTCTACTCGGAGTCCGTCGTCGAGTCGGTGCGTGACGAAGCCCCGATGGCCTACAAGTCCGCCGACGCCATCGCCGATGCCGTCGAACCGACCGCCGAGGTCGTCGACTGGCTCGACGCCGTCCACAATCTGAAGGCGAAGTGAGTGGCTGATCCCGGAGTCTTACAAGCACTGCCCTCCTCCCTCGTATCACGATGGCCGACGACTCGGACGGAGACCGGGACATCGATGACGATACCACGGAACTGTGGTACCCTGCTGTCGATGATATTCTCGACATCCACGACGATATCATCGACGACGACCCGAACGCCGAACCCGGTCTCAAACACCGTGGTGACATCGAGTATGCACTCGATCATATCCGGCACGGGCATTTCGGAGCGGGACCCGAGACACTGCACGAGAAAGCGTATCAGCTGATGCGCCTCCTTGCGGCGAATCACCCGTTCGTCGATGGGAACAAACGGACTGCACTCGCCAGCACAGTCCATTTCTACTTCTGGAACGGCTACGACCTCTCGTATCAAGAAGAACTCGAATCCATGCTCATCCTCGTTTCGATCCGCGAGGATTTCGTCGCTCCCGATGTCGCTGTGGAGTATCTCGACGACATCACGACGAAGGACGACACGGGCGAATTCCTCGATACGATCTTCGACACGCTCGATCGTCTGCACGAGGTCGCCGATACCGTATCCACGAATGACGAAGACGACGGGTGACATGCCCCGACAGATTAAACCGTAGACACGAGTAGAGAGATATCATGAGCGTCGACGACCTCGGACAAGACCCTGCAAACATCTCGTTGACGGAAATCGCTGAGGCGCTGAAAGCCGGCCGGCTTTCGTTCGAGGACATCCGCGAAAACGAGACGCTCCGTCGACGGATCAGTCATCTCGTCATCAAACAGGACATGGAAGAACACCGTGAGATCTACGACCGCCTTGCCGAGGTCTGAAAGTTCCCAAATCCACCGTCTCACACCGGGAGTGCAGACGCCATCGAACCGACCGCCGAAGTCGTCGACTGGCTGGATGCGGTCCATGATACGAAAGCTAGATGACCTGATCGGGGACTCGCTCTGCCGTCGGTCGCTTCGTTCTTCACCGGGCCGTTCGCGCCGGTCGTCCTCGTGTTCTACTGGATGCAGATCCGAGCCGACGGCGGCGTCTTCGACCCGCTGGGTCGCCATGGCTACGAGTGAGTGTCACTCCTCGGGTACGAACACGTACATGTGTCTGATGTCGGCGTCGTAGATCAGCGTCCCCGGCGGATAGCGCAGGAGCCGCCACGTGATATAGAGGTCGCCGGCCGATCCGGCCGTGTTGAGCAGCAGGCCGACGAAGGCAGCGAACGCGAGCATCGGCACCGGGACGAACAGCAGCGGGAGCATGAGGAGATCGAGGACGAGCAGGGGTGCGATCGCCACCAGTCTCGTCTCGTCGCGGGGCTGGAACTGGTGGAATGCTGCGGCGTAGAACGCCCCCATCTGGGGGACCGCACCGTAGGACACCTCGTACCCCTGCAGGCGAAACACGAGTCCGTGGACGAGTTCGTGGAGCACCGTCACGACGGCGACGGTGGCGACGAAAACGACTGCGAGCGCGATCGGGAGTGTAAACGAGAAGCCGTCGTCGGTCGCCTCGTAGCCCAAGAGTGCGGGGAGCGCGTCTCCCTGACCGATCCGCAGCAGCGACCCGAACACGAGCAGGGCCACGGGCACGACGAGGGCGACGATAGCGACGAGGACGGCCATCGGGTAGTGAAGTTCGATCGGTGCTGCGTACCCGTCGGGCGTCGCAGGGCGGAGCGTCTCGCCCGGGTCGTACTCACTCGTCGGCATATCCGCAGGTCAGCTGGCGACGTGAAAAATGTGAGGTGGCTGTTGCTCTGGGACCCGGCTCTTACAGCAGGCCGCGGTTGCCGCCCGCAGCGCGCTCGCCGTCCCGTGCGTCCTGTACCGTGACGACCTCGAAGTCACGGTCCCGGACGCGCTCGGCGCGCTCGCCGTCGTCCTGCTGTGTCGTCTCGTTGCCCGCGCCGGTGTCGGTGTCGTCCTGTCCACTGCTCTCGTCACCCATGCTGGTGTCGTTGCCCTCGCCAGCGGGACCGGTCGGCTGGCCCGCCGCGGCCGCTGGGTCGAAGTAGCCGACGGCGAATCCCGAGTACGCGCCGCCGCCCTCGAACGACACCTCGGCCGTTCGCCCGCGCCCCTCATCACTGGTTCCAGTCGTGGTTTCCTCGACACCTGTTTCGGTCTCGTCGACGCCGGCGTCGGTCGGTGTGTCCTCGTCGCCGGCCGCGTCGCCCACTGGCTGGACCGTCACCGAGTAGTTGCCAGCCTCGACCTCGACGGTCTCGGACTCGCCGAAGGAGAGGGCCTCGACGAGGGTCGTCTCGGCTCCGGCACCGCCGTCGGCCGCCGTCTCCTGACCTGCCGTCTGGCCCTCTGTCGTGGTGTCCATGCCACCGTCCTCGGTGACCGTGGCGGCCGTCTGGCCCTCTGTCGCGGTGCCCACGCCACCGTCCTCGGTGACCGTGGCGGCCGTCTGGCCCGCGGTTCGCGCGGTGACCCGGACCGTCTCTGCGTCGGGGACCGCGTGAAAGAGTCGGACGCGGGCCGTTTCCTCTCCGGGGTCGCTGAGGTCGTCTTCGAGCACGTCGACCTGTAGCCCTCGACCGGCACTGACAGTCATGGATGCAGTGTCCGCGCTATCGCTCGCTTCGGTCCCGGTCTGCTCGTCGGCGTCTTCAGCCTCGGTTTCGGTGGGTGCTGTGTCAGTCCCAGCGCCAGCGGGTCCCTCGGCGAGTTCGCCGAAGGCGACGGCGGTGTAGGCCGTCTCGGCGTCGACCTCGACGGTCTCCTGAAAGATCACGGTCTCGTCTTCGCCGTCGCCCTCGAAGATCTCGAGGATCTGGTCGATCAGCCCGCCGCCGGCGGCGATGATCTCCAGCCGATAGGTGCCGGGATCGAGTTCCCGGTAGTCGGTGACGCTGCCGAACCCGAGACCGGCGACCGAGATTTCGCTCGTCTGGTCGCCGCCGGTCGCGGTTCCTTCGGTGGCCGTGGCACCGTCCGCCTCGGTCGCGGTGCCGTCGGCGTCCATACCGTCGGCACCCTCGGTGGTGAGGCGTACGTCGACCGCCGGCGCGTCGGCGACCGCGTGGGCGACACGTATCGCCGCCGTGTCCTCGTCGACCGTCGCTGTGCCGTCGGTCTCGGTTCCTTCCTGCGCGCTCACTGTCCCGCCGACGAGACCGGCGAACCCGAGCGTGCCGATTCCCTGTACGAGCCGTCGTCGCGTGGTCGTGGTGTCGCTCATCGCAGTTCGCTGTGGACTGGCCGGCATCATTGTTAGAGACAACACCACGGAACACCGACGCTCTGGGGACCGGGTATGGTGTGCAAAGTCGCAATCGACCGGATTCGGACGTGGAAACGACTGGTGGCTGGCCGAGATTACGTCACCGACCGCTGAACGAAACGAACGGCGGCCCTCGAAAGCCGACCGTACTTCGCCCCAGCGACCGCCACTACAGACCGAGGTGCCGGCCGAGCACCAGCCGCTGGATCTCGCTGGTCCCCTCACCGATCTCCATCAGCTTCGCGTCCCGGTAGAATCGTTGGGGGGCGAAGTCGGTCGTGTAGCCGTAGCCACCGAGCACCTGCACGGCATCTTCGGCCACTTCACGGCAGATTTCGCTGGCGTCGAGTTTCGCCATCGAGGACAGGCGGCCAACGTCCTCGCCGGCATCGTACTTCGTGGCAGCCTTGTGGGTCAGCAGTCTCGCCCGTTCGATCTTGCGGTCCATCGCGACGAGCATGTCCCGGACGGCGTCGAACTCGCCGATGAGCTGGCCGAACTGTTCGCGCTCTTTCGCGTAGGAAAGCGCCGCTTCGAAGGCCCCCTGTGCCAGTCCCACGGAGAGGGCGGCGATCGAGATGCGCCCGCCATCCAGCGTCTTCTTGGTCTGGTCCCAGCCGTCGCCGGGATCGCCGAGTATCCGATCCGCTGGGATTCGGCAGTCGTCGAACTGAATCTCGCAGGTCGGCGAGGCGTTCAGCCCCATCTTCTCCCACTCGGTCGTGACTTCGAAGCCGTCGTCGGCACGGGGATCGACGATGAACGTCGAGATGCCGCCGTAGCCCGCCGACGGATCGGTGACGGCCTTGACGAGGATCGATCCGGCGACGGAGGCGTTCGTAATGAACTGCTTGGTGCCCGATAGCACCCACTCGTCGCCTGACTTCGTGGCCGTCGTGTCCATGTCGCTTGCGTCGCTGCCGCTGGCTGGCTCGGTCAGTGCCCACCCGCCGAGGTACTCGCCGGTCGCCAGCGGCCGGAGCCAGCGCTCTTTCTGTGCGTCGGTCCCGAACGTCTCGATGGGCTTGGAGGCCAGCGAGACGTGGGCGGCGTAGGAGAGTCCGATCGAGCCGGAGACCCGCCCCAGCTCTTCGGTCACGAGCGCGTACATCAACTGATCACCGCCCAGTCCGCCCCACTCCTCGGCGACGGGGACGCCCAGCATGTCGAGGTCGGCAAGCTGGTCGAAAATCTCGGCCGGGAACCGGTGCTCGTCTTCGATCTCCTGTGCGATCGGTTCGATCTCGGCCTCGCAGAAGTCCCGCACTGAATCGCGGATCATCCGGTGTTCGTCGGGCAGCGAGAAGTCCATGGGGCAACCTATGTGTCGAGAAAACATATACCATGGTGGCTGGCATGCTCCCAGCCCCCGAATCACTTTCATGCTGGCCCGCTTTCCTGTACTCACATGGCGTTTCGACGGCTCCTTCGCGGTCGCGTCCCCTGGGAGACACTCGAAGGTGTCACCCGGGAGGTGATCGAGCGGTACGACGAGCCGTCGGCCCGCGTCGAGTTCCTCGATGCGGACAACTGGCTGTCGACGCCGATGGCCGTCGACGACCGCTGGTTCGTGAAGCTGATCACCCAGCAGAACTCGCTGGTCCACGCGCTGTTGACCGCCGGGCGCAACCTCGGTGCCTTCTCCTCGGGGACGGAGGGTTTCTTCGAGCACTTCGGGACGCCGGTGCAGATGGCAGAACACGAACTCGACGCGACGCGGGCGATGCGAACACTCGGCGTGAACGCGCCCGAACCCATCGAGGCCTTCGAGTACGAGGGCCACGGCGTCCTCGTACTGGAGTTTATTCCCGATTTCGTCGTCCTCGACGATCTGCCACCCGCGGCCGTCCGCGAGCACGCGCCGACCGTCTTCGACTACCTCCACCGGATGCACGACGCCGGTCTCGCCCACGGCGACTTCCGTGGCGAGAACGTCCTCGTCGCCGGCGGGGACCTCTATTTCATCGACGCGACGAAGGTCCGCGAAGAAGCCATCGAGGACGCCCGCTCGTACGACCTGGCGTGTGCGCTGGGTGCGCTGACGCCGCTGATCGGCGCTCGTGATGCCGTCGACGCGGCTGCGAAACACTACACGCCCGCGGAGTTGCTGGCCGCTCGCGAGTTCCTCGATTTCGTCAACATCCGACCCGACCACGACTTCGAAGCGGCGGGACTCAAGGGCGAAATCGAGAAGCTCGCGAGCGGGTGATACGGATTATTGTAGTTGCTTACCGGCGTCGCTCCCCCGTGGCGACGATCGCCGGTAAAACGCTACAACAGTCTGTATGAGGCGAAGTGTCTATTTTGCTCGCCGACCAAGCGGGCGTATGCACACGACGTTTCTCGCCATCGGCGTGCCGTTCCTCGTGCTCGGGCTGTTTTTCAGCGTTGGCGGCGGCCTGATGGTCGGTTCGACGTTCCTCTCGCTGGGGCTTGCCTTCCTCGCGCTGGGGCTGGTGCTCGACAGTGACGGCGGCGCCGGTCCCGAGGACCCAGAACAGCCGACCGAGTAGCGGCTTCGTCACAGCCGGTCGTCTCAGCCTGCGGGTCGCCCCCGGGCCGTGACGAGGATGCCACCGAGGACGACCGACCCACCGACGACGGTCCAGAGCGACGGGACTTCGGCGAGCAAGAGTAACGCCAGCAACGCGCTCCCCAGTGGCTCGCCCAGCAGGGTGACGCTGACCAGACTCGACTCGACGTGGGCCAGCGACCAGTTGACCAGCGTGTGTCCGAGGATGCCGGGACCGACCGCCATCGCGAGGAACAGGCCCCATTCTCGGTGCTCGTAGCCAGTCAGCGGATAGCCCTGCAGGAGGACGACGGCACCCAGTGCTGCCGCAGCGACGCCGTAGACGACGGTGACGTACGGCAAGAGCGGCAGGCGCTGGCGCAGCGAGCGCCCGGCGAGGACGTAGCTGGCGGCCGTGACCGCCCCCAGCACGGCGAGTGCGTTGCCGTAGAGTGGCCGTGGCCCAACTGCCGTCCCGCTCAGGAAGTCGCCCAGCGACATCCCCACCATCCCGACGAGCGCGACCGCCACGCCTGCGACGGTTCGACGGGTGACCCGTTCGTCCAGGACGAGCCACGCCCCCGCCACGACGAAGATCGGCTGTGACTGGACGAGCGTGACGCTGGCGGCGACGCTGGTCCACGAGAGACTCTCGAACCACGCGCCGAAGTGGGCCGCAAGCGCCAGTCCCGTGACGCCGGCGGCCAGCAGGTGGCGTTTCGAGAGGTCCCCGAGTGTCGACGCGTGCCGACCGATCGTGAGCGGGGCGAGCAGCGCGGTCGTAAAGAGGACCCGATAGAACGCCGCGACGACTGGCGGGGCCTCGCTCCAGCGGATCAGGATGGCGCTCGTGCTGATGGCCACGACGGCGACCGCGAGCGCGAGCCGTGGACTGGCGAGACGTTCGCGCACGCCCGAATCAAAGACAACCGGGGGCTTGAACGCTCGGGATCGTCTCAATCGACCGACGTTACTCGGCGTCGGCGGGCGTATCGAAGTCGTGGAAGTGTTCGCCCTTCTCTTTCGAGAGGATGTTCAGTGCCGCGGCCGCGCCGTCGCCGGCCGAGATGATCGCCTGCCACTCCTCGGCCCGGACCATCGCGCCGGTGGCGTACGCGTCGGTGACGGAGGTCTCCATCGAGACGCCGACATCGACGACGCCGTCGTCGGTGAGGTCACAGTTCAGGGCCTCGGCGAGCGATCGATCGGCACCGGTCGCGAGGACGATGTAGGACCCCTCGTGGGTCTGGTCGCCCCCGGTCTGGTCGGTGGCTTCGCCCGCTTCGGTCTCGGCTTCGGTCGTGACGGCGAACCCGTCGGCCGTCTTCTCGACTGCCTGTACTTCCTCCTCGTGGATCGTCACGCCGAACTCCTCGACTTGCTCGCGGGCGTCTTCGACGAACGCGGTGCCGTCCTCGGAGTCGATGCCGAGGTAATTGAACAGGTGGGCTTTGTGCAGCCACGTCTCGTCCGTGTCGAAGACCACCGTATCGAGACCGTTCTTCGCGGTAAACAGGGCACCACTCAGGCCGGCGGGACCACCGCCGACGACGATCACGTCGTGCATGGTGCATGACAGTTCGTCACAGAGACACAAAAGCTTCAGCCGACACCGATGGGTAGTGTTCAGATAAGCGGCAGCATCCGCAGAGATTGAGACACCGAAAGCCCTCGCGTCGTTGCGGTCCCGCGACTCGCTGCGCGCGCTTCGCGTGCTTGCGTCGCCGGGGTTCCCGCAACGACGCTCGCCCTTCCATCCACCAGGGTGTAGACGGCTTCACGGGCAGATTCCTGGCGGATGAAAGGGCGAGGCGCGCTCCGGGGTTCTGCGGCGGCACTATCCGAACGAAGTGAGGATATCCGGCACAGAACCCCGGAGCGCACCGAGGGCTTTCGGTGCCTTATTCTGGCTACTTCTGATCTCTTATCTGAACACCGCGCACCGATGTCACCGGGTGCCCACGCGGCCACCCGTCGGCTACTCCAGTAGCCGCTTGGTCGTCTTGTGACGGTGCCGGAACATCGGTTCGAAGCCGATCCACGCGAAGGGACCGATGGCTTTCCCCAGCGGGCCGCCGGGGAACTGGTACTCGACGCGGTCGTGGACCAGTGTCTGGTCGCCCTCGGCGACGAAGCGATGGGTGTGCTCCCAGTGTGCGAACGGTCCCTCGCTCATCACGTCGCGGAACATGGCGTGGTCGTCGTGCTCCTCGCGGGCGACGATCTCGGAGGTCCACGTCTGGCGCGGCCCGACACCGAACGGGCGGACAGAGGAGACGATCACCGATCCCGTCTCCAGTACCTCGGGGTCGGCTTCCCCGTCCGGTCCGCGGGAGTCCTCGATGACGAGGTTCATCCAGTCGGGGGTCAGCGCTTCCAGTCCGTCCCCGTTCGAGTGGAATTCCCAGACTCGTTCCAGCCCCGCGTCGACGCGGACCGACCGCTCGTACACACTCATGTGCCCACGTAGGGAGCGAGCGGTAAAAACGACCGCGGTCAGGTCCCCACGCCGCGTCGACGCGGACCGACCGCTCGTACACACTCATGTGCCCACGTAGGGAGCGAGCGGTAAAAACGACCGCGGTCAGGTCCCCACGCCGCGACGACGCAGACGGGCCGGCGTCGCTCTGTCCCGGATCGGCCGTGCAAACGGCGACAGCGATCCGTCTCAGGGCCAGTTGCCGGCCTCGGCGGCCGCCCGGTACACTCGTTCGATGGCGACGGCGTACAGCGCCACTCGGAGCGTCGGCGCGTCGCTCGCCTCGTAGCGTTCGACAAGCCGGTCGAAAGCCGCGGTGATCGTGGTCTCCAGTTCGTCGTTGACCCGCTCTAGCGACCACGAGAAACGCTGACGGTTCTGGACCCACTCGAAGTACGAGACGGTGACGCCGCCGGCATTGGCGAGGATGTCGGGGAAGACGGCCACGTCGCTGTCGGCCAGCACGTCGTCGGCGTCGGGCGTCAGCGGCCCGTTGGCGGCCTCGACGATCACGTCGGCCCGCACGTCGCGTGCGATTTCGGCGTCGATGGCGTTCTCCAGTGCGGCCGGGACGAGCAGGTCCACGTCGAGGGTCAGCAGTTCGCGATTGCTCAGTTCCTCGCTCGCACCGGCAAAGCCGGTGAGCGATCCCGTTGCACGCTTGTGCTCCTTGGCTGCGCGGGTGTCGAGTCCGTCGGGATCGAACACAGCACCCGAGGAGTCCGAGACGGCGACGACGTTCGCGCCCTGATCTTCGATGAGTTTCGCCGCGGTCGACCCGGCGTTGCCGTAGCCCTGCACTGCGACGGTCGCGCCGTCGATCGCTTTGCCGAGGTAGTCGAAGGCCTCACGCGCGACGATCGACACCGACCGGCCGGTCGCCTCGACGCGACCCTCGCTGCCGCCGGATTCGATGGCTTTCCCCGTGACGACGCCCGGTGCAGTCGTGTTCTCTAGGGTCTCGTAGGTGTCCTTGATCCAGTTCATCTCGCGCTGGCCGGTGTTGACGTCGGGGGCGGGGATGTCTTTGTCCTCGCCGATGAACGGACGCAGCTCGGTCGCGAACGCACGCGTGATGCGTTCGAGTTCGCTCTCTGAGTACTCACCGGGGTCGATGACGATACCGCCCTTGCCGCCGCCGTAGGGGATGTCGACGGCCGCACATTTGTACACCATCCAGCCAGAGAGGGCTTTGACTTCCTCGCGGGAGACGTTCGGGTGGTAGCGGATGCCGCCCTTGTACGGGCCACGGTCGCCGTTGAACTGCGAACGGTACGCCCGAAACGTCTCGATCGATCCGTCGTCCATCTCGACGGAGAGTGTCGTCTCCAGGACTCGCTCTGGCCGTTTGAGCCGTTCCAGTGCGTCCGTGGGAACCTCGACGTACGTGGCGGCGTCGTCGATCTGCTCCTGCAGACTCTCGAACGGATTGACCTCGGCAGTCATGTGCTAGCACACGGTAACAGCTCGCAAAAGGCTACCGCCACTGTGTCCCCCGATCGGCTCACTCGTCGGTGCGCTCGACGATCCGCTCGGCCTGCCGGACCTGTGGCGCGTCGATCATCTCGCCGTCGACCACGAACACACCGCTGTCCTCGGCGCTTGCGGTCTCGTGGGCGTCGAGGACTCGCCGCGCCCACGCGAGTTCGTCCTCGTCGGGCGCGAAGGCGGCGTTGATGATCGGGACCTGTGCGGGGTGGATCGCCATCTTTCCGTCGTAGCCCAGTCGCCGGCCCTCGCCGGCAGCCCTGCGCAGACCGTCGTCGTCCTCGTAGGCCGGGTAGTGCGTGTCGACCGCGTCGACGCCGGCCGCCCGCGCAGCGAGCAGGACGTGCTGGCGTGCGTGCGCGACCTCCTCACCCTCGTCGGTCCGGGTCGCGCCGATGTCACCCGCCAGATCCTCCGCGCCGAACAGCAGCGCGTCGGTTCCGTCGGCACTCGCGATCCCCTCGGCGTGGAGTACGCCGGCCGCCGACTCGACGAGCGCGAGGATCGGCACGGCGGCGTCGCGCTCGGCCAGCATCCCGGTCAGCGTCTCGACGGCGTCGGCCGCGGGCACTTTCGGCAGCAGCACGCTGTCGGGCGTCCCGCCGCCGAGGACGACGTGGAGATCGCGCTGTGCCCCCGCGCCGAGCGCGTTGACCCGAACACACAGCTCACAGTCCGGTTCGACCTCGGCGAGGGCGTCCCGAACCGCCTCGCGAGCCACCCCCTTGCGCTCGGGCACGACTGCGTCTTCGAGATCGTACACCACCACGTCGGCGTCGCTGTCCAGTGCTTTTCGTAACTTACCGGGCTGGTCGCCCGGTGCGAACATGACACTCCGGCGGGCCATACGACGCGTTCGACGGCCACGACCGTAACTGTCGGGCCTGTCCGACTTGCCGACCGATGGTGTGACCCCGACCGTTCGACTGAGCGCGCGTTCACGGCCGTCGAAAACGGTCGATAACGGCTCTGTTGAAATCCTCAGCGGTTGATGGGAACGAGTTGCTGAATACAGAGACGGAGGATGCGTTTCCCAGCGGCGTCCGTTCGATTCGACACGGACAATCGAAACGGGCGACAGGTCCGTTGTATGCTTATTTGGTTGTGTGCGCTTTCCGGTCGCCACGAGCTCCGAGCCAGAGTGTCACCGTCCCAGTTATCACGACCATGCCTGCATTGAGAGCGAGTAAGAGGAGGCCGCCACTGGCCTTGCCAGGCGCTTGTGACAGTAATGTTATTCCTCCGGCAGCTGCAGCCGGGACAAGTGCGAGGGCAGCGACGACGCCGACGAGCGTGTCTTGCCGTTCTTTGTCGGTCGTTACCCCCGCCGCGATACCCGCCGCGGCAGCAGCAATGACGCTGTACCAGCCGGCTGTAATGCGCTCCTCAAGTAGTGGTTTATCGATGAGGTTCTCCGCAGGTGGGAGAACGCCTGTCATGTTCAGTGTCAACGTCGTCGCGATAGCCCCCACAGTCGCAGCCAACAGACCGACGAACGCGACCGAGGCCCCGAATCCGGCTCGATTCAACCGTTTGGCAGCAAGGCCAGCGGAAACGAGTTCCAACGGCGTCAATGCCGGGGCAATGACCATCGCCCCGATGAGGATCGGAATCGAGTTGGTGAGGAGAGCCACGCCAGCAAGCACACCGGACATCGTCATCAATACAAGATACGAGGTATCAAGGCCGACCTGTTCGTACTTGTTCTCGCACTTTTCGGTCAGTGAGGCCCCGGGGGACATATCGAAGCAACACGGGCGTGTCGGTTGAAACAATTGCGACGATGCGAGAGAGTCTACCATGGAACTCCGTCCGTGATCTCACACTCTCATTCGCCCACCCCACCCGCTGTATTCAGCAGTTCCTTCCTCTCGGAATCACGGACAATCGCCCTCCTCGGGTGAAATCGCGGTGCTTCGCTCCAGACCGTGAACGATACACTTGATACCGAGTTCGCGGAACTGCGTCCACCAGCGGCGTGACTGCACGAACGCCCCGAATTTCTGTTTGATCGCTGCAGCGACTGTCCCGTTCATATTCCGTCTATGGTAACGACCGTTGTCCAGTCGTGCATACCACGCCGTGTGGAGTGGGGGAAACTCCCGGTGCTTTATGAGCGGCCGAATATCGTGATTTCGGGCGAGCTGCCGGATCTTCTGGTCGTCGTCTCACTTGTCACCGGTCAACACCGCGATGGACGCTGCGTTCCGTTTCACTCTCAGACAAAGCAAGACGACGTGTTGGCGAAGCGTGAACCGCTTTCGAATAGCGGGTTGCAAACCGTTCCACAGTACGGCGAGCCAACACAATAGCGCATTCAACGAATCGAAGGAGTCGTGACTTCGGGAGAGTATCCATCTTCCCCTAACTACTCACCCGTCGTGTTTGTCAGCAAGGGTTTCCACGGGGCCTCGAAAACGAACCGAGAACGACTAGGGTGCTTCCACGTCGAGGGTCACGACGCCCGACAGCCCGAGTTCGTCGCCGGGACCGATCGGCTCGCGGTCGCCCTTCGAGAGGCGGACGCCGTTGACCTCGGTCGGGTTGTCGCCCAGATCGACGACGTAGAACTGGTCGTTCTCCCGGACGAAGCGGACGTGTTCACGGTGAATGCGGACGGCCTGATCCTCGTCCTTCCCGGCTTCGGCCAGCAGCGACCGGATCTGGCGGCCGACCGTCTCGTCGTCGCCGACGACCACGGAGCGGCCGTAGGCCGACAGTGCCAGCGACGACGGTGCCGGTGTGGCCGCGGACCCCCCAGTCCCAGCGGCCGCTGCGTCGGCAGTCGCAGGTTCGTCGGCGTCGCCCTCGCCGCCACGGTGGGCATCGAGGTCCTCGCCACACGACGCACAGAAGGCGTCGTCGGGTTCCACGTCGTCCCCACAGCCCGGACAGGCGTCGAGTGTCTCCGCTTCGTCCTCGTCGCTCTCGCGGTGGGCATCGAGGTCCTCGCCACACGACGCACAGAAGGCGTCGTCGGGACCAACGTCGTCCCCACAGCCCGGACAGGTGTCGAGCGTCTCCCCCTCGTCCTCGTCGCTCTCGCGGTGGGCGTCGAGGTCCTCGCCACAGCCCGGACAGAAGGCGTCCGACGGCCCGACGGCGGTATCACACTCGGGACAGGCCCCGAGCGTGTCCTCGGCGTCCGAGTCGTCTCCGTCGTCGGCGTCGCTCTCGGCTTCGAGCGACGGGTCGGCCGCCTGCTCGTCGTCGCTCTCGTCTTCGAGCGACGGGTCGGCCGCCTGCTCGTCGTCGCTCTCGTCCTCGTTTTCGGACGGCGCAGGCTCGGCGGAGGCGTCCTCGGCCGTCGCTCCCGCGTCGGCGTCGGCCGCGGTCAGGTCGTCGCTCGTCACGTCGGGTGCGCTGGCCTCGTCGGTCGCGGTGGCTGGCTCGTCGCTGGCTTCGCCCGCGACGTGATCGCCTTCCTCGGTCGTCTCGTCGGCCAGCGCGTCGCCGTCGGGACCCGGTTCGACGGTCTCGTCGGGCGAGTCGAGGTCGGCCTCGCTGTCGTCGGCCGATCCCCCTGTCTCTGGGCCGCTCTCGTCGAGTCCGTCGACTTCGCTGTCGTCGTCGTCCGTCTCGTCGTCGTCGCCAAACAGCGGATCGTCGGTCACGTCGTCTGTGCTCTCTCCGTCAGCCGGTGCATCCGTCTCGTCTGTGGTGGTCTCGATCGCCCCATCGTATTGCCATTCGCCACATTCTGAGTTGGTGCACCACCCCCCTGCAGCGGTCGGGTCGAACGTTTCACCACAGAGTGGACATTCGACCGACCGACTGGTACTTTCTGACATGCGTGTTCAGCTTCTCGAACCACGCATAAAAAATAGTTTCCGTAAGGGAACAGGCAGTTCTCACCCGTCGTCGGGGAGCAGCACCGTCGCTCTGTCTTCGACCGGCGTGGGTTCGAGCGCCCGGACGAGCGGTCGATCACGCGGTGTTTCGGGCAGTGCCGGATCACGGGCAAACAGCGTCGAGAGGTTGTCCTTCCCACCGCGTTCGTTTGCCATCGTGAGGAGGCGCTCGCTGGCCCCGTCGAGGGTCTCGGCGTCGAGGACGAACTCCTTGATCTCCTCGTCGGTGACGACGGCGTCCAGCACACTCTCGGCGGCCTCGTCGGTCTGTCCGGCCCGGTTGTACTGATCGTATAGCTCCGGGGCGTCGGTCTGGGCGTCGATCAGGCCGTCGCTGGTCACCAGCAACACGTCCTCGGCGTAGAGGGGGACGACGTTGCTGTCGACCGGGACCGTCGCCGTCTCGATGTCCTGATCGGCCGGTCCGCCGAGTGCGCGCGTGATCTCGTTGCCCCGCGGGTGGACGTGGGCCTCGATGTCGTCGATGTCCCCGCGGTCGCGAAGTTGTTCGACGACGCCGTGGTCCTTGGTCAGCAGTTCGATCGTCTCTCTGGCTTCGTTGATCAGATACGCCCGGCTGTCGCCGACCCACGCGTAGTAACAGCGCCCGCCGAAGACCAGTCCGGCGACGACTGTCGTATAGGCCTGCTGCCCGGTCTCGCGTGTGTAGCGGAGGATCTCGCGGTGGGCCTCGGTGATGGCGTCCTCCAGCGCGGTCTGGATCTCGGCCGGCGTCGGCGGGTCGGTCGCGACCGACTCGGGAAGCGGCACGTCGAAGTCGTCTGGATCGGCCCGGGCGGCCCGCGTCGCCACGTCGTTCAGGGCCTCGGTGACGACCGTCGTCGCGATGTAGGACGCGGCGTCGCCGGCCTCGTAGCCGCCCGCACCGTCGGCCAGTGCGAACGTCGCGATGCTCCGATTTCGCGGCCACGAGCGACTCTCGTCGTCGGTCTCGTCGTCAGCCGTGGCGTCGGTCTCGCCACGTGCCGCGCCGACGAGCCCGTCGCGATGGCCCTGTTCGATCACGGTGATCGCGAGACTGTCCTCGTTGATCCCACTGGCTCGCTTCCGTTCGCCGATGTCGTAGTTCGTCGCGTAGATCATGTCTGAGACAGTTTGAACTCGAACGTCGTTCCGTAGCTCGGGTCCACGAACGAGATGAGGTCCCCGTCGGCCAGCGCGTGCTCGCTCGGTGGCACATCGCCGTCGCCGTCGGTCGGGTCACCGCCGCGGGCTTCGAGGATGTCACGGCCACCGGGCTGGAGGATGCGCTGCCAGCCGGTCTGGGTCTTGACGTAGGTGCCGTTGAGGCTGTGGTCTTCCAGTCGCCAGATGGCCTCGTCGCTGCTCGTATCGAAGCGGATGTGGATCGGCGAGACGTGTTCGTCGGCGTCGTCGAGGGTGATCGACGGCGTCGTCGCGCCCCCGTCCCGGCCGATAGTGTCCCCGGGATGGATCGTGAACGACGCTTCGTCGCCGAGCGCTTCGAGGCTGGCCTGTGGCGGCGGACTGGAATCTTTCGCTTCGAGGACGTACTTCATCGAGGTGGCGTTGGGGTAGCGCTCGCGGTAGTCGGTCTGGGTCGCCCGCTCGATGATCTCGGCGAGGTACGGCGGGCACTCGACGCCGAAGTGACGGGGATTGATCCCGTCTTTCTTCGGGACGGTCCCCTTCAGCAAGAACAGGAGTATCTTGCCGATGGAGTACACGTCAGACCACGGTCCCTGTCCGTCCTCGGCGTCGCTGGCCTCTGCGATCTCTCGTGGCTTGTACGGCCCCAGAATCGTCGTCCCCGAGTCGTCGGCCTTCGTGCCGTCGAACGCCGTTGCCGTGTTGAAGTCGATCAGGATCGGGTGGTCCTGTCCGGCGAGCATGATGTTGTCGGGCTTCAGGTCCCGGTAGACGATGTCGTTCTCGTGGAGGAAGCTCATCGCGTCACAGAGCCCGATCCCGACCTGCCGGACCTCCGTCGGGTCGAGCGGGCCGACCTGATCGATGGCGTCGTCGAGTTCGTAGCCGTCGACGAACTGCACCACGAGCACCGGCGTGTCGCCCTCGTCGGTGCGTTCGAGCAGGTCCATCACGTTGTCGTGGCCGCCGGCGGCCCTGACCGTCTCCAGCGCGTCGGCCTCTTTCAGGAAGTAGGTCTCGATCACGTCACGGTCGTTGCTGGAGCCGGCGTAGTTGGGCACCTTCACGGCGACCGTCTCGCCACTCTCCTCGTCGACCGCCTCGTAGGCAACGGCGAAGCCGCCGCTGCCCGCCTCGCCCTGAATGCGGTACTGGCCGGCGACCAGATCGCCCGGTTCGAACGTCGTCAACGGCTCTCACCCCTGCACGGGATCGTCTTCGACCGCGGGAGCATCACTGCAGTCCGTCGTTGTCGACGATCTGAGTCGCCTGACTCTGTTCGGCTCGGCCACCCTCCTTGACGATCTGGGTCTGGCGTTCGGCCTCCTCGACCGCCTCGGCGTCCTCGCCGTGAACGATGGTCATCTGCTCGACTTTCGTCTCGGCGGCCTCGACGTTGCCCTTGCCCAGTTCGGTGCGGATAACGGTCTGCTTGTGGTCGATGTCGACCGATTCGTTGTGTTCGGCCAGTTCGGCCTGATCGTCGGTGTAGGAGACGCTGATCTGGTCGCTGGCGCTGTCACCGCGAGCCGACAGCGTCACGTCTGCCAGTACCTCCTCGGTACCGGCCTCGCGTGGCGGCGCGTGGATCTTCAGGACGACGCGCTGGTTCTCTCGCTCGATGAGGTCCGGCAGCTTGATCCGGGTTGCGTTGGCCTCCCACTCGGGGGAGACTTCCTGTGCCTGCGGGAGTGCGCGGTACACCTCGCTGACCTCGACGCCGGGAGCCACGTCGAGATCGAGGTGAGCGTCCGGTGCGACGACGGAGCCGGCCTGCTCGACGGCCTCGCCGAAGAAGTCCTCGATGTCGCCGGGGGCGTCGAGGTGGGTCCACGTCCCGCGGCCGATGGTCCCGAGCGTGCGGATCGTGTCCTCGTTGTAGTCGGTGCCGATCCCGGCCGACTGGATGCGGATGCCCGCGTCGTCGATCTCCTCGGCCAGTTCCTCGAACTCGCTGGGCGTGCGTTCGTTGTCCTTGCCGTCCGACAGCAAGAGGAGTCGATTGACGGTGTTCGATCCCGTCGCCGACGAGGAGAGCGTCTCTTTTGCGGCCTTCAGGCCGTTGTACATGTCGGTCCCACCGCCTGCCGTGAGTTCCTCGACGTGATCCATCGCGGTCTGGCGGTCGAGGTCCGACCAGCGTGTCGCCGGCAGGATGACCTCCGCTTTCGTGTCGAAGGCGACGATGCTGACGTAGTCGTCGTCACCGAGCAGGCCGAAGACCCATGCGGCCCCGTCGCGCGCCCGCTTGATGTTGTCACCCTCCATCGACCCGCTCGTGTCGATACACAGTGCGATGTGCCTGCGCACGTCCTGTTGTTGTGCCCCCGGTGCGACGTCGATTTCGGCCGTCACAGTCGTGCCGTCTGCGGGCACGTTCGGCCGATTGACGCTCGTGTCGATCGATGCCATGGGTGAGTGTAACTGGGAACCGTATGTATAAATTGTGCCTCTATTCCGACAGAACGAAGCGTTGCCTACCCGCCAGCGGCGTCCGGGAAGAGTCCGCGAACGCCCGCCCCAAGTGGTCCAGCGACGAGGGCAACGACCGCCGGAACGACGCCGACGACACCCATCGACAGCGTCTCGACGAGCGCGCCGGCAAGCACGAGTTCGAGCGCGAAGACCGCGACGACGGCCACGCCAAAGCCAAGTCCCGCGAGGAGCGCACGCCCAAGTGTCGGCCACGCGAGACCGACCAGCGCGCCGCCGACGAGCAGACCGCTCCAGTGGACGGTCGCGAGCAGCGCCCCGAACGCACCCGCCAGTACGGTCGCCCGGAAGCGATCTGTCGGATCGGTCTGGAGTCCATAGAGACGCTCGCGGATCGTCTCGTCACTGTCTGTTTCGCCGTCGCTCTCGCGCCGCTCGGCACGCTCCTCAGCCATCGTCTTCACCCCCCGGCCGGAAGCGGATCGACGGATCGCCGTCCCGACTCGCCACGAGCGACGAGTACTCGCCGTTCGCCCACGCCCGGAGCTGGTCTGCGTAGTGATCCGAAAAGTAGTCCCCGTCGTTGCCGCCGGGAAGGGCCGACTCGGAGGGAGCGCCGTCGAAACGCGCCAGCAACCGATAGCTCGTCCCGATGCTCGACTCCACCCGGAAGTTCCGCACCGTCGCGGGCGAGCCGTCGGTCGGGTACTGTGGATAGTTCAGAAAGCCAAGATCGAACGGGTGGTCGATGTCGGTCCGGTTGTAGTCGCCGTAGGTCTCGTACCCCTCGCGTTCGATCTCGTCGGCGGTGTCGACGAGCGCCTGCGCGATCACCTGCGCCCGCTCGCGTGACTCGCCTGCTGGCGGGTCACGGAACAGGGGATCGTCGGCTCCGAGGTGTAAGAGCACCCAGTCACTCGGAGACAGCGACTCGTCGAGGTCGGCGGCCTCGAAGACGGGACCGAACGTGCGCTCCCGATAGTGATCGAGAAACAGCGCGAACACGAGCGCCGCTCGCGACTCGCGGTCCATCGCGTAGTCCCAGCCGTCCAGTTCGTTCGCCAGCCCCAGCGCTCGCTCACCCATCGCCGACCGCGCCCCGAGAATCTCGGGGACGAATAGCTCGGCTCGCCGGTCGTACGTGTCCCGCTGGACGGCCTTGCTGTACTCGTGGGTGATCGGCCGATCCGTGCCCGCGCGAGCGTCGAGTAGCTCGTAGATACGCGCGCCACGCCACGGCGGCGAATACCCTTCCGAGAGGTAGTAGTCGGTCGCGGAATCGTCGATCACGCGCTGGTTCGCCGTCGCCAGCAGGTCGGGGTTCCGGGCGTGGGGTTTCTCATCGAAGGGAATCCATCCCTCGTCGAAGTCCGGTTTCCCGTATGGCGTGTAGCCCGGCCATTCACCCTCCCGTGCGGAGCCGTCGAAGATCTGGTCTCCGGGGACGGCGTCGCCGTCGGTCCGCCTGATCGGGACGAGACCGGTGACGTGGTAGTGGGTGTTGCCGTCGCGGTCGGCGTAGACGGCGTTCTGAGTCGGCTGGTCGAAGCGAGCGAGGGCGTCGACGGCGTCGTCGCGGCCGTCGCTGCGATTGAGCGCCCGGACCGCCTGTGCGGTCCGACTCGCCTGCAAGCCGGTCCAGGCGACGCCGACGCGCCGGCCCTGTCGCTCGATCAGTGGCCCGTGGACGGTCTTTCGCATCGTGATCTCGCGGTCCTCGCCACCGCTCACTTCGATCCGCTCCGTGCGCGATTCGAACGCGCGCCACTCGTCGCCGTAGCGGTACTGCTCGCCGTCGATCTCGTACTCGTAAACGTCGAGTACATCCATGCCGGCGTTGGTAAAGCCCCACGCGCCCGCGTCGTTCTCGCCGATGACGACGAATGGCTGGCCGGGGAAGGTGACGCCACTGACCGAGCGCTCGGGCAGTTCGTGGTGCATCTCGTACCACACCGGCGGCGCGAGCAGGGAGAGGTGCGGGTCGTTCGCGAGCAGTGGCTGGCCGCTCTCCGTGTGGTCGCCACCGATCACCCAGCTATTCGAGCCGACGCCGTCGGCGGACTCGAAGCCGGTGAGCCAGCCGGCGAGGTCCCCCCGGGCGTCGCTGTGGGGCGTCGTCAGCGACTGGCTCGCGGTCTCGTCACCGCTTCCCTCGCTCGCCGACCGGAGAATCGGCGTGTCGTGGTCGAATCGCGTCGGTGCGATCCGCTGAGCTATCGACTCGCCGAGCGCGTCCGCGATGGCCGCCCGCCGGAGTGTCGAGAAGTCACCGGTCAGCCCCCACGAAATCTGCTTTTCGATCAGCATGCTGTCGACCGGCGTCCACGGGTCTGGTTCGTAGCCCAGCAACTGAAATTCGACCGGAAGGGACTGGCGCTCCCGAAACGCGTTGACGCCGGCCGTGTGTGCTTCGACCACGTCGCCCGTCGGCGTCCCCGACAGCAGGTCCCAGTTGGCTCGGGCGGCCGCGGTGAAGTCCATCCGCCGATTGAAGATGTCACTCTCGACGGTCTGGGACCCGACGGCCGCCGAGAGGGTCCCGCGCATCCGCCGCCGGATCAGGTCCATCTGGAACAGGCGGTCGGCGGCGTGGACGTAGCCGACTGCGAAGTACAGACTCGCCTCGTCGTCGGCCGTGACCGTCGGCACACCCTCGTCGTCGTAGCGAACCGTCGCCTCGCCGTGTGGCGTCGTGACCGTCCCGGGGACCGACGCTGTCGCCGACTCCCAGACGCCGCCACTCAGCGGGGCGACCCGATCCAGACCGCTTCGAACCGGATCGACAGCAGACACACCGATACCACCTGTCAGGAGGGCTGCGACCACCGTTCGTCTCGTTGGCACAGCCACACATCGTGTGGAATGCGCATGAATGTTGGTGACGGTCCTCCCGGCGAAACTTCCAAACGCTCCGAGAGCGCAGTGGGCGTCGTGGCAGATATCACGAGTCGCGTCGTCGCGACCGTCGAGGAGGCGAGCACGGCGGATGGCTGGTGCTCGCGCCGACAGGTCGAGGCGCTGCTGACACAGCGTGGCGTCGACCGCATGGAGATACAGCGCGCGCTCGGGCGAGCGGTCGACGAGCAGCGACTGGAACGGAACGACGACCAGTATCGGAAGGTGTGAGATGACGGTCCCGGACGACGAGCAGGGGTCAGTCGACGCAGGCGACGGGCCAGCGACCGCGCCGGCGGTCTCGTTGCGCTCGGGCGAGCCACGGGTCGCGGGCCGTCTGATCGCCGCGCTCTCGGAAGGGCTTGGGCTGACGCTCGTCGCAAACTGGTTCTACCTCCCGCTCGTCGGCCCGAACAGTACGTGGGGCCACCTCGCACTGTCGTCTTTCGGTGGTCTCGTCGTTCTCGCGGGCGTCGTCGCCCACCGCGGTGACACGCCGTGGCTGGCCGCCCCGTTCCCGCTGGTCGGTCTGGCCTTGCTGGCTACGACGCCGGGTCTGGGCGTCGGCAAACTCTCGGTGACGACGTGGGCCAACGTCGCCGCGCTGGCGACCATCGTCTCGCTGCCGCTCGTCTGGCACCTCTGGCAGACGGCTACCCGACGCCATCGAGCACGAAAGCGGACCTGATCGACTGGTCCACCGACAGCGTCGTCGTGACTGCCCGGCGCTCGATCAGTTCACCTGATCCCAGGGACCGTACTCGCCGCCGGTGCCCGGTTCGTCACCTCTGGTCCACCAGTTGGCTTCCCAGACCGCGCCATCGTAGATGACGCGGTCGCCACCGGAGTACGCGACCGACGAATCCCACTGCGGATAGTCGCCGCCCGGGGTGTCGGTCGGCGTATCGGTCGGTGTGTCGGTCGGCGTGTCAGTGGGCGTATCCGTCGGCGTATCCGTCGGTGTATCGGTCGGCGTGTCAGTGGGCGTATCCGTCGGTGTATCGGTCGGCGTGTCAGTGGGCGTGTCGCCATCGACCTTATCCCACGGCCCGTACTCGCCGCCGGTGCCCGGTTCGTCACCGCGCGTCCACCAGTTTGCCTCCCAGACGGCACCGTCGTAGGTGACACGGTCGCCGCCAGTGTAGGCGACTGACGAGTCCCACTCGGGGTACTGACTGCCGCCGCCCGTGTCGTCCTCGGTCGTCGCGGTGACCGTCGCCGCGGACGACTCGTTGCCGGCCGCGTCGACCGCACGGACACCGAATTCGTAGCTCGTGCCCGCCGAGAGTCCCGTCACGGATGCACTCGTCGTCCCAGCGGCGACGGTGGTCTCGTCGCTGCCGTCGACTGTCACGACGTAGCTGTCGAGTCCGGAGCCACCCGTGTCGCTGGCGGCGTTCCACGAGAGGTCGACGCTCGTCTCCGTGATCGACGACGCGGTGAGGTTGGTCGGTGTCGTCGGTGCGGTGGTGTCTTCCCCGCCACCACTGTCGTCGCCGACGGCGTCGAGGAGCGCCTTCGCATCGACCTGCCCCGCTGCCTGGCGGGAGTCGGACACGCCCGACAGCGGCACGGCGGTCTCGCGAAGCAGGTCGCCCAGCTCCGTCGGTGTCAGGTCCGGGTCTTTGTCCAGCGCGAGCGCTGCGACGCCGGTGACCATCGGTGATGCCATCGACGTGCCTGACAGCGTCCCGTAGCTATCGTCGACCGTCGTCGACAGGATGTCCCCACCCGGCGCAACGAGGTCCAGTGCCGGCCCGGAGTTAGAGAATCCTTCGACGGTTCCCGATTCGCTCGTCGCCCCCACGGCGATCACGTTTTCGTCCGCGGCAGGATACGAGATCGAGCCGGTTTTGCCGTCGTTGCCCGAGGCCGCGATGACGAGTGTGCCGTTGTCGGTCGCGTACTCGATCGCCCGAGCGATCGTTTCGCTCCGGCTCGGAACCGACCACGAGCAGTTGATCACGTCGGCACCGAGATCGCTCGCCGCCACGATGTTGTCTTCGGAGTTGCGGAAGTTATACCCCAGCAGGCGACTGTTGCTGACGCCCGCGATTCCGGTCCCGTTCCCGGTCGTCCCGGCCGAGATGCCCGCGACGTGGGTCCCGTGGTCCGCTCCGCTCGGATCGAGTGTATCTTTCGGTCCGCCGACATCGTCGCCGATCCGGTCGGCGAGGTCGACGTGGTCGTAGTCGAGTCCGTTGTCGACGATCGCGACCGTCGTATCGAGCGATCCCAGCGTCTGCTCCCAGGCCGCTGGCGCGTTGATGGCGCCGATCCCCCACTGGCTGTCGGCCTGTGGGTCGTTCGGATCGACGTCCGCCGGTTCGCTCTCGACGATTTCGAGTTCCGGTTCGGGTGGTTCTTCGGAGTACTCGATGGACGATGGCTTGCTGAGTAGCTTCTCGGCACCGCCATCTGCGGAGGCGACCTCCGGTGTCTCTGGCACTTCGACGCGAGCGTAATCGATCTTCTCGTTGAAGTGCGTGATCGTCGCCCCGTCGGGAATATCCGGGTCGGCGGCGATTTCGGACTTGGCGTCATCCAGCGTCGCACCCGCTTTGAGCCCGATGAGAATCGTTCTCGTCTCTTGATTGTCCCCCGAGCCCTGACCGGCCATGCCGGCCAGTGCTGTGGCTGCGCCGATGCGCTTCAGTATCGATCGCCGATCGTAACTAGTGTGTTCTGACATTATCGAACAGCCTCGATCACCGTGACATCGATACCCGCATGAGACGGCCCCCCGATCCCACGGTTCGATACTGTAATGAATTAAGAGCTATTTTTCTTTTGTGATTTAAATCAATCGTTGAGATAAGCCTATTAGATTGCTAAGGAATGGGGCTGAAAAGCGCTGAAAGGCTACGTGCGGAATCTGTCAGACGAACTTCTAATCGTTGTTCTGGCTCGCCAAAGTGGCGACGAACGGATCTGCTACAGTGGAGCGACCGACGATGGTCGTCGCCCGACCAGACCGGCGTTCGAACGGGAGAGATGGTCCGAAAACGGGACGGACTCTCGGGGGAAATGCAGCGGATTTTACATATAGCCGAGGTCGCGCAGGCGCTCCATCAGGTCCTCTTTGTCCTGGGCGCGGCCCGCGCGCTCGGTCGTGTTCGCCATGTCCTGCAGCCATGCTGGCTCTTCGGCGGATTTGTCGGTCGAGACTTCACTGCCCAGCGAACGGAACCCAGCGAAGTACTTGGGTGAGACCGGCACGTCCTCCTTCTCGACGCCCTCGGGGAGGTCGTCCTGACCCTGCGGGACGTAGCCTTCGTCCGGGAACTCCTCGACGGTGTCCGGGACGACGAAGTTCCAGAAGGCCTCCCACACGTCGGCCTCGGCGAACTGGAGGATCGTCTGGATCCGGTCGTGGGGCGGGTAGATGTCGGGGTCGTGGCGCGCCGAGAAGAACGTCTCGTCGGCGCGGGACTCCTGCTCGTCCCAGCGGATGCCCGACAGGATACCGTCCACGTCGTGTTCTTCGATGGTGTCGTTGAGCGCCACCGTCTTCAGGAGGTGGTTGCCGACGTAGGTGTCCAGCAGGAACGGGAAGGTGTCTTCCTCGTATTCGAGGATCTCGCGGACGTGGTGCTGATTGTGTTCCGAGAGGTCCTCGATCGGGATGTCGTCACCGGGGGTGAGACCGTTCTCGTCGACGTACTCGCCCACGTCGGTGTTGCGCGCCCAGATGACTTCGAGGTCCCACTCGTCGGCCCAGTGCTCGACGAAGTCGATGAGTTCGTCGAAGTGCTGGTAGTGGTCGATGAAGACGACCGGTGGGACTTCCAGATCGAAGCGGTCGGCGACTTCCTTGACGAAGTACAGCGTGAGCGTCGAGTCCTTGCCGCCGGTCCACATGACGACCGGGTTCTCGTACTGTTCGAGACCCGTCTTGGTGACCTCGATGGCCTTCTCGATCTTGTGGTTGATCGACGGGTAGTCCTCTGGCGACTCGCCCTCGCCGTCGCTGTAGTCGACGTCGAGGTAGTCCGGGAAACTCGCTTGTTCGCTCATCGGTAATGAGATATAATTAGAAATGCCGTAAGTACTTTTTGGAGCGGCGACACGTGTGTGGGTCACCCACATACCGTTCCGCCGCTGTCGTCCCCGAGGGTTAAGCTACCGCGGGATCATCTTTTTGGCATGCGAGGACAGTACGCCCGAACGGTCGCAGCGCGGTGGGTGCGTGGGTACGTCCCCGCGGCGGCCGCCCTCTTTGCAGTGAGTATCGTCGCCGGCTTCTTACTGGGCACACAGGTCCCAGCCTCGTTCTTGCGGGGCGAGGCCGGCGGGGCGCAGTTCTTCCCGAACGAGATCACGTTCGTCACGATCCTCGTCAACAACCTGATCGCGATCACTGTCGCGTTGCTCGGTGCGGTCTCGATCGGTCTGTTCTCGGGGTTCGTCCTCGTGCTCAACGGCGTCGTCGTCGGTGCCGTAATCCAGATCGCGATGCGCGAACTGTCGGCCCTGACCGTTTTCATGTTGATCGCACCCCACGGGATCATCGAGATTCCCGCTATCTTGCTGGTCGCCGCGATCGGCTTTCGCTTCGGTCACCGGACCTATCGGTACGTTCGGGGTCGCAGCGACGAACTGGTCTCGGGCCGTGATATCAAGGAGGCCGCCTTTCTCTACGGTGTCGCCGTCGTCATGATCGTGGTCGCAGCGTGGATCGAAGCCGAGGTGACGCTGGCACTGACCGAGCGAGTCGCCGGGTAGCGACGCCATAATTCGGCTCCCGCACTGTCTCGAACGGACCTGTCGCTTAATGGTAGACGAAACTGAATGATAGGGCGTGGTGAATATGTACGACACGATTCTGTTCCCGACCGACGGGAGTGACGGTGCCGCAGTCGCGATGGAACACGCCCGCAACATCGCCGAGACCTACGGGGCGACGCTGCACGTCCTCCACGTCGTCGACACCAGACGACCCCACACCGGGATGATCAGCGAACGTCACGACGAGATCGAACCCGGCGTCGTCGCCGAACCTCACGAGACCCAGACCTCGGCGATGAGTATCGAAACGTTCGATCCCGACGTGTTCGAGGAACACGCACGGGAACTCGTCGACTCGGTCGCGTCGGCACTCGACGGTGGCGATGTCGTCACCGCCGTTCGCTACGGCGCGCCACACCGAGAGATCATGGAGTACGTCGCGGACAACGGGATCGACCTCGTCGTGCTGGGCACGCACGGTCGGACTGGCCTCGACCGATTCATGCTCGGGAGCGTCACCGAACGGGTCGTCCGAACCTCGAACGTGCCGGTCCTGACCGTCCGCATGGACGAGCACGCGTCGTCCGAGTAACCGATCCGACGTATCCCTTCGAAGTGCGCGGACCTACACTCGTTCGACGAGGGTTGCGATCCCCTGCCCGAAGCCGATACACATCGTACAGAGCCCGTACTGGCCGTCACAGGCATCGAGCTGATAGGGCAACTTTCCGAGCAGTGCCGCACCGGTCGCACCGAGCGGGTGGCCGTGAGCGATCGCACCACCCCAGACGTTCGTGCGCTCCCAGTCGGCCCCGGTCTCGTCGAGCCACGCCCCGATCACGGCCGCGAACGCTTCGTTGACCTCGAAGCGGTCGATGTCGTCGACCGTCAGGCCGTTGTCGGCGAGTAGCGTCCGGGTCGCCGGAATCGGACCGGTGAGCATCGTCGTCGGATCGACACCGACGACGTGGGCGTCGACGATTCGGGCCAGCGGGTCCCAGCCGTGTTCGTCGCAGGCTTTGGCGCTGGCGACCAGCGTCGCCGCCGCACCGTCGACGATGCCCGAGGCGTTGCCCGCGTGGTGGACGCCGTCGCCGTCCTCGCGGAACACTAGCGGCAACTCGGCGAGCGTGTCCAGATCAGTCTCTGGTCGCGGGTGTTCGTCCTCCGTGACGACGACGGATTCGCCGTCCAGCGTGGTCTCGACGGGGACGACCTGTTCGTCGTGGTGGCCCGCTCTGGCGGCCGCTTGCCAGCGCCGCTGTGAATCGACGGCGATCCGATCGACCTCGGTTCTGGATAGCTCCCACTGCTGGGCGATTCGCTCGGCACCCTCGCCCTGCGTCGTGAGTTCCTCGACGTGCTCGAAGTAGGTCTCGGTGACGCTCTCGGGATCGGCGTAGCTGTTGCGCTCGGATGGACTGTCGCTCCCCATCGGCACCCGTGTCATGTGTTCGACGCCGCCCGCACACAGTACGTCGTGGGTGCCCGCTTTGATCTGATCGGCTGCGAACGTGACTGCTTGCTGGCCCGAGCCACACATTCGATTCAACTGGACGCCCGGAACACTGTCACCCCAGCCGGCGACCAGCGGCGCGAGCCGAGCGATGTTCATCCCCTGCTCGCCGGTCGGGACGACACAACCGTACAGCACGTCCTCGACCGTCTCGCCACCGTCGAACTCGTTTCGGTCGGCCAGCGCCCCGAGCGGTGCCGCCGCGAGGTCCTGTGGGTGCGTGTCACGGAAGGACCCCTCGTGCTTCCCGAATGGCGTCCGCACCGCGTCGACGATGTACGCCTCTCGCATACTCCAGTTTCGGTGTGGGGCGTGGTATCAGTTTGGGGTCGAGACGAGACTTCCCAGTGCCGGCCCGAAGTCGTCACTACTGGAGCTGTGTAACTGGAGGGACAGCGAGCGGGAGCAGCCGGATTAGCTGATGAAGTCGTTGTTGCGCCAGTCGACGCTGTCTTCGCCCTCGTCGTCGCGGGGTTCTTCGGCGACGTTGATCGTCGCGGGCCGTTCCTCGCCGTCGACGATGCGGACGGCTTCGAGTTCCTCGTCGACGCAGACGATCGCAGTAAGCGTGCCCTTCTCGGCGTTTTTGGCGACCTCACAGAGGACTTGGAACATCGGATACTGCAACGCCGTGTTCTGGAGGACGGTCTCTAGATCGCCCTTGAAGCAGGCGTATTCGACGAGTTCGGAGGGAATCTCCTCTTCTTCCTCTTCGAACGCACCCCACTGGGGACTGCCACCGCCACCACTCGGGCCGGGACCGGGACCGTTGACTTCGTCGGGGTCTTCTTCGTAGACGCGATTCTCCGTCACGCTGGCTTTGAGCTGTGCCGTCGGCGTGTACTTGCTGATCGTGTCGTCGGCCGAGACGGCGCTGATGATCAGCGTGTTGTTTCGTCGCGTGATCTCTACGTCGGTGATTTCCGGCGGAAGATCGGTTTCGTCGAAAAAGTCGTATGTGTCTTCGAGTGGCAGTTCGAGCGTCGAATGAAGTCTGTATACGCGGCTGGTCATGATTGTGGAAGTGTGGCAGTCTTCGACGGCTGTCCCCTGGCGCGGGTCTGCAACTGTTCGATTACCCATAGGAGCCACTCGCTTATATGATCTGTCCTTCGTCGAAGCGCGTGTCAACGCCTCTGATACGCGTAGAAAGGCTGCCTTGTAGAGCGATACGAGCGCTTACTGCTTGTTTCTGCGCCGGTGTCTCGAATTAATATCGTCAATCGTCCGCGGCAGCCGGATCCTCACCGCTTTCCGAACCGATTTCGGGCTGTTCGATACTCGGTGGGTACTTGCCGCGGTCGAGCTTCAGATCCGACGCTGGACGGGCCATACACGTCAGTGCGTAGCGTTCGCGCTCTGTCTCGGTCAGGCCGCGCGCGGCGGGCTGGACGACCTCGCCCTCGACGATCTCGGCGGAACAGGCCAGACACATCCCGACGCGACAGGAGTACTCCTGTGCGATCCCCGCTTCGAGACACCGGCTCAGGATCGTCTCTTTGTCGGAGACCGTGATCTTCTCGCCGGTCCCCACGAACTCGACGGTGTACTCGGTCATACCCGGCGTTCGAAACCACTCGGCAAAACTCTTGTTATCGGTCGAATCGGGTCTCCGTCGCCGCGATGTAAACACTGCTTATCGGGCTTTCGCTGGACATAACAAACCACGTGTCGCGATTCGCGGGCCTATGGGAAAGCTCGCCGTACTCTGGCTCGTGGCACTGCTTACGCTGTCCGGGGTCGCCGCTGCGAGTGGCTCCAGCATCGACGGACAGGCACCGCTCGTCGAGACCGCCGCCAACGACCGGACGGCCCCCGAGGACGGCGACGATGACGACCAGTGGCCGTGGGAAGACGATGAAGACGACAGCGACGACGACCAGTGGCCGTGGGACGACGATGAAGACGACACGGAAGACGAGGACCGAGAGGACGACGAAAGCGAAGACGACGAGAGCAGCGATGGTGAAGAAGACGATTCGTGGCCCTGGGAAGACGACGAGGAGGATGACGACGACTGGTTCTGGGACGACGAGGACGAGGATGGCGACGAACAGGACGAGACCGAAGACGGCGATGACGAGGATGGCGACGAGTCGGAGACAGCGACTGCATCCGCGACCCCGACCGAGACTGTGACGACGAAGACAGCGACAGCAACCGAGACACGTACAGCGACGGCGACCGCAACACAGACAGCGACGGATACACCGACAGCAACGGCGACGGCCACTGCAACGCCGACACCCACGGCGACGGCCACTGCAACGCCGACACCCACGGCAACGGCCACTGCAACGCCGACACCCACGGCAACGTCGATGCCGACTGCGACGCAGACAGAACGGGACGCACCGTCGGACGCAGACTCGGACCCTGATCCACCGTCGGACTCCGATTTGGTCTCCGACCCGTCGTCTGATCCCAATCCCGTGACACCGACCGAAACAGCCACGGCGACCCCCACCTCCACAGCCATGCCTGCTCGGACAGCCACCGCCACGCCCACGCGGACAGCCACTGCCGCGCCGACATCGACGGAAACTGCCACGGCGACAGCGGGCGTTGCGGAGACAGAGACGACGACTCGAACCGAACGTGTGACATCGACAGCGATGACACTCGAAGCGATGGGAGCCAGCGAGGGCGCGACCGACGGCGACAGCGCCATCGAGATCACCGACATCGAATCGCCGTGGGACTGGCTCCGGCAGGGCCTGAACGCCACGGTCCGTGTGACGGTCTCCAACAACGGGTCCGAACCGGCCACACGGACGCTGACAGCGACGCTGGACGGCGAGCCAGTCGCCACTGAGACGGTGCGTCTCGCCCCCGGTGAGCGTGCAGCGGTCTCGCTGGAGTTCGAGGCCGAGAGCGGGATCGTCGCGGTCGAGGGTATTCGGGCGGGACGACTCCGTACCGGTGGCAGCGCTCCACCACCCACGGGCGAGACCACTCAGACGGGTACGCCTTCCTCGTCCGGCGAGTCCGGGTTCCTGCGTGTTCTCACGAACATCCTCTCGCTCGCCGCACTCGCACTCGCGGGGACGCTCACGCTCGGCGGCGTGCTACTGGGTGCCCGACGACGGTAGATTGGGGAGTTCGAAACGATAGGGCGGTGTGGGGGCCGACATTCGATGGTGGACCGTCCAGAGACCACGACGAACCGACAGATTCCTCGTCGTCGGAATAAAGAGTTTTCTCCCTCGGGAGTACAGTCCCGTCCATGACTACCCACGAGTACGACGTGGCCGTCGTCGGTGCGGGCACGTCGGGCTGTTACGCCGCGGCGACGCTGGCCCACGAAGGATACGACGTGGTCATCGCCGAGCGCAAGGACGCCGAGGAGGCGGGCCACATCGCCTGCGGGGACGCGCTGAAGGGGGCTTCGAACTTCCCGTCGGCCATCCCGAAGTCCCAGATCGAGGGCGCGTTCACGAACACCGGCGTCGACCACGGCCGCTTCGAGATTCCCGAAGAGGACACCGTACTGGAGATTCCGGTGCCGGGCGAACTGGCCGTCATCGACCGCTGGGAGTACGGGCGACTCCTGATCGAGGGCGCGGACGAGGCGGGCGTCGAGTTCCACTACGACACCGTCGTCCAGGACGTACAGCAGGACGACAGCGGTCGCGTCACCGGTCTCGAAGCGATCCGGCAGGGCGACCACGTCGAGTACGCGGCCGACCTCGTCATCGACGCCGCGGGCGCGCTGTCGATCATCCAAGAGAAGGCCGACCTCGGCGATTCGACCTTCGACACGAACGTCACCTACTCGCAGTTTTGCTCTGCGTACCGCGAGATCGTCGAGACCGAAGAGCCGGTGCCGTGGGACGACGCGCTGGTGTTCAAGCCGGCCAAGCGCGCGGCGGGGTACGTCTGGTACTTCCCGCGCACGGACACGGAGATCAACGTCGGGCTTGGCTTCCAGATGACCGAGGAGCCGATGGAACTGGTCGACGATCTCAAACGCGACCTGCAGGGTCGCCCGGAGTTCGAGAACGCCGAGGTACAGGACAAACTCGGGGCAGCGCTCCCGACCCGCCGCCCCTACGACTCGGCGGTCGCGCCGGGCTTCATGGCGGTCGGTGACGCGGCCGGCCACGTCAATCCGACGACCGGCGGCGGCATCGCCGGGGCGGCCTACGCCGGCCAGTACGCCGGCGAGCAAGCCATCGAAGCGATGGAAGCCGGTCGCGTCGATGAGGAGGCCGCGCTCTGGGAGTACAACGAGCGTGTGATGGATCACTTCGGCGCACGCTACGCTGCGCTCGACGTGTACAACATCTTCACGACCGCGTACGACGTGGACGATCTGATGGGGCTGCTCGCCGCCCTGCCCGCGACGAGCATCGCCGACGCACTGTACTCGGGATCGGCAGACATCGGTCTCGGGCTGAAACTCAAGACAGCGATCAAGAGCTTCGGCCACTGGAGCACCATCTACGATCTCTACCAGACCAAGCAACTCGCGGACAAACTCCTCGATCACTACGAGTCTTATCCGTCCAGTCCGAGCGAGTTCGACCGCTGGCAGGCCGAGCGCGACGATCTGATGGACGAAATCTACGCCGTCACCGGTGCAGATCCGAAGTACTGACGCGACCACCCGACTTCTTTTCTCCCGACAAAATGCTTAAGACAGTGCCACGATACTGTATACCAAACCCACACGGGCCAGACGACTCGGCGGCTGGAACTGGGGGGTTCCGGGCCGTCGGCCGAGGGGTGTGCCGACCATGCAACAGGATCAGTTCCGACACAGCGACGGGGGGTTCACGCCGCCGTTCAGTGTCGTCTCTCTCCTCGCGATCACCGTGTTACTCGCGACGACGGCCACCGTGTTTCTGACCGGATTGAGTGGCGCGACAGATAGTGGTGTGCCCACGGTCGCGTTCGAGTTCGAGTACGACCAGTCGGAGACAACAGCCCAACTCAGAATCGGCCACGCGAGTGGTGACTCGGTCGATGCGCGTGCGCTCGTCGTGACGATCACCGGTGCCGACTATCGGCGTGCGACTGGCGATCCGAACGGCCGGTATCCCATCGCCCGGTTCGGCGCGCTCGCGGCCGACAGCCAGTTCACGCCAGACACTGCCGTCACCGTCACCGGTGGGGCGCTGGACGGGAATGGCACGGACCTCGATCTCTCCGGGGCGACCGTCGAGGTCACGTGGACCGGGTCGGATGGCGACCGGTTGGCGCGACTCACCACCTGGTCGAAAGTTTAGGATCGCTGTTTTGCGATTCGCTGGATCGTCGCCGACAGCCAGTCGACACCGATCGCCAGCGATGGCTCGTCTACGTCGAACGTCGCCGTGTGGTGGCCGCCGGGATGGTCGGTGCCGACACAGACGTAGGCTGCTTTCCCGCCGGTCTCCTGGACGCGGCTCATGAGCACGGTCGCGTCCTCGCTGCCACCGAGCGGGGCCGTCCGCAGGCGCGAGGCGACGCCGGGGACCGTCTCCGCGGCCTCGTAGCCCAGATCGACGAGTTCGTCGTCGTTCTCGGCACTGGGTGCTTGGCCGGTGCGTTCGATCGACCACTCGCAGTCGTGCATCTCGGCGGCGTGTTCGACCACCTCGTCGGCGCGCTCGCGCATGTACGTCATCAGTTCGGTCGTCTCACCACGGACCTCGCCCTCGATGCTCGCGTGCTCGGGGATGATGTTCGAGGCCGTGCCACCCTCGACGACACCGGCGTTGATCCGCGTCGGCCCGCCCTCGTTGCGCGGGATGGCATAGAGGTTCTGGACGGCCGCGGCCATCGCCTGCACGGCGTTGCGTCCCTGTGCCGGGTGCCCGCCGGCGTGGGCCGGCTCACCGGTAAAGTCGGCGTGGAACTGGCTCACTGCGAGAAAGTCCGTGACACCGGCGACGACCTCACCCGTCGGGTGGTCGAGACCGATGTGGACCGCGAGCAGGGCATCCACGTCGTCGAGGTGGTCGTTCCTGATCGCCTTCGCACCGCCGACGACCTCCTCGGCTGGCTGAAAGAACACCTTCAGCGTCCCCGCGAAGTCGCTCTCGGCGATGGCCTCGAAGACGCCGACGCCGATGGCGGCGTGTGCGTCGTGGCCGCAGGCGTGCATCGCACCGGTCTCGGACCGGAAGCCCTCGGCGACCGGTTCGTGGGACGGGTCGGTCGACTCTTCGCGGGGCAGGCCGTCGATGTCGACGCGGAGTCCGACCGTCGGTCCCTCGCCTCGGTCGAGGACGGCCAGCAGCCCCGTCTCCCCGTCACCGAGGTGATCGACGGTCTCGGGGTCGGCCCCGGCATCGAGTGCGCGCTCGCGCCACTCGGCCAGCGTCGCCGCGTCGGGGACCTGCATGCGTTCCTCGGCGTTCAGGAACTCGGGGCCGACGACCAGTTTGTCAGCGGTCGCTTCGAGTTCGTCGACGAGACTGGCGGTGGTGTAGAACTCCCGCCACGCGGGTTCGGGATGGCGATGCAGATCGCGTCGTAGCGTTCGCAGTCGCTCGTACTGGGAATCGTCCATACCACAGGTGGACGGGCCAGCGGCTTAACTGGTGGGCCAGGACACTCGAAGCCGAAAACGGTCGTCGCTACACGAACCGGAACGTTTCGAGGTTCTTCGGGGCGAAGGTACGGAGATTGTAGTCGTGATACAGCTCCGAGGACAGGTCCTGTGTGGCCGATTCGTCGCCGTGGACACACAGCACCTTCTCGGGCCGGGGATTCATCGTGCGCACGAAGTTCTCCAGTCCCTGCCGGTCTGCGTGGCCGGAGAAGCCGTCGACGGTTTCGACGGTCATGTTCATCTCGACCGTGCTCGACCCGCCGTCGCCGCCGACCGGGATCTCGTCCCAGCCGTTCTGGATGCGCCGGCCGAGGGTCTCCTTTGCCTGATAGTCGACGAACGTCATCGTCGAGTCGGCGTCTTCACCGAGGTGTTCGAGCCAGGACATGATCGGTCCGCCCGTGACCATGCCGGCAGGCGAGAGGACGATCGCGGAGTCGCCGGCCGCGATCTCCCGGCGCTCGTCATCGCCGCCGTCGATCTGGTTGAACTGATCGGCGAGGAACGGGTTCTCGTCGTCGTCGAAGATCCGATCTTGGAGTCCGTCCCGGAGATATTCGGGATAGGTCGTGTGGATCGCCGTCGCTTCCCAGATCATGCCGTCGAGGTGGATCGGCATCGTCGGAATCGCCCCCTCGCCCATTGCCTCTTCGAGGACGAGCATGAGTTCCTGTGCGCGACCGGCGGCGACGGTCGGGATCAGGACTTTCCCGTCGCGGTCGTCGGTGTCGGTGATGATCTCTTTGAGCTTTCGCTCGGAGTCGTCCTGATCTGTCTGGTAGTCGTTGCGGCCACCGTAGGTCGATTCGAGGACGAGCGTCTCGACGCGGGGGAACTCGTTGGTCGCGCCGTCGAACAGGCGTGTGTCGTCGTACTGGATGTCGCCGGAGAAGGCGACGTTGTACAGCCCGTCACCGATGTGGAAGTGCGTGACCGCCGAGCCGAGGACGTGGCCGGCGTTGTGCAACGTCAGCTTCACGTCCGGCGCGATGTCGGTCACGTCCCCGTATTCGAGCGTGATGGTGTGTTTGAGCGCCTCGCGAACCTGTTCCGAGTCGTACGGCGGTGAGCGCCCGTCCGAGGCGGCCACGTCGATGTAATCGAGAGTGAGCAAGCCAAACAGGTCCCGCGTCGGCTCCGTACAGTAGATCGGGCCATCGTAGCCGTACTCGAACAACAGCGGGACGAGCGCCGAGTGATCGAGGTGGGCATGGGTGAGCACGACCGCATCGATGGCGTTCGCGCCGGCCCCGAACGCTTCGGGGACTTCGAGGTATGGCGTCCCGTCGTCGGCCCCCGGCTTGTCGCCACAGTCGATCAGGATGCGCGTATCCGGCGTCGAGAGGATGAAGGCGTTGCGCCCGACCTCTCGACAGCCCCCGAGTGACGTGATCCGAACGTACTCGTCGTTGGACATCGGTTCGCGGTGGATCTGGCGGCCGACGCGTTCCAGTACGTCCCGACGGTCGTCGCGTTCCTGCTGGAGGAAGTTTCGAACGTTCGCGACCGTCGAGGATTCGATCGGCGGCGTGCGTACCACGTCGGCCGTCCAGCCGACGCGCTGGGTGATCTCCCGGAGCGTCTCACCGTTGCGTCCGATGACGACGCCGGGTTTCTGGGCCTGAATGACGACTTCGCCCGTATCGGCGTGGAAGTTCATGTCGGTGACGCCCGCTTCCTCGGGGACGACCGATCTGATCTCCTCTTTGGCCTGTGAGGGGCGTGTCAGCACGTCCGGGTCGGGCCGGACGGTGATTCGCTTGCGGAGCCTGCTCGCCAGCCGGCGCACGAGATCGCCGTTGCGGGCGAACTTCTTGGGATGGCGCGTGTAGATGACGAGCTCCGGCCCCTCGTAGGTGACCTCGGAGATGGTGATGTCGCGAGGGACCTCTTCGTCGATCGTTTCTCGCACCGTCTCGAGTTGCTTGTCTACCGTACTCATAGCTCAGAAGAGTGGCGTCCCTGTCGTTGCCAGCTACCGGCGGGACGAACGCTGTGTAGTAACATAGTTGACGTAATCGGCTACGGTCGAGTACTCCAGGCTGCAAACGGTGCCCGGAAAACCGGTTCTAGATGAGCGTATCCCCCTCAGGTAATAAAAGCCTTCGCAAAAATCGACCCCGGACACCCACGAATCGGTGGGTCGGCCGGCGACAGAACGTAGTGGCTGGCCGCCGACGAAATCGTATGTACGTGACCCCCGAGACGGTCGAACGGGAGCGCGACTGGGTCCGCGAGCGGGCCGACGTGATCGTCCCACTGATAAACGAGACGCGCGAGCGCCTCGGGTCGGAGTTCGACGTGACTGTCGGGGCCGTCGACGAGCCGGTCTACCGCGACGCGGTCGACGAGGTCTTCGCCGACGGCGACCGGGCGGTCAATATCGCCGCCCTGACCGGCCTGTTGCGTGATCTCGATGTCGAAGGCGACTATCCGGGGTTCGTCGTCGACGAACTCCTCGGGCGCGAACTGGCGGCGACGATCGCAGGCGACCAGCCACTCCGCTTGCTCGCCGAAGCCACCTTCCACTACGCCGATGTAGCGACAGACGACACGCCTGATCGCTCGGCCGGCACTGCCGGCGCGGGACAGGACGACCCGACCGGCGGCAATGCCGGCGCGGGACAGGACGACCCGACCGGCGGCAATGCCGGCGCGGGACAGGACGACCCGACCGGCGGCAATGCCGGCGCGGGACAGGACGACCTCGACGCAGCGCTCGCTGCGGGGTTCCAGACGCGGCTTCCCGGCTGGCCGTGGCGTGAGTCGCCCAGTCCGTTCGCGGTCGACCCGGACGAGGGCTTGCCGTCCGGTGACTTTTGACAGTCGACCATACGCTTTTCAAACCCGCCTTCGTGGTGGCGATCATGGACACGATCGGGGTCATCTGCCCGCCGGACGACGCCGTCTTCGGCCGGGCGGCCGAGCGCCTCGCTGCCCGGGGGTTCGAAGTGGAGTTTCTGCCGCCGAGCGAACCGATCAGCCGTGCCCAGATCGACCGGCTGGACGCCCTCGCGAACCGTGTCGCGCGTCGACAGTCGTTTGCGGCGCTGTCCTACGCCGATCGAAACGGCGTCGAGACGTGGAACGGGTTCGTCCCGACGACGACCCTGTCCTGTCGCCTCGTGGCGTTCAACGCCCTCGAACGGATCGGCTGTCGCGTCCCCGAGGTCCGCTTCGACGACCCCGGTGACGGCTTCGTCGGCACGACTCGCTACCGCTGGGACGGCCCACCGGCCATCGGCGGCGCGGTCGATTTCTACCAGCAGGTGGTCGGCGACGATTCGATTCGTCACCGCTACTACGCTCTCGACGACGGGATCGAGACCCATCTGCAGGCGCTGACTGTGCGGACGGAACTCTCGGGTCAGGACGGGCTTCTCGACGAGACGGAGGTCCGTGTCCAGCTCGCGACGCGCATCCGTGAACTGCTGGACCGTTTCGACGCCCGCGCCATCGCCGTCGACTTCGTCGCGGACGACCACGGCGAGTTCTACGCCGTCGACGTGACTCCCGTCCCGTCGTTCGACGGTGCCGGGATGGTTCGCCATCTCACCGACTCGCTGGCGTCGCTGACGACGATCGGTGCCTGACGAGTCAAACGGAGCGTCGGTGCCGCGACCGTGTGAGGGGGACGGTCGGCCGCGGGACCGACACGACGACGTGGTCCCCTCATCTGGGATAAATGCTCGGCGCGACTGACGAAACACAGCGGGTTTGTACCCCCCGTGTCAGAGTGTTCGTATGAGCGAGCAGCAGGAACTCGGGATCACGGAGAGCAAGGAACACAGTCCCGGCGAGTGGTACGCCGAGGTCGTCCAGAAGGCTGGACTGGCCGACTACGCGCCGATGGGTGGGTTCATCGTCACGCGCCCGCGTGGGTACGCCATCTGGGAGCAGATCCAGTCCCACCTCGACGGGTGGTTCAAGGACACCGGCGTCCAGAACGCCTACTTCCCGCTGTTCATCCCCGAGAGCTACCTCGAACGGGAGAAAGACATCGTCGAAGGGTTCGATCCCGAGGTCGCGTGGGTGACCCACGGCGGCAACGAGGAACTCGAAGAGCGACTGGCCGTCCGGCCCACGAGCGAGTCGATCATCGCGCCGTTCCTCGCCCAGTGGACCCGCTCGCACCGTGACCTCCCGCTGCGGATCAATCAGTGGTGTTCGGTCGTCCGGTGGGAGGCCACCGAGACCAAGCCGTTCTTCCGCACCAAGGAGTTCCTCTGGCAGGAGGGCCACACTGCCCACCACGACGAGGAGGACGCGTGGGACGAGACGATGACCCGCCTCGAACAGTACGAGAAACTGTACGAGGACGTGCTGGCGATGCCGCCGCTGAAAGGTCGCAAGCCCGCCCACGACAAGTTCCCCGGCGCACATACGACGACGACGGTCGAGACGCTGATGCCCGACGGCAAGACGGTGCAGGCCGCGACATCCCACTATCTGGGCACCTCCTTCGCAGAGGCGTTCGACATCACCTACGTCGACGAGGACGAGGAAGAGGCGACCGCCCACACCACTTCGTGGGGTCTCTCGTGGCGTGCGATGGGGGCGCTCATCATGACCCACTCCGACGATCAGGGTCTCGTCCTCCCGCCGACGCTCGCACCCAAGCAAGTCGTCGTCGTCCCAATCTGGCAGGAGGACAACGTCGACGAAGTTCAGGAGTACGCCGCCGACGTGGCCGCCGAACTCGACGAGGCCGGCGTCCGCGTCCACCTCGACGACCGCGACCACCGCAATCCCGGCTTCAAGTACAACGACTGGGAACTCAAGGGCGTCCCGCTGCGCATCGAGATCGGTCCCAACGAGGTCGACGACGGGGAGATCACCCTCTCGCATCGTCCCGACGGCGAGTCGATCACCGAGTCCCGAGCGGACCTCGAAGCGACGGTACGGGACCACCTCGACGAGGTCTTCGCCAAACTGTACGCCGACGCCGAGGAGACGCTCGAAGGCGAGATTCGCGAAGCCACGTCGCGGGAGGAAATCCTCGGGACCATCGGCCAGCACGGCGGCTACGTCAAGTGTGGCTGGTGTGGCGACGAGGACTGCGAGGAGCCGATCAAGGAGGCCATCGCCGCCGAGATCGTGATGGTCCCCCTCGACCGCGACGAGGAACCGATCCACGACGAATGCGCGATCTGTGGTGAAGACGCCGAGGAGACGGCGTACTTCGCGAAGTCGTACTGAGTGTACCGCGCCGGAGGCGCGGTTTCGCCGGTGCCGAACGGAGTGAGGCACCGGATCGTTTTCGCCGACGTTTTGCGAGGAGTGGTTCCCGAGCCACGTGAGGGAACCCGACGAAGGAAAAGGTCGGTGTACGGCGTACTTCGCGAAGTCGTACTGAGTGTCCCGTGCCGGAGGCGCGGTTTCGCCGGTGCCGAACGGAGTGAGGCACCGGATCGTTTTCGCCGACGTTTTGCGAGGAGTGGTTCCCGAGCCACGTGAGGGAACCCGACGAAGGAAACGGTCGGTGTACGGCGTACTTCGCGAAGTCGTACTGAGTGTCCCGTGCCGGAGGCGCGGTTTCGCCGGTGCCGAACGGAGTGAGGCACCGGATCGTTTTCGCCGACGTTTTGCGAGGAGTGGTTCCCGAGCCACGTGAGGGAACCCGACGAAGGAAACGGTCGGTGTACGGCGTACTTCGCGAAGTCGTACTGAGTGTCCCGCGCCGGAGGCGCAGCCTTTCACTCGTCAGTCGACGATTTCGATCTCGAACTTGCGTCGCCAGCGGTAGCGCCGCCCGCCCCAGACGAAGGTTCGTCGCGCGTAGGCGTAGGCAAGCAGCGGGACGAGCAGGAGCGTCGCCGGGAAGGCGAGCAGGAACGTCCAGCGGGTGCGACCGAACGAGGCGTAGATCGCGCCGTAGCAGGCGGTCGTGCAGACGATCATCGCGAGCGGGAAGCGCACGCAGAGTGCCGTTCCGAGCGTGGCCCCGACGGCGTTGGCGATGGCGGTCCCCGGCGCGTGAAAGCGGACGAGTTTCTGGAAGCGGACGAACCGTTCGAGCGAGTCCCTGATCGACCCGCCGGACGTGACCGTCCGCGCTCGACGCAGCGTCGTCACGTCGAGGTGCTCGCCGAGGATGCCGTCGTCGCTGATCGATCGACGCAAGTCGGCGCGGAAGGCGTCCTCGTCGAGGTCCGAGCGGTCGAAGATCACGGCTCCGCCCCAGGCGATGTCGCCGGCCCACGTCCCGAGCGTCCCGCCAAAGGCGTAGACCGGTTCGAGCAGGACTGCGAGCGGGTCCTTTCGGACGAAAAAGGGGACTTCCGAAGCAGGACCGTGTTTCTCGTAGTCCGCTCGGAGGGTATCGAGCCACCCCGCTGGGTGGTGGAAGTCGTCGTCCGTCCAGACGATCCGTTCGTTGCTCGCCTGCTCCATGCCTGCGTCGATGGCGTTGGCCTTGCCCGAGCACCCTGTGGGTTCACCGGCGACGACGACTTCGACGCCGGCCACACGTTCGCCCGCGTCGGCGACTGGGTCGTCCGCGCCGTCGCAGATGACCAGCAATTCGTCCGCCGGTCGTAGCTGGGCGGCTACTTCGCCACAGGCAGCCGTCCACTCCGTCGTCGGGAGCAACACCGTCGTCGGCTGTGTCATACGACTCCCTCTCCGTGGCCGAACTTACGTTTGTTGACATCTGGAGTCGAATTTGGGAGGGGTGGGGGTGAAATAGTGGTCGCGTATCTACGAACCAACCGTTCAGATGAGCGTATTCTTCACTGTCTTTCGCGAAAATATATATGCCGTGAGTTCCTGTGCCATCATAGCTGAGACGGGGTGGCGGGCGGTCGATTTGGGATGGCAACAATGGGGAACGGGAACACATCTGGACGCTGGCGGACACTCGTCCTCGTCGTACTGATCGTCGCATCGGTGGCGACGACGGGGAGCGCGACGACGAGCCTCGATTCGTGCAGAGAGATCACGAGCAGCGGGACCTACGAACTGTCTGGGTCGCTGTCGGCCCAGTCGAGCGATACGTGTCTCGACATCAGGGCGAGCGATGTCGTGATCGACGGGAACGGGTACACGATCGACGGCGTGGACAGGACCGCCGGGAGCGTCGGGATCGGGGTCAGCAACGACGATGCGAACGTCGAGATCAAGAACGTCGTCGTGACTGGCTGGGACTACGGCATCCAGATGGATCACCTCGATGGCGGGACGATCCGTGGCGTCACCGTCCAGAACAACACTGTCGGGATCGACCTGCTACGGAGCGACGACGTGACGACCGAATCGAGCACGGTCCGCTCGAACCGTCAGTTCGGGGTCTCGATCCGGTTCGGAACGGCAAACAGCGTCGTTCGCGACAGCACCCTCGCCGGGAACGGCTGGGACCTCCACGCCGCCGGTGGGTCGGGCAACGACATCGAGTCGGTCGTGATCGGTGCCTCGACCGCACCGCAGACGACTCTCTCCGGGACGGAACTGACGAGCGTTCGCCTCCGAAGTGTCGATACGATACCGACACCGCCAGCGGACCGAGAGCAGATCGGCCGCGCCGTCGAGATCCAGCGGACCGCCAGTGGGGCGTCGCTCTCGGCGACAGTCAACTACGAAACAGCCGACGCGGATGGTGTGAACGAGAGTTCGCTCTCGATGTGGGGATACGGGAGCGAGTGGACTGAGGAGGGAGGCACCGTCGATACTGAGGCGAACACGGTCTCGGTGACCCTCGATTCGTCGTCGTTCCGGGAACGGACGATGCCGTTTGGGCCACTTGGGACGGCGCCAGACACAGAGCAAAACGCGTTCACGACACAGGACACGACCGCGACAGCGACCGAGAACAGCACTGCAACGGCGACCGAAACCGCGACAGCGACCGAAACCGAAACCGAGAACAGCACTGCAACGGCGACCGAAACCGCGACCGCAACCGAGAACAGTACTGCAACGGCGACCGAAACCGCGACGGAGAACAGTACCGCAACGGCAACCGAGACCGCGACCGCAACCGAGAACAGTACTGCAACGGCGACCGAAACCGCGACCGCAACCGAGAACAGTACCGCAACGGCGACCGAGACCGCAACCGAGAACAGTACTGCAACGGCGACCGAGACCGCAACCGAGAACAGTACTGCAACGGCGACCGAAACTGCGAATACGACTGCGACGGCGACAGCAACAGTCACCCGGACCGCTACAGAGACGGCAAGCAACGATACTGACGGCGACGGTATTCCAGACGAGCGCGAGCGGGGCAGCGACACGGACGGGGACGGAACGCCGGATTATCGTGACACAGACAGTGATGACGACGGTATCGGGGACGCTACCGAAGGGACCGGTGACCCGGATGGCGACGGCGTGCCGAACTACAGAGATCAGGATAGCGACGGTGACGGACTGCCCGATGCCCGTGAGGGAACAGCGGACACGGACGGGGACGGAACGCCGAACTATCTCGACAGCGACAGCGACGGTGACGGGATACGCGACGACGTCGAAGGGGGTGGTGACGCCGACGGCGACGGGGTTCCGAACTATCGTGACACAGACAGTGACGGCAACGGGATTCCCGATGCAGACGAAGGGACGGACGACATCGACGGCGACGGGGTTCCGAACTATCTCGACCCGGACAACGACGGCGACGGCGTCGACGACGAGACGGAGATCGAGCTGGGCACCAACCCATTCCGGGCTGACACGGATCGGGACGGGATCGACGACGGCACTGAGACCAACGGCGGCCGCGAGATCGACACGGACGGCGACGGGCAAATCGATGCGGTCGACGGCGACAGCGACGGGGACGGCATCCCGGACGAGCGCGAGGGGCTTGGAGACGCCGACGACGACGGGACGCCGAACTACCGGGACACCGACAGCGACGGCAACGGCATCCCGGATGCGGACGAAGGGACGGACGACATCGACGACGACGGGACGCCGAACTATCTCGACACGGACAACGACGGCGACGGCGTCGACGACGAGACGGAAGTCAGGCTGGGAATCAGCCCCTTCCGGGCCGACACGGACCGGGACGGGATCGACGACGGCACCGAGACCAACGGCGGCCGCGAGATCGATACGGACGGCGATGGGAATCTGGACGCAGCCGACGGCGACAGCGACGGGGACGGCGTCCCGGACAAACGCGAGGGGACAGACGATCCCGACGGCGACGGGGTGCCGAACTATCGAGACACGGACAGTAACGGCGACGGGATCACCGACAGTGTGGGCGACGACGCCGACGGTGACGGCATTCCCGACGATGAGGAGGGCGACGGAGACGCCGACGGCGACGGGACGCCCAACTACCGTGACACCGACAGTGACGGCAACGGCATCCCGGACGAGCGCGAGGGGACGGACGACATCGACGGCGACGGGGTTCCGAACTATCTCGACCCGGACAACGACGGCGACGGCGTCGACGACGAGACGGAGATCGAGCTGGGCACCAGTCCCTTCCGGGCCGACACGGACCGGGACGGGATCGACGACGGCATCGAGACCAACGGCGGCAGCGAGATCGACACGGACGGCGACGGCGATCTCGATGCGGTCGACGGCGACAGCGACGGGGACGGCATCCCGGACGAGCGCGAGGGGACGGACGATATCGACGACGACGGGACGCCGAACTTCCGGGACACCGACAGTGACGGCAACACCATTCCGGACGAGCGCGAGGGGACGGACGACATCGACGGCGACGGGGTGCCGAACTATCTCGACCCGGACAACGACGGTGATGGTGTCCCGGATGGCCGTGAGATCAGTCTGGGAACGAACCCGAACCGTGCAGACACGGATCGGGACGGGATCGACGACGGTATCGAAACCAACGGCGGCCGCGAGATCGACACAGACGGCGACGGACAAATCGACGCAGCCGACCGTGACAGCGACGGCGACGGCATCCCGGACGAGCGCGAAGGGACGGCAGATCGCGACGGCGACGGGGTACCGAACTATCGCGATACGGACAGCGACGGCGACGGAGTTCCCGACCGGGAGGAACAACTGAGTGATACGAACGGAAACGGAACGCCCGACTACCTCGACGCGTCGGTCGGAGAGCGGACGACCACGAGCCAGTCAGTGGGGACGAGTCCAGACACTGCGACGACGACGGATCGAGGGACGGATCGCTCGGTCGACGAATCGACGGGCGGAGAGGGGACGGCCACGGAACCGTCGACGACAGCAACGGCGGTTCCAACTGCATCGAACCGAACGACGACCCCGACCGCCTCGAACCGAACGACCACCGCAGACGGCGAGCGTGACAGTTCCGACAGGGCGCCGGTTCTCGCGGCGTTCTCGCTGCTCGGGATCGCAACTGCTGGCATCGCGGTGCACCGATACACCGACAGTGACGCCATCGCCGCTGTCGGCAACCGAGTGTCGGAACCGCTCGCGGCACTCGGCGCGTCACTGCCCGATGACGAGCCGGCACGCGACGACGAACTGGACGAAGGAGACGAATCGACCGAGCGTGCCACTGGTGATGCCGTCCGCGGCATCAGAGACATGACGAACTGTACCGATTGTGGCGGGATCGTCGGGACGAACGAACAGTTCTGCTCGCACTGCGGGACGATGCTGGACGGGGAGAGTGGGGACTCCGACGGAGTGCCCACAGAACTCTCCCTCACGGTCGAGGGCCGAACGATCACGATCGAAGACGGGACGACCGTCGACGAGCAACTCCGACAGCTACTCCGGGACAGTTCCAGACACGACCAGATCAAGTGGATCGACGATAGCCATCTCGTGTTCCAGCGCGGGGAGGACGGCTTCGAACTGACGACGCGCGGTGACAATCTCACCAGACGCAACGGTGAGCGACTGCGACCCGGCGAATCGGTGCCGGTCGAACCCGGCGACGAGATCGAGGTCTCGGGGTTCCTTCGATTGACTGTCGAACAGTGATCGCTGCCGCCGACCACCGCTCGAACGACAACTGACCGATTCGCTCGTCGCGTGCTTTCTTGACGAAACGGACTGTCACCAGCAGCGTGGTCGACTACGGCGACACAGCGGCCGCTACAGCAGCCACTGAAACTCACTGCGCACCCGAGTGCACGACTGCCGTGTGATCGGTGTGTCCGTCGCTTCAGTTGTTACTACAGTCGTCGGTGCGACGAAACGAGGATGGGGTTGAGGGAGCGTGTGACATTCTCCGGTGCCCCCGTGAGCCACTCGTGGATGATCCGGTATAAATGGCCGTCAGACTATCGTGTGACAAACGACAGACTGCGCCCCACTATCGGCAATTTCTTCTGGTTTAAGAACACGACACTTCGTCAAATAGTCATATATACACATATAATGTCACTGTGTATCACACCTATCAAATTAAGTAATTATACGATATTACCTATTTCTTTTGTATGTGGTGATCTATCGAAAAGGATCTTCCGTCTAATTTATAAGGGTGGTGTACAGACGCACAATTATGGCAGAAGTCAACCCATTCGAGAGCTTCCAAGAACAGGTAGACGACGCCGCAGCGTACCTCGACATCGACGAGGGAATGCTGGATCGACTGAAGAATCCAGAGCGAATCCTCGAAACGAACCTCTCCGTCGAGATGGACGACGGGTCGATCGAGGTCTTCCGCGCGTACCGCTCGCAGTTCAACGGTGACCGCGGCCCGTACAAGGGCGGCATCCGCTATCACCCGAACGTCTCCCGCGAGGAAGTCAAAGCCCTCTCTGGCTGGATGGCCTACAAGACTGCCACGGTCGACATCCCGCTGGGCGGCGGCAAGGGCGGCATCATCATCGACCCCAGTGAGTACTCCGAGAGCGAACTCGAACGCGTCACGCGTGCGTTCGCAAAGGAACTCACACCGCTGATCGGCGAAGACAAGGACGTGCCTGCACCGGACGTCAACACCGGCCAGCGCGAGATGAACTGGATCAAAGACACCTACGAGACCATCGAGGAGACGACCGAACCGGGCGTCATCACCGGGAAAGACCTCGCCAGCGGCGGCAGCGAAGGCCGTGTCGAGGCGACGGGTCGCTCGACGGTCATCGCCGCTCGCGAGGCCTTCGAGTACCTCGGCGGGGACATCTCGGACGCGACGGTCGCCATCCAGGGCTACGGGAACGCCGGCTGGATCACCGCGAAGCTGGTCGAGGAGCTTGGTGCGACGGTCGTCGCCGTCTCCGACTCCAGTGGCGGTATCTACAACGAGGACGGCTTCGACGCCGTCGCTGCGAAGGATCACAAACGTGAGACCGGCAGCGTCGTCGGCTTCCACGGCGCAGACGAGGAGATCACCAACGACGAACTCCTCCAGCTCGACGTGGACCTGCTCGTCCCGGCCGCACTGGAGAACGCCATCGACGCCGACATCGCCGAGGGCGTCCAGGCGGACGTGATCTCCGAGGCCGCCAACGGTCCGATCACACCCGAGGGCGACGCCGTCCTCGAAGACAAGGACGTGCTCATCGTCCCCGACATCCTCGCCAACGCCGGCGGCGTCACCGTCTCGTACTTCGAATGGGTCCAGAACCGCCAGCGCTTCTACTGGGACGAGGAGACGGTCAACGAACGCCTCGAAGACATCATCGTCGAGCAGTTCGACACGCTCGTCGACGCCTACGAGGAACACGACCTGCCGAGCATGCGCGTCGCGGCCTACGTCGTCGCCATCGAGCGCGTGCTGACGGCCGCCGAGCAGTCCGGCACCTGGCCCTAAGCTCTCGTGGCGATCCGGGCGCCACCCGGAAGACGATCTGTGGCCCCTTCAGTTTCTGCCCCGAACCTCCCGATTCCATGCCGGCTTCGTGCTGATCGCTCGTCCAGCGCTGCACGAGAACCTTCATTATCATCAGTTTTAGAATTATATTCATATATATGTGTATAATGAACCCTTATTGTATCAGGGAGGACCTATACTATCAGGGACAACCTCTTGAGGGCGTACGCGTAGTAACAGTATACATATGGTTGAGCGACAGCAGAGTGACCAGTCTGCGAGCGCTGCAGGGCTCGTGGACCCGACCGACGAACGGTCGAACTGCGGTGTCGGGGTCGTCATGGACCTCGACGGTGGGTCACACAACTGGGTTGTACAGGACGGTATCGAACTGCTGGAGAACCTCGAACATCGCGGGACGACCGGCGCAGAGAAGAACACCGGTGACGGGGCCGGTATCATGCTGCAGATTCCCCACGAATTTTTCGCCGACGAACTCGATGTCGATCTGCCCGCACCCGGCGACTATGCCGTCGGGACGCTCTTTCTGCCACAGGACGAGGAGACGGCCGCCGATCTGAAGGATCTCGTCGAGTCGACGCTGGCCGAGGAAGGACTGGACGTGCTCGAATGGCGGTCGGTGCCGACGAACAACGACGACCTCGGTGAGACCGCACTGGCGTCAGAACCGGACGTGGTGCAGGTCGTCGTCACCTCGGCGACTGGCCGGACCGGCGACGACTTCGGCCGACAGCTCTACGTCGGCCGCCGCGTCCTCGAAAACCACGTCGAGGAGACCGAACCCGAGGGCCACGAGCGCTTCTACGTCTGCTCGCTGGACCGCGAGACGGTCGTCTACAAGGGGCTGCTGAAGGCCGAACAGCTCCCGGACTACTTCCCCGAACTGACCGACGAACGGCTCCACTCGACGTTCGCGCTCGTTCACGCTCGCTTCTCGACGAACACGCTCGGCGCGTGGCACCTCGCCCACCCGTACCGCAACATCATCCACAACGGCGAGTTCAACACGATCCAGGGCAACATCAACTGGATGCGCGCTCGCGAGACGGACATCCAGAGCGACACCTTTGGCGAGCACAGCTCCTCGGGCCGCGACGGCGGGCAAAGCCCGCAGTCGGACATCGAGAAGGTCAAGCCGATCATCGACGACCCCGAGCAGTCCGACACCGCGAGCGTCGACAACGCGCTGGAACTACTCCTGCAGGACGGTCGCGACCTGCCCCACGCCCTTCGAATGCTCATCCCCGAAGCGTGGCGCGGCGAAATGAACGACGTGTCCGGCGACCGCCGTGATTTCTACGACTACCACGCCTCGGTCGTCGAGCCGTGGGACGGCCCGGCACTCGTCGCCGCCACCGACGGCGACCGCGTCGGTGCGGTGCTCGATCGCAACGGGCTTCGCCCGTGTCGCTACGACATCCTGAAGGACAACACGCTCGTGATGTCCTCGGAGGTCGGCGCGCTCGATCACACCGCCGACGAGATCGCAGAGCGCGGTCGACTCCAGCCCGGCCAGTGTTTCCTCGCCGACCCCGAGGAGGGTCGCGTCATCCCTGACGAAGAGGTCTTCGAGTCGATCAGCGACGACAAGTACGGCGAGTGGGTCGCCGAGGAACAGGTCGACATCACCGACATCGCACCGCGCGAATCGGACGCTCCGATGGGCGAGGTCGACGGCCTGCGCAGCCATCAGGCGATGTACGGCTACACCTACGACGAGGTCGACCACCTGCTCCAGCCCATGGCCGAGAAGGGCAAGGACCCGGTCGGCTCGATGGGTGACGACACGCCGCTGTCGGTGCTCTCGCAGTTCAATCGCCCGCTCTTTACCTACTTCAAACAGCTGTTCGCGCAGGTGACGAACCCGCCGCTGGACTACATCCGCGAGGAACTGGTCACCTCGCTGGAATCTCGACTCGGCTACCAGCGCAACCTCCTCGAAGAGACACAGGAACACGCACGCCAGCTCGTCCTCGACTCGCCGATCCTCACCGACGAGGAGACGGCAGCGATCAAAGAACTGGACGACAACGGGATGGAGTCGGCCGTGCTGGACATCACCTACGAGAAAGGCACCGATCTCCAGCAAGCGATCGAGGACGTGCGAGACGAGGCGACCGATATCGCCGAGGACACCGACATCATCGTCCTCTCTGACCGTGCGGCCGGTGAGGATCGGGTCCCGATCCCGAGCCTGCTCGCCGTCGGGGGGGTTCACCACCACCTCGTCCGCAACGGCCTGCGCAACCACGTCGGTCTCGTCATCGAATCCGGCGACCCGCGTGCGGTCCATCACTTCGCGACGCTGATCGGCTACGGTGCCGGCGCGGTCAACCCCTATCTGGCCTACCAGACCATCGACGACCTCGTCGCCGGACCGGACGGCGCGGACCTCGAAGCGGCCATCGACGCCTACATCACGGCCGTCGAGGACGGCCTGCTGAAGACGATGGCGAAGATGGGTATCTCGACGGTCGAGTCCTATCAGGGTGCACAGATCTTCGAAGCCGTCGGCCTCTCCTCTGATTTCGTCGCCGAGTACTTCGAGGGGACGACCTGCCGGACCGAAGGCATCGGCATCGACGAAGTCGAGGACGACCTCACCAAGCGCCACGACGTGGCCTGGAGCGAGGACGAACCGGAGATGCCACGACAGGGTGAGTACGAGTTCCGCTCGAACGGCATCCACCACCAGTGGAACCCCAGCACGGTCGGCAAGCTTCAGCAGGCGGTGCGGATGGGTGACTACGAAACCTATCAGGAGTTCGCCGAGGAGATCAACGACCAGCAGCAGAACCTCCAGACGCTGCGCGGACTCCTCGAATTCGACGACGAGGGCCGCGAGTCGATCCCGATCGAGGACGTGGAACCAGTCGAAGACATCGTCCAGCGCTTCGAGACGGCCGCGATGAGTCTCGGCAGTCTCGCGCCCGAGATGCACGAGAACAACGCCATCGCTATGAACCGTATCGGCGGCAACGCCAACACCGGTGAGGGGGGCGAACCGCCCGAGCGCTTCGGCACCGAAAAGGAGTGCACCACGAAGCAGGTCGCCTCCGGTCGATTCGGCGTCACCAGCGACTACCTCGCCGCCGCCGACGAACTCCAGATCAAGATGGCACAGGGGTCAAAGCCCGGTGAGGGCGGCCACCTGCCCGGCAAGAAGGTCAACGAGATGATCGCCCACGTCCGCTACGCGACGCCGGGCGTCGGCCTGATCTCGCCGCCGCCGCTGCACGACATCTACTCCATCGAGGACCTCAAACAGCTGATCCACGACCTGAAGGCGAGCAATCCCGAGGCCGACATCAACGTCAAGCTCGTCGCCGAGGACGGCATCGGCACCATCGCCGCGGGTGTCGCGAAGGCCAACGCCGACACGGTCCACATCTCGGGCCACTCCGGTGGAACCGGTGCGTCGCCGAAAACGTCGATCAAGAACGCCGGCCTGCCGTGGGAACTCGGACTGGCCGAGGCCAACCAGATGCTCGCCGCGACGGGGCTTCGCGACCGGATCAAAGTCACCTCCGACGGTGGCATGAAGACCGGCCGCGACGTGGCCGTCGCCGCCTTGCTCGGCTCGGAAGGGTACATCTTCGGGACCGCCTCGATGGTCACGTCGGGCTGTGTGATGGCCCGACAGTGCCACGAGAACACCTGCCCGGTCGGCGTCGCCACCCAGAACGAGAAACTGCGCGAGCGCTTCCCCGGCGAGCCCCAGCACGTCGTCAACTACATGACCTTCATCGCGCAGGAACTGCGCGAGATCATGGCCGAACTGGGCTTCGAGACCGTCGACGAGATGGTCGGGCGCGCACAGCTTCTCAAACAGCGCGACGACGTCGAGAACGAGAAGGCCAAGAAGCTGGATCTCTCGGGCGTTATCGCCGAACCCGCGGGCGACCAGCGCATCAAGACCCGCGAGCAGGACCACGACATCGACGAGGCGCTGGACTGGGATCTCATCGAGGCCGCCGAGCCGGCGCTCGAAAACAAGGAACCGGTCTCGATCGAGACGGAGGTCGACAATCTCCACCGCGCGGTCGGGGCGACCCTGTCGAACCGGATCAGCCGCGAGTACGGCAAGGCCGGTCTCGCGGACGACACCATCCGCGTCGACATGGACGGCACCGCCGGCCAGTCCTTCGGAGCCTTCCTCCAGCAGGGAGTCACCATGGAACTGGACGGCACCGCCAACGACTACGTCGGCAAGGGCCTGTCGGGTGGGAAACTGATCGTCACGACGCCCAAGACCGCGACGTTCGATCCGACCGAGAACATCGTCATCGGCAACGTCGCACTGTACGGTGCGACTCAGGGTGAGGCCTACATCAACGGGATGGCTGGCGAGCGCTTCGCCGTCCGCAACTCCGGTGTCAAGGGTGTCGTCGAGGGCGTCGGCGACCACGGCTGTGAGTACATGACCGGCGGTGCCATCGTCGTCCTCGGCGAGACGGGCAAGAACTTCGCGGCCGGGATGTCCGGCGGCGTCGCCTACGTCTACGACCCCGACGGCGACTTCGAGGGCAAGGCCAACACCGAGATGGTCACGCTCTCCCGCTCGCTGGAAGGCAAAGACGAGCAGATGCTCACCCGGCTGGTCGAGAACCACGCCGCCTACACAGACTCCGAACGGGCGGCCGACCTGCTCGACTCGTGGGACGGGGCACTCGACGACTTCGTGAAAGTGATGCCCGACGCCTACGCCGAAGTCATCGGCGAGCGCGAACGCGACGACGTGCGCAACGAACCGCCCGCCTCCGCCACGCCCGACGCTGGCGCGGCCGAGGGCGGTATCGCGACGAGCGACGACTGATCGAGACGAGTCCCAAACAGCTCGTTTTCGGTACCCGACGAGGTGCCACGCACAACACTTATTTATTTAAGCCGACAAGTGGGAGACAGGTGAATAAAAATGGGAGAGCGTGTCTCCGACGACGAACACGAATCACGGGGAGAGCGTGTCTCGTTGCACGTCGACGACCGCGGCCGTGTCACGATTCCCAAGAGAGTCCGCGACCGACTGGGGATCGAACCAGGGTCGGATGTTCCTGCGTGGCTCTCTGGATCGGTGCTGACGGTCGATCCTGCGCCGAGTTCGCAGATCGAAACGGCGAGTGCGGACCGAGGGCAGTGGGAAGCGTCGACACCGACCGACGCGGGTTCGTCGCTGTTCGGTCCGATGGGCGAGGACGACGCCTGATCGATGGGCGAAACGATCCCGCGCGGCGTCAAGATTCTCACCGACGTGAACGTGCTGGCGATCGGGCTGACCGACGACCATCCCGCCCACGAGTACGTCTGGCCGTGGATTCGTGACGCACTCGACGGACCGAACGTGTTGCTGCTATTCGACTACTATCCGTTTCGCGCTCAGTACATCATGACACGCCAGTTCGGCGTCAGTGAGACCGACGCCCGCAACGCCGTGCAATCCCTCGTCCAGAGTCCTGCCCGACTCGTTGGGGCCAGCGAAGGGGCGATACTCGACGCCTACGAGGTCAGCGCCGAACAGAATCACGACGTGTACGACTCGTTCATCGTCGCGCTGGCGCGGGAACACGATGCTGACTACCTCGTGACGCTCGATACCGATTTCGTGGACCTGTGTGTGGACGAGGCAGTTGAATATACCAACCCGGTTCCCGAGGACGAACTCGAAGTACTGTCGCTCACTGACGGATGACACTCGACCGAACCACGCCCGACGCACCACGCGAGTCCCAGACGATCCGACTCCCCGCCGAGACGCTGTCGTCCATGCGCGAGTGGGCCGTCACAGGGACCGGCCTCACCGCAGCGGCACGCGTTCGTGACCCGGATGGTCGGATCGCGTTCGTCAAGAACGACTGGTCTTCGGGGTGGGTCCCCCCGGGTGGGGCCGTCGAGCAGGGCGAGTCGCTCGCCGGAGCGGCCCGGCGGGAAGTCCGCGAGGAGACGACACTCGACGCCGACATCGTCGCGCCGCTGGTCGTCTTCGAGCAGTCCTACGTCGACGAGCAGGACGGAACGACGGCCTTCAGTGCCCAGTACGTCGTCTACGACGCGCGTGCCGACGGCCAGATCCCCGACGCGTCCGAACTCGGCGAGTCGCCGGGCGAGATCCGCGCTGGGCGGTGGTTCGAGACACCACCCGACGAACTCCACGACGGGGACCTCTTGGGCCGGTACCTGTAGGACCAACCGTTTTCCCGTCGCCGCTCGACCCCCCGGTATGGACTCCGTCTGTATCATCGGTGGGACGCGCTTCATCGGCCGGGCGACGGTCGAGGAATTTCGCGACAACGATTACGACGTGACGATCTGTAATCGCGGGAATCACGCGAACCCCTTCGCGGACGATCCGGCAGTGACACACGTCGAGGCCGACCGGCGCGACCGGAGCGACCTCGAAGCAGTGTGCGACCGCGTCGACCCGGACGCCGTGATCGACTGCGTGGCGTACTTCCCCGAGGACGTACGCGTGGCGACCGAGGTGTTCGCCGACGCCGAGGCGTACGTCTACGTCTCCAGTGGGGCCTCGTACGGCGTCGAGCGGGTGCCAAAGCGCGAGGACGAGACGCCGCTGTGTGAGTGTACACCCGAACAGGCGACGACCGACAGTGCGGCGACCTACGGCCCGCGCAAAGCCGAGGGCGACCGCGAGGTGTTCGCGGCGGCCGAGCGCGGGGTGCGCGCCATGAGCGTCCGCCCGACCGTGGTCTACGGGCCACACGACTACACCGAGCGCTTCGACTATTGGGTCGACCGGGTCGACAACCACGAGCGCGTCGTCGTCCCGGCCGACGGACACACGCTCTGGCAGATGGTGTATGTCGAGGATGTGGCGAGTGCGCTCCGAATCGTCGCCGAGGACGGCGCTGCGGGCGAGGCCTACAACGTCGGCGACGAGCACGCACCGACGCTGGGCCAGTGGGTCGACTTGCTCGCAGACGCCTGCGACACCGAGATTCAGACGGTCGGGGCAAGCGAGCGCGAACTCCGCCGTGGCGGACTGACGACCGACGAGTTCCCCATCTATCGGGATTCGCCCCATCTGTTGAGCACCGAAAAACTGCGGTCGCTTGGCTGGTCGTCGACACCACACGAGCAGGCGCTCGCACGGACGGTCGCCGAACACCGCGAGAGCGACCGCACCGGCCGGACTGAAGGCCCGGATCGTGAGCGCGAGGTCGCACTGATCGAGTCGCTGCTGGACTGATCGACACGCTCGACATTCCCCCTGTCACTCCGTCAGTGCCCGTGTTGACCCGTCTGCTGGCCGTCACACCCACTGTTCGAGGCAGTCGGTCGAACAAAACGCCAGATCGACGTTCGAATTCGCGCCCTCGACGTGTGCCCGGAGCGTGTACGCTTGATCGTCGGTGTCGCAGTTGACACAGGACATTGCAACCGACAGTACGAACGCCCCTCCTATTGTTATCGTGTGCTTACCAGTCTACTGTCGCTTCACTACACCTTCGCCCCGGCTTCGAAAAAGAAGACGACCGCTTCGCTGGTAGCCAGCAAGGACGCGTACGCCAGTGCGGGAACGAGCAGCGAGTCGGTGCGCTCGTAGGTGTAAGCCGCGACACCGAGCACCGTCAGATTCGCAAGTCCGAACAGCGCGCCGGTGACCGTCCCCATCGAAGCGATCCACTGGACGACGACGAGAAAGACGAACAGGACTGCCGGGCAGGACGCGAGTGCGCGCAGCCAGAGCCGTTCGAACCGCTTGTTGGCCCACAGCGCCAGCAGGACTGCGACCGCGAACAGCCCCAACGCCACGTAGCGGCTGAACTCGCCGACGCCTGTGTCGATACCGCCCTGATCGAGGACGAAGCCGGTCAGCAGCGTCGTCAGGACGATCGCAGTGTCGCTGTTGACCGTCCGCCGGAAACTGCTCTGGACGACGACCTGATTGACGAGGACGACGAGTGGCACCGTTGCGAACAGTTTTACGCCCAGCATCGTCGCGAAGGTACCGACCGACGCCCCGGGCCCGTATCGCATCATCAGTATCGAAGCCAACGACTGGCCGGTCAGGCCGCCCACCGTGTCAGTCACGAGCACCGAGAGAACGGGTGCACCGACCGCCAGGCCGATCAGCGATGCATCCTCGACTGCCGGGAGCAGTCGCCCGACAGAGAGTCCGCGGACGTTCACGTAGACGGCTGCGATCACGCCGATACTGACGATCAACAGACTGCTGGAGACGACTGCGCTCACCGCGAACGCACGGTCCCCGTGGACGCCGACGAGTTCCGCGACTGGCAGTCCGACGACGAAGTCTCCGACCGGACCTCGCCAGAAGACGAGCACCCAGAGTTGGACCACCAGCGCGACTCCGACGACGGTCAGTAGTTCACGAACCAGGGGGTGGTCCACGGGGAGGGACCGATCGAGGGAGGGCGTCGAGACCATGTGAATCCGATTACGAACCAGATAGTAAAAATGGAGGGCACGTTTCACGCTGCCGGGCCGATAGTGCGGTGTTCAAGCGCTGTTATCCCGGTTTTCACCGCCCGATCGCGGCGCTACCGGCCACGGCAAGTGTTTTTGCCCCTGCCGGACCACCCACGTGCATGTTCGAGAAAACGAGCTGGATCCGGCTGCCCCACAACGTCGTGGTGGGCCACGGGGTCCTCGACCAGACTGTCGCGGCGGTCGAGGACATCCACCTCTCGGGCCGGCCGCTGATCGTCGCCAGCCCGACACCCTACGAGGTGGCCGGTAAGCGCGTCGTCGCGCAGTTCGAGGATGCGGGCGCGGACCCGGCCGAAGTGATCGTCGAGAAAGCCAGTTTTCAGGCCGTCCAGTCGGTCATCGAGACCGCCGAAGAGGTCGATGCCGGCTTCTTGCTGGGTGTCGGCGGCGGGAAGGCCATCGACATCGCGAAGATGGCAGCCGACGACCTCGGACTCGGCTTCGTCTCGGTGCCGACGGCGGCCAGTCACGACGGCATCGTCTCCGGGCGCGGCTCGGTCCCCGAGGGCGACACGCGCCACAGCGTCGCCTCCGAGCCACCGCTTGCGGTCGTCGCCGATACGGAAATCCTCGCGGAAGCGCCGTGGCGACTCACCACGGCAGGGTGTGCCGACATCATCTCCAACTACACCGCGGTCAGGGACTGGCAACTGGCTCACCGGCTCAAGAACGTCGAGTACTCCGAGTACGCCGGCGAACTCGCCCGGATGACTGCGGAGATGCTCGTCGAGAACGCCGGGTCGATCAAGCAGGGACTCGAAGAGTCGGCGTGGATCGTCGTCAAGGCGCTCGTCTCCTCGGGCGTCGCCATGTCCATCGCGGACTCCTCGCGGCCGGCCTCCGGGGCGGAGCATCTCTTTTCCCACCAGCTCGACCGGATCGCGCCCGACGCAGCGCTGCACGGCCATCAGGTCGGCGTCGGCGCGATCATGACCGAATACCTCCACAGCGGTCCCAAGGGACAGTGGATCGACGTGCGCGACGCGCTGGCGTCGATCGGCGCACCGACGACGGCCGACGAACTCGGCATCGACGACGACACGGTGCTGGAAGCGCTGACGACCGCCCACGAGATCCGTGATCGCTACACGATTCTGGGCGACGGCATGAGCGAAGCCGCCGCCCGCGAGGCGGCGACCGTGACTGGTGTTATCTGAGACTCCCTTTTTCGGTCGTGTTGGACTGAACGATACCTGCGAGCGTTGTCGAGAGCTACAGAGCAGTATATAGGCCACATACGAGCGATAAAGACGGTGACGCGGAACGACACACGTATGCAAGACCAGTCGACGAAATTCGGATTCGTCTGCGTCCAGAACGCCGGCCGGAGTCAGATGTCGACGGCGTTTGCCGAGCGAGAACGAGAGCGGCGTGGCCTGGAAGACCGTGTCGAGATTCTCACTGGCGGCACCCATCCAGCCGACTCCGTCCACGAGGAGGTCGTTACAGTGATGAACGAAGTCGATATCGACCTCTCGGATCGGACGCCCCGGGACGTCTCGACTGCGGAACTCGAATCGTGTGACGTCGTCGCCACGATGGGCTGTTCGACGCTCGAACTCGATGCGGAGACGGTTGATGTCCGTGACTGGGCGCTCGACGACCCCGATGGGCAAGAAATGGACCAGGTCCGAGAGATCCGTGATGATATCCAACAGCGCGTCGTGGCTCTGTTCGACGAGTACCCTTCCGACGACTAAGACGGGATGTCTCCCGACGCGTCGCACGGTCGTCGCACGAGGAGTTTCGAGAGCGTGCGTCCGCTGAAAGGGCGAATCGATCACAGAGATTGAACAGTGCGGATTACCCGAACAAAAGCGCCGTACCCCGGTAGTGCTACACGAATTCGGGAATCTCGGGGTCGCCCTGCCAGACACCGTTCTGGAGCGACCCGCTGTCGTGGATGGCGTCTATGAGGACGAGCAGTCGATAGACCGTCTCGGCGTCGGGATCTGCTGCGTTCCTGACCCCGGCGATGGTGACCCGGACGACCTCGTCGATCTCACACTCGATGCCCGTCGATTCCCGCACGCTGGTGCACGCGCGCTCGATCAGTGACTTCGCGTCGTCGCCCACGCATCGCGGGACGCGCAATCGGCCGTCGTCGTCGACGTGTAACACCTCGCCGTTCTCGTTGCGGACGCGGACGTACACGTCGGCGACGCCCGCCTCGGCGCGTGAAACGGCGTCCTCGTACGCGTCGGGAGAGAGACGGAGCGTCGTCTGATTGACCGGGAACGAGCCGTGACGCTCCTGCAGGCAATCGATCCCATCACCGATCACGTCCCGGGACCCACCGGCCGTATCCATACCACGTTCTTGTGAGCCTGCCCAATAAAAGCAGCCAGTCGTTTCAGGTACCGAGAAACGCCCCCGCCACGCAGACGGAACGGTGTCGTTGCGTACCGGTGAGCGTCTCCCTCGTGGCGACTTCCCGGTACATCGCTACAACCGTCCGTCTCACACGTGGTTGTCGAGGAACTCGACCACGCGGGTGTAGGCCTCGATGCGGTTCTCGCGCTTGCTGATGCCGTGGCCCTCGTCGTCGAAGACGAGCAGTTCGACGGGGACGCCCTGCTCGCGGGCCGCGTCTGCGATCTGTTCTGCCTCGCCGACGGGCACTCGGGGGTCGTTCTCGCCGTGGAGGACGAACAGCGGCGCGTCGATTCGGTCAGCGCGGTTGATCGGCGAGATGGATTCGAGGAACTCCCGGTCGTCTTCGAGCGAGCCGTATTCGGCCTCTCGGAGCGCCCTGCGCCACGAGCCGGTGTTTTCGAGGAACGTAACGAAGTTGGCGATACCGACCACGTCGACGCCGGCCGCCCAGACCTCGGGATACTCCGTCATCGCGGAAAGCACCATGAACCCGCCGTAGGACCCACCCATCGCCACGAGTCGGTCCGGGTCGACCGCAGAGTGGTCGTGGAGCCAGTCCACGCCGGCGCGCAGGTCACGGACGCTGTCCATCCGGTTCTCGACGTTGTCCAGTTCCATGTAGTTCGTCCCGTAGCCCGTCGAGCCGCGGACGTTCGGCTCGAAGACGGCGTAGCCCCGCGAGAGGAAGTACTGGGTCAGCCCCGAGAAGGACGGTCTGCGCTGGCTCTCGGGACCGCCGTGGATGTCGACGATGACGGGCACACCCTCACCACCATCGCGGCGGGCGTCCTCGGGCGGTAGCGAGAAGAAGGCGGGAATCTCCCGGTCGTCGAACGTCTCGAAGTGGACGAGTTCGGGCGCGACGAACGTCGATTCGGGGATTCCGGCAGTCGCGGCGTGGGTCCAGCGCGTCGCGGTGCCCGTTTCGGTCTCGACGAGGTAGACGTTCGTGTTGACCGTGCGACCCGTCACCGTGACGGCGAACCGCTCGCCCGCCGGTCCCCACGAGACGCCGCCGGCGAGACCGCCCGGTAGGTCCGGCGTCGGGAACGTCTCGATGGTGGTCTCGTCGGCCAGTTCACCGACGGTCAGGTCGGTGTAGCCATCGACGTTCCGTGAGTAGGCCAGTCGCCCGCTGTCGACATCGACGGCGACCCCATCGACGTTCCACTCGTCGTCGACCACGACCTCGTGCATCGAGCCATCGAGGTCCAGCCGAGCGAGCCACCGCAGGTCAGCGCTGTCGTCGGTGACGAGATAGACCCCCTCGCCGTCGGGTGCCCACTGCGCGCTGCCGTAGCGGACGTTCCCCTCGTGGGGTGTGAGATGTGCCATCTCGCCCGAGTCGATGTCGAGGGCGTAGATGTCCTGATCGACGTTCGAGTACGCTTCACTGACCAGCAGGTGCTCGTCGTCGGGCGACCAGCCACCCAGCGAGAGCCAGCCGTCACCCTCGGCGACGAGTTCGGCCTCGGTGCTGTCGCGGTCCTGTACGTACACGTCGAACACTTCCTCGTCGCGCCGATTCGAGGCGAAGGCAAAGCGCTCGCCGTCGTGACTCCAGCCGCCCCACCTGTGTTTGGCGTCGGGCTGGTCTGTCAGCGCCGAGACGTGGCCGTCCTCGTCGAGGCGGAACAGCTGCATGCGTTCGTTGCCACCCTCGTCTTTCCCGAAGAGCAGTTCCGGTCGTTCGGGCGAGTACGAGACGAAGGCGACCGAATCGTCGTAGAAGGTCCGCTGCTCGGGCCAGCCACCGGGTTCGCCGACGGTCCACACCTGAAAGGTGCCGGTCGTGTTCATCCGAAACGCCACCTGCCCGTCGGGTCCAAGCGTCGCCCCCGTCGCGGAGCGGACGTTGAGATATCGTTCGAGATCGTACACGCGACATGGGAGGCAGCCAGCGGGCATAACGGTTTGGCGAGTGGCTCCCGCGTTGCGCTCTCATACGGATTCTTGTAGATCTCTACCGGATCGACCGCACGACACCGGCAGACTCCGTCCCTCGTCTCCCGAGCCCGGCCTCACACAGTTCGGCCGGGCAGTGTGCGGTCGACCGGGAAAACGGCGACACGAATCCGTATCAGGCCAGTCCGATCAGGGCGAGTAGCCCCATCACGACGATGGCGACGGCGGCGGCCGCGCCTCTGGAGACCGACCGGCCCCGTTCGAGCCCGAACGTCCAGATGGCGATACCCCAGAGCGAAGTCACCAGATTGATCACGAGCGCGGGGAGCATCCACCCGCTCATGCTGTCTAGCACCATCGACTGGAGGGCGGCGGGATCGGTTCCGGGCGTGATCGTCACCGGGTCCATCAGGAACCACAGCATTGCGATGCCCAGTGGCATCGTCACCAGCGACGGCGCGAACCCCCAGGCTGTGACGGCAAACGTCTTGCCGAACGATCCCTCGGCGTCGGCCAGCGCAGTGCCGACGTGCAACAGGACGGCGGTGATCGGAAGCACGAACACCATCCCGACGGCGACGAGACCGTACAGCTCTCCGAGCGCATCTCTGAGGATCGGATCGATGTCCTTCTCGATCTCCGCCGGGGCGTCGCAGTCGAAGGCGGAGCCGTTTGCCTGTTCGAAGGTGTCGTTCATCGCCCCGGTACAGAACGTGTCGGGTGGACGGTTGGGGTTGTCGACCACGATGGTGCCGTCGATTTTCGCGGTGAACACCGCACCGATGGCGGCGATCAGTGCGATCGAGCCAAGCACCACGATCACGGCGACGGCGAGGCCACGGCCGGCATCGGGGTAGCGGTTCGCGAAGTAGCGGTCGGGGCGGAGGAGGGGCGTGCGGGGAGCCATACGTGATGGCCTCACCAGATCGGATAAATGTCTTGTGAACGAGACGAGCGCCGGTGCTGGGAGGACATCATTACAGGAGCGATCACAGCCACCGACGGACAGGCCCGTAACGAATGGATTTTTCACGGGGCACGTCGACCCTCGGGTATGCGCGTGGCGTTCGTCTCGATGGAGACGACACAACACCGGGACACCGAAGGCTCTCGTCGGCTCGAACGGGTCGCCGGCCAGTTCGCCGACGCGGGCCACGACGTGTCCATCTACTGTGCCCGCTGGTGGGAAAGCGACCAGCGAACGTTCGAACCCGAAGACGTGACCTACCGTGCCGTCACGGCCAGTCCCAACCCCGTCGTCTTCGCCGCTCGCCTCCCAGTTCGCCTCGCCCGCCGGCCGCCGGACGTGATCCACGCTAGCCCCCGCCCACCGTGTGGCGTCGTCGGGGCCAGCGTCGGCGGCACGATCACCCGAGCACCCGTCGTCGTCGACTGGTTCGGCGACGAGGGCATCGATGGGGCGCGACTGGCAGATCGGGCCGCACGGAGTCCCGACTGCGTCGTCACGCCCTCGGAACTGGTACGGACGACGGTGCGCGAACACGGCGCCAGCAGCGACCGGACGACGATCATCCCGGAGTGTATCGACATGGACCAGATCCGTGCGACCGAACCGGCCGACACGGTCGACGTGGCCTTCGCCCATCCGCTCGACGAGAGTGCGAACGTCGAGAGCCTGCTGCTCGGGCTTGCCGAACTGCGCGAAAAAGACTGGTCGGCGACCATCGTCGGTGACGGCCCCCACCGTGAGGACTACGAGCGACAGGCCAGTGACCTGCGCATCGACGACCGCGTCGAGTTCGTCGGGGCCTGCGACCGCGAGGAACGCATCAGTATCTATCGGGGCGCACACGTCTTCGTCCAGACGGCCTATCGGGAGTACTTCGCCACGGAACTGCTGTGGGCGCTGGCCTGTGGCTGTATCGGCATCGTCGAGTATCAGGCCCACTCCAGCGCCCACGAACTGATCGAACACCGCGAGCGCAGTTTCCGGGTCACGAGCACCCAGCAGATGGCCGACGCCATCGTCGCCAGCGGTGACTTCGACCGCGAGACGATCGACGAGGGACTCGCCGACTTCGACCACGATGCGGTCCGAAAACAGTATCTCGACTGCTACGAGCGCCTGATCGACGCCCACGGTGTGCTCTGACGACGAACGTCAGACGGCTTCTCGTAGATCGTTCCCGGATCGACCGCGCGACAGTGTGCGGTCGACCGGGAAAACGGCGACAACAATCCGTATCAGGTGTCGGCCGATTCGGCTTCGTACAGCATCGCCTCGACGTACTCGTCTGCGAGTCGGCGTGTCGCTTCGAGAACCGCGGGGTCGTCGAGGACGACCGCTCTGGTGCGGGCACCGTCGACGATGGTCATTAGCGACCGCGCGACGTGATCGGCGTCCACGTCGGCGAACACGCCCGCAGCGATCCCGTCGGCGATCACCGTACTGAGCAGATAGCGCGTGTACTCGTCGTGTTGCTGGAACTTCTCACGGAACGACGCCGTGTACGGTGCCTGCCCCCGCATTTCGAGCATCGCCGTCATGAACCCGAACAGCGGGTCGTCGGGTTCGGTGAGGAGTCTGTCCAGTAGCATGTCGAGGCGCTGTTCGGGGTCGGTCGTCTCGACCTCGTGGACCGACGCGACGAACCAGTCGAGCAGGTAGTCGAGAAACGCCACCAGCAGGTCCTCTTTCGTGTCGTAGTGATAGTGAATCGCGGCCGTCGACTTCCCGTACTCGGCCGCGATCTTCCCGATCGTGAGGTCGGCGTAGCCGTGCATCGAGAGCGCGCGATAGGTCGCCTCCATGATCGCTTCTTCGGCCTCCGATCGATCGCCACCCGGGGAGTCACCCATCCTAATGGAAAGGTCACGGGTCCGAGTGAAAACAGTTGTGACCCGTTACTCGCCGATCCAAACTAACTGGTGTGTTAGTCGATACTGTCACTGAAGGCCGGAAAAAGCGATACTCTCGTCGCTGCGGGAAACTCCAAACGTTTTTGACTAATTAGTCAGTAAGTACTGGCAACGATGAACGACACGCACCGCCCGAGGGTCACGGGCACCGTCGACGGGGTGGGCCACTGATGGGACTGCGCAGCGTCGTCGACTCGCTGTTCAGGGGTCGTGACGAGTTCGATCTCACGTCCGGTGACATCGGGAAACCCCTCTTTTTCCTCTCGCTGCCGATCGTGATCACGAACCTCTTTCAGACCGCGTACAACCTCGCCGATACGTTCTGGCTCGGGCAGTACAGTACGGACGCGCTGGCTGCGATCTCGTTTGCCTTCCCGATGGTGTTCCTGCTCATCGCGGTCGGGATGGGACTCTCGGTCGCCGGGAGCGTCCTCGTCGCCCAGTACACGGGAAGCGGTCAGGAGCGCGAGGCCGAGTACGCCGCGTCACAGACCGTGACGTTCGCGCTCGTCGCGTCGGTCGGTCTCGGAGCGATCGGCTTCTTCTTCGTCGAGGAGTTCCTCGGCCTGATGGGCGCGTCAGCGGACGTGTTGCCGGTCGCCACGAGCTACATGGAAGTGATCTCGCTCGGCCTCTCGGCGATGTTCGGCTTCGCCGTGTTCATCGCCCTGATGCGGGGCTACGGCGATACGATCACGCCGATGCTCGTGATGTTTGGCTCGGTCGTTCTCAACATCGTCCTCGACCCGTTCCTCATCTTCGGGTGGACCGTCGTCGAGAACGCGCCGCTGATCGGCACGATAACGTTCCCGGAGATGGGTATCGAGGGCGCGGCGATCGCGACTGTCTTCTCGCGGACGCTCGCACTCGCCGTCGGTCTCGCGATCATGTTCCGGGGCGACAGAGGCGTTCAGATCCATCTGAGCGATATGGTGCCCAACATGACCTACCTGCGCCGCCTGCTCAAGATCGGCATTCCCGCGTCGATCGAGGGGACCGGGCGTGCGCTGTCGATGAACCTGCTCCTGTTCATCGTCGCGATGTTCCCCGACACCGTCGTCGCCGCCTACGGCATCGGTACCCGTGTCTTCTCGGTCATCTTCCTGCCGGCGATCGCCGTCGCACAGGGCGTCGAGACGATGACCGGTCAGAACATCGGTGCGGACAAGCCCGACCGGGCCGAGCGGGCGACGAAGCTCGCCGCAGCCGTCCTCTTTACCGTCCTGACGGCTGCTGGCGTCCTCGTCTGGTTCGTCGCCCCGGCGATCGCCGACGTGTTCACGACCGATCCGGCCGTCGTCGAGATCACGACGACGTTCCTGCGGGTCGTCGCGCTGACGTTCGGCTGTATCGGGATCATGCGGGCCTACACCGGCAGCTTTCGGGGTGCCGGCAAGACGCTCACCGCGGCGGCCATCTCCGTGTTCATGCTGGGTCTGGTTCGGTTCCCCATCGCGTGGATCGCCGCCGGTGACATCGGTCAGGACGGCATCTGGCTGTCCTTCGCCGTCTCGAACGTCGTCGGCGCAGTCGTCGCTTACGCGTGGTACCGCCGGGGCACTTGGCGTGAGAGCGACCTGACGGGCAGCGGTCTGGAGTTCGACGACGGCTTCGAAGCCACGCCGACCGACGATTGAAGCGACCCGCAGCAGGCCGTCTAGATCGGCCGTCAGAGTAATGTATTTGGATATGAATGTTCACTTGAATATGAACTCTGTCGACGAGATGCTCTCGCTACTGGTCTGCGAGCAGCGACGCCACGCCCTGTATTACTTGCGCCAGTGTGACGGGCCGGTCCCGGTCGACGAGATCGCGGCGGTGGTCGCGGACAGAACCGACGATCACGACGCGTCGAACGACCGCGAGTCGGACGACAGTTTGCTCGTCGAACTCCACCACGTCCACCTCCCGAAGGCGGCCCGGTTCGACTGCGTTCGCTACGACCCGGACGTGGAGATGGTCGAGTTCGAGTCACCGTCACCACTGCTCGGCGATCTCCTCGACGAACTGGAGACACTCGAACAGGTACCGGAACAGAACGGTACCGTCGTCTCGTGATTCGCGTGGGTTTGCTCGCCGGAGGCGGTCGTCTCCGTTCCCGGTGCCAGCCGAAACCCGTTTGCCCGTCGGTCGCTTCTCACCGGACGTGACAGACGCGGAGCAGTCGCCAGACGACCCTGCCACGGTCGAACTCGGCGACGTGTACGACGCCATCGACGCCGTCGGAAAACCACACCTCACGCCGACGGAGTTCGCCCGCAAGGCCGGCGTGTCCGCCGACGCGGCCCGTGAGGCACTGGAGCGACTGAGCGAGAGCGAGGAACTGCAACGCCAGTCCGTGACCGAAGCCGAGGCGGTCTATTACCCGCCCGACCTCGACGCCGTCACGGACCGCGAGCGCGTGATCGTCTTCCCGGACCGCCACGAGGTCGTCGTCGAGCACGCCGACCAGTTCACCCGCGCACAGCTGTCGCAGTTCGCCCACCTCGTCGACACCAACCGCGCCGGCGGTGCCATCTACGAGATCCGCGAGGAGGACGTGTGGCAGGCACCCTACGAGTCCCTCGACGACCTGCTCGCCACGATGCGGGACGTGTTCGGCCAGCGCTCGCCCCACCTCGAAGAGTGGGTACAGAGCCAGTGGGAGCGCGCCCGGAAGTTCCGACTCGTCACCCACGAGGACGGCTACACGGTCCTCGAAGCCGAGAGCGACGATCTGATGGGTAACGTCGCCCGCCAGAAACTCGACGACGACGTGTTGCGCGCCCCCATCTCCGATGCCGAGTCGTGGGTCAACGAGGACAAGACCGCACAGCTCAAGCGGACGCTGTACGAGGCGGGGTATCCCGTCCGGGACGACCGCGACTTCGACGAGGGCGACGCGCTGGCGGTCGAACTCCAGTTGCCCCTGCGCGAGTATCAGGCCGACTGGGTCCAGCGGTTTCGAGAGCAGGGGTCGGGCGTGTTCGTCGGCCCGCCCGGATCGGGCAAAACGGTCGCGACGATGGGCGTGCTCGACGCCATCGGCGGCGAGACACTGATTCTCGTCCCCTCCCGGGAACTGGCGAGTCAGTGGCGCGAGGAGCTACTGTTACACACCGATCTGGACGAGACGCAGGTCGGTGAGTACCACGGCGGCGAGAAGTCGATCCGCCCCGTCACGATTGCCACCTACCGCACCGCGGGGATGGACCGCCACCGGAAACTGTTCGACGAACGACGCTGGGGGCTGATCGTCTACGACGAGGTCCAGCACATTCCGGCCGACGTGGCCCGCCGGAGCACGCGCCTCCAGAGCAAACACCGACTGGGCCTGACTGCGACCCCAGTACGAGAAGACGACAAGGAAGAGGAGATCTTCACCCTCGTCGGCCCGCCCATCGGCACGGACTGGTCGGCGCTGTTCGATGCGGGCTTCGTGCAGGAACCGGAGGTGACGATCCGCCAGATTCCCTGGAGCGACGACGACATCGCCGACGAGTACGTCTCCGCCGTGGGCCACGGTCGCCGCCAGACCGCCGCCACGAACCCGGCGAAGATCGACGAGATCCGTCACCTGCTGACCGAACATCCCCACGCGAAGGCGCTGATCTTCGTCGAGTATCTCGATCAGGGCGACGCCATCGCCGAGACACTGGACGTGCCCTTCATCAGCGGCGAGACGCGCCACGCCCGCCGCGAGACGCTGCTCGACGAGTTCCGCCGGGGCCAGCGGGACACGCTCGTCATCTCTCGGGTCGGTGACGAGGGGATCGACCTCCCCGACGCCGAACTCGCCATCGTCGCCTCCGGGCTGGGTGGCTCACGCCGGCAGGGCGCACAGCGGGCCGGGCGGACGATGCGGCCGGTCGGCGACGCGATGCTGTACGTGCTGGCGACCCGTGGCACCGAAGAGGAAGACTTCGTTCGTCAGCAGATGCGCCACCTCGCTTCGAAGGGAATTCGCGTCATCGAGGAAGACGCCGAAGCCGTCGCTCAGCCAGTGAGCGAGGGCGACGGGACGGACTGAGCGCGTCGCTACTCTGTTGTGGTGTCGATCGCATCCCGAGAGAGCGACAGGACCGTCTCGGGTGCAATCTCGCAGGATGCCCACGCGGGCAATCGCCGGTCCTCGCCGGGTTCGGCGATACCACGGCCGTACTCGCGGACCTGCCGGCGCTCGCCCTCGGGATCGTAGTCGAGTCCGTTGAAGCGGGCGTCGGCGGCGTACTGCCGGACGAGGTCGTCGGCGGTGGTCCGGTACGCCTCTCGAAGTCGGTCGTAGTCGAGAGTCACACCGTGATCGTCGAGCACTCGGAAGAGCGCCTGTCCGACTTCCTCACACATGTCGCCCAGTCCCGCGGGACCGCCGACCGATCGGTGATCGTGCTCGTGGGTGCCCAGATCGACCTGTGCGCTGCCGGCGAAGCCCGCCGCGTCGTAGGCGTCGCCGAGCGTCCCGATCTCCAGCCCCCAGCCCGGCTGGGCGCGCAGCGACCGGATCACGTCGCTCGTGGCCGCGAACTCGCCGGCCAGCGCGTAGCGGAAGGCGAGCAGATAGTCCACGACCGGGTGATCGGTCGTCTCGTCGAGCGCGCGCAAGAGCGGCCGGACGAACAGGCGAAAGAGCCGCCCGTAGAGACGGCCGTTCTCGACGCGGGCGTAGTAGCCCTTGACGAAGTCGTAGTCGCCGCCGAGTGGCGAGAGAAGTTTGTCGACGTGCGTGGCCGTGTAGTTTGTCGTGTCGGCGTCGTGGACGGCGACGTAGTCGTGGCGAGCGGCCACGCCGAGTGCGAGCCACACGTCCCGGCCCTTCCCGGCGTCACCGGGCAGGCCACGCTCGCGCAGTCGCTCGTCGATCCGGGGCGCGTTACACCACAACACCTCCGCGTCGAGATCGAATCCGTCCATCCACGCCGTCACGTCCCCGACTCGCTCCTCGCTGGCCCGCAGCGCGACGTAGACCCGTTCCGGGTCGACCCGGGCCAGCGTCTCGAAGACGCGCTCGGCCGCGAGACTCGCGTGATCGCGCTCGGTCATCGGGACGACGACCGCCGCGTCGTCGGTCGGCGCCGTCGGGGTCGCCCCGCCGTAGTCGTGAAGCGTCGCGATCCGTTCCTGCACGTACTCCATTACCGTGTTCTCGACACCGCGCACGCAAAAGCGGCGTGCCTACGCGCGCGCACCAGTCGGCAGGTGACCGTCGACGTACAGGCCAGCGAGTGCGACGAGGACGACCGCGAGGACGGCCGCCAGCCCGGTGAAGATACTCTCGAACCCGTAGCCCGCCGAGGAGAGCGTCCCGACGATCGTACTGCCAGCGGCCTGAATGATCATCATTGTCCCGCTGTAGACGGCGTAAGCGCTCCCGCGGTGGTGGTCGGGCAGCGACCCGAGCAGGTAGGTGTCGACGGCCGGAAAGAGGCTGTGGATGACGTAACCGAGCACCGCGCTGAGGACGGCCAGCGCGAGAAAGCCCTGCACGACCGTCGTGGCGAACACGCAGATGAGGAAGCCGGCGATAATCGAGAGAATGTACGGGATCGGCGGGAGACGGTCGGCGAGACGACCGGAGAGGAAAAACGCCGGGACACCAGCGCCGAAGGCGACCGTCAGCAACTGATTGGCCTGTACACCGGTCAGTCCCTTCGCGAGGAAGTACTTCACGTAGAAATTGAACAGGCCGTTCCACACCAGCCCGGTGACGCCGATGACGGCGACGCCGGCGAGGATGATGCGCCACTGGTGGCGCGCCGCGGCGAGGAACGCCGTGTCCTCGTCGCCGGCGTCGGGCATCTCGGTCCTGCGAGCGGTGAGTGCGAAGGCGATCCCGGCGAGGACCGCCGCGACGGCGATCGCCCGGAACACCGTTCGCCAGTCACCGACGGCGAGTGCGACGACGACGATGGTCGGCGCACCGACGGCCGCGAGCTGGCTGGCGGTGCCTTGGACGCCCATTGCAGCACCGACACGGTCGGGAAACAGCTCACTCGCCAGCGGATTGGCGGCGATGAAGTACGCGCCGCTGGCGAGTCCCATCAGGAACGCGCCGACCGTTATCGTCGCCACGCTGTCGGCGACGGAGGTGGTGACGGCGGCGGCGGCCAGCACGCACGCCGACGTGAGGATCACGACCTCCCGCGAGAGTCGGGTCAGCAGATAGCCCGTCGGGATGCGCGGGACGGCACTGCCAAGCCACGCAAGCGTCGCGATCGTGCCGAGGGCGGCGTCGTTGGCCCCGAGGGCACCGCCCAGTGGCTCCAGCAACGGCGCGAACACGACTCTGGCGAGGTTCACGAGAAAGACCATCCCGAGGAGCGAGCCAAAGACTGTTCGGCGTGACACGCTAACTGATTGGTCAGTCAATGTATCAAAACCTTCCGGTCCGGCGCGACCCTTTATACCCACGGCGCTTGCAGGACATGACATGGACTCAGTACGGACGGGACTTCGTTCGGGGGACTTGGAGAAGGACAACTACGGACGGCTCGCCTGTACGAACTGCGAGACCGAGCTTGCGACGCGCAACGAACCCGACGAAATCGGCAAGGTCAGAGCCTGTCCCGACTGTGGCACCGAGTGGAAGGAGATGTAAGCTCGCGGCCGTTTTTATCGCCGGTCACTCGAAGATGGCGTCGAACGCCGTCGCTCCGAGGGGTTCGTACCGACCGGCAGCGACGTTTTCGACGACGTGTTCCGGCGATCCCATCCCGACCAGCGAGGCCGTCACTCCCGGTGCCGACCGGGCGAAGTTGATCGCTCGCTGGACGCTGGTCTCGCCGTCGAGTTTCGCGGCGACTTCGTCGGGCAGTCCCGCCGTAAGCTGGCCCTGCATGATCGAGGCGCTCGTGAACACCGACAGCTCTGCCTCGTGAGCGAACCACAGTGCCGACTGGGTTCCGTCGGCACCCTCGTGGGCCTCGACGGTGAACGCGTCGGCCATGCTGACGTTGAACGGCAGTTGTATCCCGCGGAAGCCGGTCGTGTCGTTGCCGGCCGCATCGGCCGCAGCCCGTGCTCTACGGACGATCTCGGGAAGCGAGAGGTAGCTGTCGTGGTCTTCGGGTACGCGCAGGGCCTCCCACGTCGCGACGCCGTAGTGGCGGATGTCACCGGCCGCGCGCCGTCGTTCGAGGCGCTCGAAGGTGGCTTCGAGTTGCTCGTACACTGCCTCGCGTGACTTCGCTTCGAGCTGTGTCTCGGGGTTGTGGACGTAGTAGAGATCGATCGTGTCGAGACCGAGGTTCTCAAGCGAGCGATCCAGCTGGTCGTCGATGAACCCCGGTGCGATACAGTGCTGGCCGTGAACGAGATCCTCGCGGTCGACGATGCCAGTGTCGAGATACTCGGTGCGGACGAACGCACCGGGATCGTCGGGCCGCTCGCCGTCGAAGGGGACGAACCCGCCTTTCGTCGCCACGAGAACCGCCTCCCGGTCGACCGGACTCTCGCGGACGGCGTCGCCGACGACGCGCTCGGACCGCTGGTGACGGTAGTTGATCGCCGTATCGACGACGTTGACGCCCGACCGGAGCGCGTCGCCGATCGCTTCGCGGTAGCGGTCGTCCTGCTCGTCGGTCGCCTCGCCGAGATAGGTCCCGACGCCGATACTTGAGACGACACAGTCACCGAACCGCCGGAAGTAGGTTCGTGCGAAGTCCTCGTGGTCGTCTCGATAGGCCCACGTCGCCGACTGTGTTGCCATAGCCACGCTTTGCTCCCCGCGGGCAAAAACAGTTAGATGTCGCCCGCCATCGCGTCGAAGAGGTGGCCCTTGAAGTCGGGCATCGCCACGCCGCTGCCGGGACCGATCCCGTTCATGTGATCGATCGAGAGCTGTCCGCCGCCCATCCGGGCGTGGCCCCCGGCCGATCCCATCGGGATGTCCTCGACGACGGTTTCGAGGACTTTGCCCATGTGGACGCGGTCGTCGCGCGACCGACCCGAGAGATGCAGCGTGTCGCCCTTCTGGCCCATCACGACGACGGCCGTCACACCTTCGAGTCGGAGGAGTTCGTCGGCGGCCTGCGGGATGGCGTCGACGTTCGATATCTCGCCCACGTCGCTGACGGCGAAGGCGTTGCGGATCTCGCGATTCGTGATCGCACGCGCTTTCACGTCCAGCACTTCGGCGTCGACCTGCGGATTCGCGATCCGGTCGAGCAGGTCTTCGTCGATCCCCTCGTAGAGGTATTCGGACGCTTCGAACTCCGCCGGGCTACAGCCCTTGGTGAGCTGTTTCGTGTCAGACTGGATGCCGTAGAGCAGTCCCGTGGCGACTTCGGGGTCGATGTGGTCGCCGTCCGGATCGACGCTCGTGTCTTCTTCGGGATCGACGAGTTCCCAGTCCAACGACTCGAAGTATTCGGCGAAGATGGTCGCACACGCGCCGTAGTCGGTCCGAACGTCGGTGTACCGCCCGCCCTCGCCACCGCCGGGGTGGTGGTCGATCACGGCGAGCGGGTCGATCCCGTCCGCGCCCGGGAACCCTCGCGCTTCGTTGTGATCGACGAGCACGACGTGCTCTTCTTCGAGCTCACTCGCAGCTTCGATGCGGTTGAAATTGAGGTCGAGAACGGTCTGAAACGCACGATTCTCCTGATGTCTGATCTGGCCGGGATAGTACAGCCGTACGTCCGAGCCAGCCCGCGTCGCCAGTTTCTCCGTCGCGAGCGCACACGACATCGCGTCCGGATCAGGGTTCGGATGCATCAACACCGCCAGTTCGTCGGCCGAGCCGAGCAGCCGCTGCAGGCGTTCGCCCGGCGTTCGGCGAATTCGACCGACCGCCATCCGAACACCAACGAGGAATACCAACAGCCCGACGACGACCAATGCGGCCAGCAACGGTGACTCACGTGCGAACGTCGAGACGTTCTCGACGACCCGCTGGAGGCCACCCACTTGCCAGAGCGGCATACGAACTCAGTTTTCACTGCCACTGGATAAGAAGGTTCCCCCGACCTGTGTGGTAGTGTTCAGATTAGCTGATTCCATGCGAAGCTGAATGATCTGAGCCAGTCGTCAGCTGTGTCTGGATCGACGTGGCTGAAACAGTTTGAGAACGAAGAGGTTCGTCTTTTCACTTCTCGAAAGA